>NZ_JBQQCB010000026.1:0-110909 GCF_052246675.1 Nonomuraea sp. KM90 | reverse complement strand
ACTCATCTACCGGAGGCTCCACGTCTGTCTCCGGCCTTCGACGACTTCTCCCGATAGGCCCGAAACGTCACCTTTGGCGTCCCGTCCATCCCCAAATCGCCCGAATTATTTCTCTGAGATCACCTCACTGTCGATATACCAGGAGACCGGCGACCGGCGCCATGAGGCCGACACGCTCAGCAATATCGGATCGACATATCTGGGCATGGACCTCAATGCCGAGGCGCTGATCCATTTCCAGAAAGCGCTGGCTATTGCACGGGACATAAGAGATCCGTACGAATCCTCACGCGCGCTCCTGAGGATCGGAGACAGTCAGCGACTCAGTGGCCAGTTCGCCTCCGCTCGGGAAACATGCGAGCAGGCGCTGGCCCTCTCTCGTCAGCTTGGCGACCCGTTTCTCGAGGCCAGCTCACTTTTGGGACTGGGCGAAGCCCTTCTGTGCATGCACGGAAGGAGGGTCGCGGCACGACCGTGGCGTCAAGCACTCACGATCTTCGAACGTCTGAGCGCACCGGAGGCGGGCGTCCTGCGGCAGCGCCTGGAGGCGCTGGAAGCTGCTGGGGCTTGATTATGTGAAGCATGTGGCGGGTCAGCCACTTCCCGCTTATTATGAGCGCGTCGGGGGCTCATGATCGACGATGTGCAGAATGTCTGGAAAGGACGTAAGTTGCACCAGGAAATGCTCGTTACCACCCAGGAAGTCGTCGTGCGTATCATGATGGGTCTTCTGGGTATCATGATGGGCTGATCAGCCCTAATCTGCCCCCTCGGCCGCCGCTCCATCCGGACGGTGGCCTTTTTTATTTTCATGACAAACTCCAGGATAACGGTCAAACGCCTCAAGACGTTCCTTGATCCTGAAATATCCGATAGATCCTTCCTGCCCTATCGTTTCCAGTGCCGCCTCATACATCCGTCTCGCCTCGCCCCTACGACCGGTGCGTTCAGCCAGGTCCCCCAGCCCTTCCAGCGCCGCGGCCCGGCCCACTGAGGACCCCAGCTCAGCCATCGCCTCAAGCGCTGCGCGCAACTCCCGGCCGGCCTTGTCGTGTTCTCCCAGCCCGGCGTGCGCATGACCGAGGAAGATGTCCACACGAGCACGGTTGTATGAGTCGTCGACTTCTGCGAGCAGGCGCCGCGCCCGTTCCAGATGGATCACCGCGTCCAGACCGCGGTCCTGAGCCAGGAGCACACCCGCGAGGTCGATCAAGGCCAGAGCTGTTTTCCGGCCGGCCCCCAGTGTCTGATATGCGGCACTCGCGTCCGTGAGCCGGGCGATGGCGGCGCCGTGGTCACCACGCCCGGCAGCGACCAAGCCCAGCCTGCGCAGCGACCCGATCTCCCTCTCCCGCTCACCAAGACGTCGCCAGATCTCGAGCGCTTCCTCGAATCGTGCGGCCGCCTCATCGTGACGGCCGAGGGTATTGAGGCTCAGCCCCAGGCGGTTCAGCATCTTCCCCTCGGCGTACATGTCGCCGCAGGAGCGTGCGGCGGCCAGTCCCGTCTCCTCCACTTCGAGCCGCTCCACGTGATGGCCCATGAAGAGGAACAGGGCCCACATTGCGTCGGCGAGTTGCCATGCGGTCGCTTCACGCCCTTGCTCGTGTGCGAGAGTGACCGCGGCGCTCAGGTTCGCGCGTTCCGACTCCAGCCACCTGAGTGCGTCCTCCGGACCTCCGAAGTCCGTCACCTCGGCGGGAGGTGGTTCGGCGTCTCGGGGCAGTCGTGTGCGGTGCGGCCGCAATCGGCGTTCCGCGCACGCGGCTGTGGCGAGATACCAGGAGAGCAGGCGGCCAACGGCAAGGTCTCGGGCCTCCTGCTGGTCCTCAATCTCGACCAGGTGGGAAGCGTGCAGCCGGACCAACGCGTGATGAAAGCGGCAGCGCCCGTCGGCCATGTCGGTCAACAGGTTCGCGTCGGTCAGCTCTCCCAGCATCCGCCTCGCCTCCATCCTCGAGATGCCGGCCAGCGCCGCTGCCGCATCGCCGCCGAACTTGTCCCCAGGGCAGAGACTTAGCAGCCGGTACAGCCGGGCGGTGTCGGAGCGCAGCGCGCGGTAGGAGAGGTCGAGCGCGGAGCGCATTGCCACGTCATCTCCGATCGTCAGCGCCGCCAGGGCCCTCTGCTCCTCGGCCAGCGCGGCGACCATCTCGCGGATGGGCCAGCTCGGACGTGCAGCCAGGCGGGCCGCCGCGACGCTCAATGCGAGCGGCAGCCGCATGCACAGCTCCACCAACTCGGCAGCCGCCTCGTGCTGCTGCTCGAGCCGGTCACTTCCCAGCGCATCGCGCAGGAGGGCAAGGCTCGCCTCGGCGTCGAACCGATCGACGTAAACCCCACGCACTCCATGCATCAACAAGCCCGCCAGCCGGTATCTACTGGTCACCACGGTGATGCTCGCGGACGAGGCCGGGAGCAGCGGCCGTACCTGGGCTGCGGTTATCGCGTCGTCGAGGACTACCAAAACCCGCTGGTCCCTGGTCACCGTGCGATACAGCGCCGAGCGCTGTGCCAGCTCGCCGGGGATGAGGTCCGTCGGGACACCCAGGGATTGGAGGAAGTCTCCAAGTACTTCGTGAGGGGACGCCGGGATGTCGGTGGAATGTCCGCGCAGATCGGTGTACAACTGCCCATCCGGGAAACGCTCGCGAATCATGTGCGCCCAGGCCAGCGACAGCGCGCTCTTTCCCACGCCCACAGACCCCGTCAGCAACACGGCCAGCGGGACATCGGTAGCCTCCTCCCGCAGCGCATCGAGGTGGGCGATGACGGATTCGCGATCGACGAGGCGTGGCCGCGGCGGAAGCTGGCTCGGCGCAGGCAGTGAAGCCACAGTATGGAAATGAATGCCGCCGAAAATATCATGAGCTTGGACTAACGGCCCGTGAACCACTCCCGTCACATCGTTATGTACAATTTCGGACAGATTTCGGTTGACCATCACGTTGCTTCGGCACCAATCTTCAGATTGAATCCCGGCATCCCTCCATACGCGTTCAAGCGGCTTGGTGTAAAGACACAAGTGCAACGATGACGGATTATCAGGTGCCCCGCAATGCGCCGGGACCCATGGCCGAACCCGGCGCCCCTGGCGCCGGAGCCCACGCACCGCGCTTGACGGAGTGCCGTCCGCCCGGGTGGAGTCGGAAGCTCCCGACCGATGCCCGCGACCGCGAGCCGGGACACATACCGCAGGACGTAAGCTGGGAGAAAATCCCGCACCGAAAGAGGCGCGATGGACCCGAGCGCAATCTCCGCCCTGGCTGCGATCGTCTCGGCGATAATCGGGGGAGCCGCAGGAGAAGCCGGCAAGCACGCGTGGACCTCATTGATCACTCTCGTGCGTCGGAGTTCCGACACCAACCCCCATGCTGTCGCGGCCCTTGAGCGGCTCGGCACACAGTCGCCGGAAGAGATCACAAAGGCGCTGGTAGACCACGCCAACGCGGACGCGGAATTCGCAGAATCGTTGATCGGGTGGACGAACGATACGATCCATCTCACTCAACACAAGCGCGACGTGAGTAACACCATTGGCGGCAACGCTCGCGTTAGTGGGCCGGTTATTCAGGCCGGAGATGTCCTGGGCTCGATCAATATCGGTAAGTTCTGAACATCCGGGCGGCCGGTCAGGCATTCATCCGGCCTCCCGATGATGGTGCCTCGGCGAACGCGGGACCGGTGACGAACCAAAGGGTCCACCCCGCGGGGCGAGACAGCTTCATGGAACGGTCATGTGCCGAGGGCCGTGCGCAGGAGGTCGCTGTCAGGTGGAGACCTTCCGGCTGCGGGTGGTGAGCCAGGCCAGGTCCGTCTCGTGGCGCTCGCGGGCGAGACGCTCCGCTTCGAACAACGCTTCTGTCTTGGCCAGAACCAGGGTGTACGGGCGGCCCTGCCGTCTGGTCTGGTGACGGACGGGCAGCTCCGCGTCGTCTATCCGGGCGTGGACATGCCTGCGCTTGTCCTTTGCGAGCGGCCAGTCGAGAGCTCGCCGTTCAGGATGCCGGAGGAACGTGCCGAGCACTTCGCACAGCTCGCACGCGCATCCGGTGGGCAGCTCGATCGACCAGTCGCCCGGCGCGCGTCGTGGCTGCGCCAGTAATGCCCGGATCCGTTCGGCACAGTCGATGGCCAGCTCGTCGAAGCCCGCTCTGTGCCCTCCGGCAGCGCGCAGTGTGGCCATCGCCAGCGCGTGCGCCCGGTCACCGGCCGTCCGCGCGAGCTTGTGGGCGTCCTCCAGCACGCTCGTCGATCCGAGCTGGGCCGCGGCCGCGATGATCCCGGAGCATGGCGCCCCCAAGGCGGTCAGCCATGCCTCTTGCCGGGAGGTGAGGGGCCCGTCGAGCGCTGGACCGACCTGGCCCGCGAACATCGTCCAGGACAGATCGACGATGCGGCGGGCGGCCTCGGTGGACGGGCTTCCCTCCGCCGAGAGCGCGGTACACAGCCGTGGGAGATTCTCGAGCCATTTCAGCGACTCCTGGGCGAGGCCGTAGGAGCTGGGCCTCCAGCCCTCGGACCAGCCGTGCAGCAGACCACCGATCCAGGTGTCACCGTAGTGCGCCGCCAGGTCGGCGAATGCCGGGCCGTGCCCTGGGACCAGCCGCTCCAACACGAACGGCCGCAGCAGCATGGCGGCGATCTGCGCGTCATCCAGCTCCCTGGCTGCCTCCAGCGCCTTGCGGAGAAGCTCGGTCTGATCGGCGTAACGGCCTGCGGCGTGCCAGCTGGGCTCCAGCGACCGCGCCGCCTCACATGCCTCCGTAACCCTTCCGGCGTGGGCCATCGCAATGAGTTCGTCCAGCGCCCATCCCGGAGACGCCTCGGCCCGGCTGGCGAAGCCTTGGCCCCGCGGCCAGATGACCAGCGCAGCTCGCCGGTACCAGCGGTCCAGGGTATTGCCGTAGTTGCCCATGTAGCCCTCGTACTCCGAGGAGTAGGGCGCCATGTCAGCCGTCGGGGTCGTCGAGGCCACCTCGGCATCGCTCAGGTCCAGCGAGATGTTCTCGAGCCGCCCTGTTTCCGGGCCGATCCAGTGGGCTAGCGTGGTGGAGGTTTCGATCATGTCCTGAAGGACGTACTGCTTGTCGTCCGCGCTGTGAGTGTCCTCGTGGTCGTCGGGGTCCTCGTCCTCGTGGTCGCCGTACCACGCATCCTCGTCCTCGTCGGGATCGTAGGCATCCCAGGTCTCCTGGATCTCCGCGAGGGCCAGGGTGATCTCGCAACCCGCCCGCTCCGCCGCCGCCCGCAGCAGGGCACCCCGTGCGGCGTCGGAGCCCTTCAACCGGGACCAGCTCAGCCCGCGGGCGGTGTACTCATGGTCGAGGAGGTACGCCAGCCGCGCCGGCGGATCGCCCCTGCGATTGCTGTACGGAAGGACGACCGGGGTGGCGAAGTGCGTGTGAAGGCAGGCCGCGAGATCACTGACCAGCGGATGCCCGGCCGTCACGGCCTGGCCGTCGCCCGTCAGGAGCAGGTTGTAAGTGAGGGTGACGCGGTTGCCCGTCTTCACGGGAAGAACCTGGTGCCGGCAGTCGGCGTAGAAGGCCACCAGCGAGACCGCGGTCTTCAGCCCCCGGTATTCCTTGGTCCGACCCTGATGCTCGACGACGAGCTCGCCGCCGGTGTGCGCGGACGGCAGCGTCACCACCAAGGTCGCGACCATCGCGTCGTCCTTCTCGGAATCCTGGTGGGCGACGAAGAACTGCCCGGTCTCGTACAGGAGCATGGAGTGCAGCTCCGGTGTGAGCTCGCAGAGCGGCGGCAAGCCCAGCTCCGCGCGCATTCCGTCGAGGACGGCCGCGAACGCCTCCGTCCACTCGACGCGCACCGACTCCTTGGGAATCTCCCAGGTGTCGCGAACCTCCGGATCGGTCAGAGTCTGCTCGCCGCGCCCGAACCGCGCACGGCGGCCGAGCCCGCGCAGCTGCACGGCCTGCTTGTCGGAGACGGGAAACCGCAGCGGGCCGACCCCCTCGACCACCACCGACAGATCGGTCTTGGAGACCTTTCTATAGACGCTGGACGCGGCCGGCTCGGCCGACGCATCGAGCAACTCGGCCAGTCGTTCACGGGCCATGCCGGGCACGGAATCCCCCCTTTCTGCCGCGGAACCAAAACTACTGCGTGGGGATATCGCCCCGGTGGGGCTTCGGGAACCCCCGCGGATGCCGGAGATCACGACCGGGAGCTCCGGCGCGGTCCTTGCATCGGCCAGCGGTGACTGCACGCCCTCGATGCCACGAGGTACCTCCAACTGATCAGGGGAGGAGGCGGCGGGCGAGTCGTTCGGCGATGGGCGCCTCGTCGGCCTCGCGTAGTCGGTCCCACTGCGCGGCGGCGCCGATTTCCAGGATCCCGATCTTGTCGATCATCAGCCCGCCAGGTTTGAGGTCCCGGGCCATCAGCGTGTGGGGATGGGGGCCGTCGTAGTCGATGAGCAGCACCTCTTCGTTGTCCCACACATCCACCGCTCGCCATGCCGCCACCGCGGCCATGCCGCGTCCGCTGGGCATGGCGGTGTGCCAGCCGAACCAGTCGGGTGCAGCGTCGGCGTTCGACACCAACGAGGCTGTATGGGACCGCCGCCCGCTCCGGCCAGGTCCTCGGCCTGAACGTCGAGCTTCTGGACCGGCACAACCGCCGCATCAAGGTCACGTACGTCGAAAGCCCCGGAACCTACAGGAGGCGGCCGGTCCGGCGCAGGCGGCGTTCCCGCACTGCCAGCACCACCGGAAGAAGCAGCTCCGCCCCCGTGAACGCGACCACCACAACGGCCTCCCAGAACCCGAACGACCCGATCCCCGCGCTGCCGAGCTGCCCCCATGCCCACCGCCCGAGCGACATCGCCAAGGGCAGCGCGACGGTGACGAACAACCACGCCATGACCGCGATGCCCGCCAGGTAAGGCACCGCGAACCAGGTCGCGACCCGGCGATCTCTCGCGCTGGCCGCGTCCAGTTCGGCGGTCTCCTTCGCGGTGAGCCCGAGCAGCCTTGCCTTGGCGGTCAGCCAGGTCGTCCGGTACAGGTTGTGGCAGCGCAGCGCGTTCGCCAGCAGGGCGTACGAGTCGCTGCGCAGCGGCAACGCGGCCCACTGCCAGATGATCCGGGAGAGCTGCAAGAGGGCGGTCGCGGCGAGCAGGCCGTCGAGCACGCCGGGCGGTTCGAGCAGGCGCAGGCCGAGGACGATGGCCAGGACGACGGCGTCGATGGCCATGCCCGCCAGGTACACGCCGTGCCGGCGGTTCCTGGGCACGGTGACGATCTGCGTGAGGTCGGTCTCGAAGACGACGTAGACGCCGCGGTAGCTGAGCCTGAAGATCGCGGGGATGCCGATGGCCCGGCCGGCCAGCCAGTGCCAGGCCTCGTGCAGGGCGGTGCAGGCGATGGTGAGCAGCAGCACGGCGAGCAGCGACAGGCCGGGGCTCGGGAGGAACCAGGCGTCGTTCCACGAGGGGCGCAGATCGGGGCGCGTCGCCAGGATGGCGAGGGCCGTCATGACGGCTGCGGCATAACACGTCCACCCCGCTCGCCCGAAGAGCCGGGCCGCCGCTTCGGGGCCGACTCCCTCGATCCACCTGATCCGGCCGGGGGCGTCCGGCTCCGCGGCCGCCTCGAACAGGCCGGCGGCGGTGAGCCCGGCGACGAACTCGTCGCCGTCCACGTGCTCGCCCGCCATCTCACTGGCGCGGGCGGTGGCCTCCGCGACGGATCCGGTCTCCTGGAGGGTGGTGACGAAGACCGCTCCCGGTTCGGGCACGGCGACGAAGACGCCCAGGTCAGGTCGTCCGAGGATCCACGCTTCGCCGTCGAAGCCGACGGTCAGGCAGGCCGCCCGCGCGCGCAGCTCCGTCGCAGGGAGGGCGGTCATCTTCGCTCCGGGAAATGCTGGACGAGGTCCGTGACAATGCAGGACGAGGTGCGTGAGCATGCTGGACGAAAGGCGAGTGCCGGGGCCGCACGCAGAAGCGCGGTCCCCGGCCGCTCGCTCAGGTGGACATGCAGATGTTGCCCGTCAGGCGGGTGCTCTCGACGCGAACGATCTCGATCTTCACAATGGTCACCTCCCCCCGCATACCGTGCAGGCTGGATCGCGCTGCCACTCGTCCGGGTGATTCGCCGCGCAACCGTGGGCGAAATCGAGGACGAGCGGCCGACCGGCGTGTGCCGGTGGCTCGAAACGGGTCAAGTATCTGAGCACCTCGAAGGCGGCATAGGAACCGAGCAGCCCGACGACCGGGCCGATGCCCCGGTTGCGCTGCGGCCGGTTCAGGTGCAGGCGCATCGCCGAGATCGCGTTGCGGGTCGGCTCGTCCGGATCGGCGTACGCCGTGAGATCCACCGGATCCCCCGGAATGCACGCCCGGCACGCGCTGACCCCCGGATCGACCGACCACACCGCCCCGGTGGTGACCAGGAACCCGCCGCGGACGAAGGGCACGCCGTGCTGTACGCAGGCCCGGTTGACCCACAGGTCGATCTCGTTCGGGGAATCGACGCCGGCGGCCACCACGTCGGGCCGGAGCCGGCCGACGAGCTGGGCGAGCTGGTCGGGCCCCTCGATCGAGGCGTCGATCGCGTCCACCTCGACGGCCGGGTCGAACGTCCGCACCCACTCGGCTGCCTGCGTCGCCTTCCGAGCGCCGAGGTGGGCCCAGCGGTACAGGTACTGCCGAGCGAAGTTGCGGGGCTCCACCTGGTCGCGGTCGAGCAGGGTCAGCCGGCCGACGCCCAGACCGGCCAGGTGGGGGATCACGGTGGAGTTCAGGCCGCCGGTGCCGAGCACCAGCACGTGGGACTCGCGCAGCCGCCGGTGCAGGTCCTCATGGCTGCGGTCGAGGGAGCCGAACGACTCGAGGAAGGCCAGGGTGCTGAAGTGTCGCTCGGCCTCGTCCGGGGTGAGCCCGCCGAGGCGGTCGCCGTCCTCGACCAGCCCGTGGGCGTCCAGCGCCGACACGGCGGCACGTACATCGGCTGCGTCGACCGTGAGGACGCCGGCGAGCTCCTCGACCGTCCGGCCGCCCTCGCCGAGCAGCGCCAGCAGCTTCTCCACCGAGCCGTCGGGGTCCGCCAGCAGGAACTGGTCGCGCGGGTCGTAGACCAGGCGGAGCCGGTCGCCGTCCCGTTCCCAGGAGAGTTCTTTGAGCCGTGGTCGCATCGATCGTTCCCTGTTCGCGTGCCGTCGGCGACCAACTTCGCACCGGACGGCACGGATCTTGCACGGATTCCGCATGGATCTTGGTACGGTCGGCCCGTGTCTGTCGTCCGGTTCCTCCTGCTTGGTCCCGTGGAGGTCACGGTCGACGGCCGGGCGGTGCACCTGACCGGCAGGCAGCGGGCGCTGCTGGCGACGCTGCTGCTCGAACCCGGTCGCGTGGTGCCCACCGAGCGCCTGGCCGGCTCGCTGTGGGGCGAGAGCCCCCCGTCGTCGGCCGCGCCGCGCATCCGCGCGCTGGTCGCGGAGGTACGCCGGGCCCTGGGCGTTCGGGGGAACTCGATCATCGTCACCCGCAGCCCCGGCTACCTGGCCAGGGTCGGGCCGGACGAGTTGGACCTCGCCGAGTTCACCGCCCTGGTCGAAGGCGCCCGCCACGCCGGCGCGGACGCCCTGCCGAGCTGCGACAGGGCCCTGGCGATGTGGCGCGGCGACCCGTTCCCCGACCTGACCGGCCTGGCCGCCCAAACCGAGCGGAGCCGGCTCGTGGAGCTGCACGTGGAGGCGGCCGAGCGGCGGGCCGAACTCCTGCTGGAGCGCGGCCACGGCGAGGGCGTGCTCGCCGATCTGCGCAGGCTCGTCGCCGAGCACCCGTTGCGGGAGCGCCCGCACGGGCTGCTCATGCGGGCGCTGCACCGTGACGCCCGGCTGCCCGAGGCGCTGGCGGTGTACCGCGAGCTCCGCGCCCGGCTGGTCGGCGAGCTGGGCGTCGAACCCGGCGTGGAGCTGCGCGACCTGCACCAGCGGCTGTTGAAGGACGACGTCCGGCCGGGCGGAGCGCAGACGCCGCATCAGCTGCCGCACGGTCTGACGCGGTTCGTCGGCCGGGAAGAGGCGTTGCGGCGGCTCGACGCGGCGCATCGGGTTGCCGTGGTCGGGCCCGCCGGGGTGGGCAAGACGGCGCTGGTGGTCCACTGGGCGCACCGGGCGGCCGGGCGCTTCCCCGACGGGCAGCTCTTCGTCGACATGCGGGGCTTCGGCCCGGCCGACCCGAGATCCCTCCCCGAGGCGCTGACGCTGCTCCTGCAGGGCCTCGGGCTGAGAGCCGCGGACATCCCGGTCGACGTGGACGCGCAGACCGCGCTCTACCGGACCACCCTCGCCGGCCGGCGGGTGCTCATCGTCCTGGACGACGTCGCGGACCCGCGGCAGGTCCGCGAGCTGCTGGCCGCGCCCCCCGGCTGCGGGATCGTCATCACCAGCCGCCACCGCCTCAGCGGGCTGGTGGCGGTGGACGACGTCGAGCGCGTCACGCTGGACGTGCTCGACCAGGACGAGGCCCTGCGCCTGCTCACCCAGGCCGTCGGCCAAGCCAGGGCCCGCCGCGACCCCGCCGCCGCGGCCGAGCTCGTCCGGTTGTGCGGCCGCCTTCCGCTCGCGCTCTCCATCGCCGCCTCCTGGATCGGCGAGTACGGCCACCGGACGGTGGACGACTGCGTACACCGCCTTACGGCCCGGGGCCGCATGACCGGGCTGCGCGTGGACGGGGGACGAGAACGTGGCCGTCCGCGCCTCGCTCGACGCGTCGTACGAGGCCCTTCCCACGGCTGCCCAGCGCATGTTTCGCCTGCTCGGGCTGGTGCCCGGCGCCGAGATCTCCGTCGCCGCGGCGGCCGCGCTGGCGGGAACCGGCCAGGCCGCGGCCGAGGAACTGCTGGGCGGGGCGGCCCGGATCCACCTGATCGAGGAGTCTGGCCCGGGCCGGTTCGCCGCTCACGACCTCGTCCTGGAGTACGCCGCGCAGCGCACCCGCGAGGCCGACCCGCCCGCCGAGCGCGAGGCCGCGGTGCGCCGCCTGCTCGACCACTACCTGCACCTTCTCGTCGCGGCCACCGAGGCGTGCGGCTTCCAGACCCCGGACCTGCCCCGCGGCCAGGGCCGGCCGTTCGGCGACCAGGCCGAGGCGGTCGCCTGGTTCGAGAGCGAATGGCAGAACCTGGCGGCCGCGGTGTCGCACGCCGCCGCGCACGGCCCGCGGCGCTACGCCTGGCTGCTGGTCGAGGCGGCCCAGGAGCTGCTGCACCACCGGGCGACGCTGGGGGAGCGGCTGCGGGTCGCCGGGATCGGGCTGGCCGCCGCCGAGCGGGAGGGGGATCTCCGGGGCCAGGCCGCCATGTACCTGGTGCTCGGCACGACGCGCTGGCGCATGGCGGATCTGCGGACGGCCCTGCGGGAGAGCGAACGCGCGCTGGACCTCAGCCGCCGGGCCCGCTGGATACGCGGCGCGGCGATGGCGCTGTCGGCCTGCGGGGTGATGCTCAAGCAGCTCGGCCGGCCGGACCGGGCGATCCCGCGCTACCGGCGAGCGGTGGCGCTGAACCGCACGCTGGGCAACACGCACGGCCAGGTACGCGGGCTGGGCAACCTGGCCTCCGTCCACCTGGAGTTCGCCCGGCTGCGGCAGGCCGAGGAGTGCCTGGCCGCCGCCCTGCCGCTCGCCCGCGCCTCCGGCGACCGGCACATGCAGGCGCTGACCCTGGTCAACCTGGGCCTGGTCCGCCAGCAGCAGGCGAGGTTCGCGGAGGCGACGGAGATCCTGGAGGAGGCGCTGGCCGTGGCCCGGGCCGCGGGCCTGCGCTACGCGGAGGGCGTCGCCCATGAGACGGCCGGACTGGTGCACTGCGACGCGGGGCGCCCCGAGCAGGCCGTCGCCGCCTTCAGCAGCGCCCTCGACATCGCCGTGTCCGTCGAGAACCGCAATTCCGAGCTGGCCTCGCTGCTCGGCCTCGCGGACGCGGAACTGCGGCTCGGCCGGGTGGACCGCGCCTTCGACCGGCTCACCGCCGCTCGCCGGCTCGCCGTGAAGTCGGGCATGAGCAGCGGCCAGGTCCTGCTCGGCCGCGCCCGGGCCGAATTCTGCGTACGGAACCACGGCGCGGCCCGCGAACTGGCGACCCGATCCCTCGCCCTGAACAGGAAGTTCAGCCCGCTGGACGTGCCGCGGCTGCACACCCTGCTGGCGGCGATCCACTTGGCGGACGGCGAGGAGGAGCAGGGGATGCTGGCGGGCGAGCGCGCGGCGAACCTGGCCGCGCGCTCGGGGCAACGGCTGGAGCACGCCCGTGCGCTGCTGCTCCTCGGCCGCGCCCGCCTCCGCACCGGCGATCGGCGGGGCGGGCGGGAGTGCTGGCGGCACGCTCACGACCTGTTCTCCGCCATCGGCACGCCGGAGGCGCGGCTGACCGCGTCGCTGCTCGGGTGAAGCCCGCAGCCACCCGGGTACCGGAGGCAGATACCTCGACACGCTCCTCCCCGCGAGAGCGCGACCTCCACTGCCCGCAGACCTCGCTGCGAGACTAAATCTGCAGACGTATATACAGCCCGAAATTTCCGGCGCATCACCCTGGCAGGGCGGCCTGGAAGCGGTTCGCGGCGCCGAGCCGGTCGAGCAGTTCGGCCACGTGTGTTTGCGGTAGGTCCACAGGCTCACCCCAGCTCCCTGGCGGCGGTCTCGTCCTTGTCGGCGCCGGACAGCAGGTGCAGCACCTGCCATTCCCTGGGGCTGCGGCCGGCGCGGGGTGCGGTTCGAGGTCCGCCGCGTGCGCCCAGACCTGCTCGAACAGGCCGGATCGAGTCGTGCGAGCTCCGGCGGGCATGGACGTCGAGGGATGTCGAGGATGCCGCGCGGCTGTGCGGGGCGGGCTCCGGCTCCGCGCGCTCGACGAGCTCCGTGCGACCACCCGATGACGGTGAAGGCGGCCGAGGCCGTCCGGCTCCCGTTCGGCGACCACCCGCTGGCCGCGTACCTGCTCGCCGTCGGAGGCACGCTGACCGAATGCGTTGCGCGTGGATGTTCCCGGAGCGACGCCGTTCATCGTGGATCGCTCGCCCGTACCAGGAGGGAGGGGCGCCGCAAACGAAATCACCCGAGGCTCAGCCGGAGCTGATCTCGGGTGACCGATCGTCATATCCAGAATCATCCAGATACATACGACTTACGTGTCCGAGGGGGGACTTGAACTCTCGGCACCCGGGGGACATCGGGGGGCATCCGGATACCTAGGAACATGCCGTGAGCTGCTCCAAAGCGGTTTTCGATCTCCGGCGTGTGCATCCAAGAACGCCCGGATACATAGGCGGCAGTATCACGCGAAGTATCACGCGAGGAATCAGACGGAACCGTGCTGTCGCCTCCACTGATGTCGGTGAGAAGGCTATGAGGGCGGTTGCTGATCGGTCGCGGTGAGGTCCTCTCCGGGGGCTAGGAAACGGTCGGCACTGTCAGCGGCGTCAACGTACCCGGTGGCATCGACGGTGATCGCCGTGGCTCCCCCCTTCTCTGTGATCAGCCAAGCAAGGACCTGTTCAGTTAGGGGCGTCCCACCAGGTCCTTCGTCTTTCCAGTAAACGCGCCATCCGCCGCCGGGGAGCACGGCCGCAACTTGGTCGGCTCGTTCGAGATGGGAGAAGTCCGGGTAGTCGTCGACCCGGCGCATGGCACCACGCTGGGAATCGACGACCAGCGCGGTACCTGTGACCGGGTCCCAGGCTTCTACGTGCACCGTGCGCCCGGTCTCGGTCTCGGTGCCGGTGAAGATGGCGACCCAGCCCGTCCGGTTGAAGTAGTGGATGCTCGACACGAAGCCGTTGTTCTGGATCATGGTTTCCTCAGTTAATCAGCGGACATTGAAGACGTGGATCAGGCGTCCCTGTCCAGCGCTTGAATTGCAGCAGTGATCAAGGCGCGGGCGGCTTTGCCGTACACCGCCAGAGCGGCGAGTTCCCTGAAGGCACCGGCATATAGGGCGACTTCGTGGGGTTGTGTGATCGTCACGTGGCCGGAGACAAGCTCGACGGTGACCTCGGCGTCGTCGAACATGAAGAACTCCTCAACCGGCCACATGGTGGATCGGTCGGCGTCGAGAGGGATGATGCCCAGCGACATCGAGGGCAGGGCGCTCACGGTGAGTAGGTGGCCCAGTTGCCCAGCCATGACCTCGGCACCTCCGATCGGGGCGCGTAGGACGCTCTCCTCCAAGATGACCGCGAACCGGTGATCGCCATCGTGGAGAACGTGTTGCTTGTCCACGCGCACCTGAACCGCTTCCTCTATATCGTTCGGCAGGCCACGACGGCGCATGAGGGCGGTGAGAATCGCGGAGATGTAAGCACGGGTTTGTAGCGGCCCGGGGATGAGCTTGGAGGAGTAAATGCGGAAGTGGCGTGTCCGCTCCCATCGAGGCACGACCGCCTCCTGAGCCTTCTTCAGCCCGGTGCGTTCCATGTGCCGCCACTCGACGAACATCCCCTCGATCGCCTCAAGGGACGCCACCAGGTCAGGCGCTTGTTCCGGCACCCCGCAGTGGCGGCACCAGGCGCGGATATCGGCGGGGGAAGGGGTGCGCTGGGCATGCTCGATACGGCTGACCTTCGACGAGTGCCAGCCCGCCAGTCGCGCGAGATCGCGACCGGACAGGCTGGCCTCACGTCGGATGCTCCGGAGACGAGCACCCATCACTTCGAGCGCTTGTTGGGCGCTGGACGAGGGAAGCGTGGTCATGGACTGTCAGACGGGCCGGTAGTCCTCGTGGGGAACGGCGCGTTGCCAGACGGCCTCGAACGCCTCGGCACACAGCTTGGTCACCGCCTGGTCGGTGATGATTTCGCTGTCCACCTTGTCGCCCTCGCCGCTGAAATGGTGAATGAGCAGGGTAGTGCCGTCGAACAACCAGAAGTCGTTGCCTGGCAAGGCCAGGTCGGTCGCCCTACGACGAGGGAGCCAACGAACCTGCTCGCCGGCCCGGAGGTTAGGCACGGTGATGTCGTACTCGTACCTGATGTAGTTGCTGAGGGGCTCGGAGACGATCCGCGCCCGTCGTACTTCCACACCGCGAGCAACCGCGTTCACGATGTTCTGGAGCCACGGGCGCCACCATGAAGAACGGTCGTCGAGATCGATGCGGTGGCCCGCCTTCCATGCATCGAACTTGGAATCGTTCAGGGTGTACGCGTCGCGCATCTCAAGGTGCACGGCGGAGTGCTGGCAGTCGGCGAGGAACTGTTCAAGCGTCCGTCCGGCTGGCACCGGCTACCTCCGGGAAGAACTGAATCATGCGCTTCGGGAAGCGGATCACCGTCTCTCCCTTTGGCAGGTCGCCTCCCAGACAGTGGGCGAGTCGCCGTCGGGGCTGTCGGGGTCCTTACCGAGGAATCGCAGTGCCATGAGGTCCTCCTACGGGGTTGGACATGCTGTGCTTGAGTTTGCGTGCAGAGATGACCCGACTCAAGATGTTTGCCAGAGATTGCCGCTCGTCTTCTAGATCGGCCTCCTTATTTCGCCCTCTGTCAAAGACGAGCAACCTCGTTGAGGTGCGGTATCACGCGTTCTTACCGTCGCGGTCATGCCCTCCGAACACGGTTCTCATCTGGAACGCGAGCGCAATGCCACGTCGGCCCCCCTGCTCCTGGAGTTCGACATGTGGCGAGTAGGCGACATGCTGCACGGCAGGCACCACGCGTCCGGTGACCTCATCGAGGCGGACACTCCTCGGCGGCTTGCGCTGTTGGCGATGGCCAAGAGCGTGGTTCACACCTGGCGGGAGGCGGAGACCTCCCAGTGACCACTCTGCAACGACCATCGAGCAGCGCGGCCGAGAGCCTCGCACCACTGCGTGTCCCCTACGTCATCGCCTGGTCCGGCGAAGCCATCGAACACCGCCTGTTGTTCGCCAAGCAGCACCCCTTCGGCGACATCCGGCTCACCTATCCCGATCCACGTCCAAGCGATTGGGTCGGTGGCATCCTTCGTGGCCGTATCCGTCAGAACCGACGTGGCCAACCGCTGTGGCGGATGCTGAACGTCAGACGTCAATGGCTGGCCATGCTTCGCGGCCTGTGCCAGGTGTGCGGGAAGACCGGCAGGGATCCCCGAACCGGGCGCATGTGGTGGGTGATCACCGAGACCGCGTTCCGCGCGATGAGCCAAGACAGCGGGCTCACCAACGCCCCGCCCACATGTCCCGCATGCATTCCCGAGTCGCTGGCCTACTGTCCCCAACTCCGCAAGTCCTCAGCGGTCTACACCGCCGCCAGCGCCGAACCGGTGGGAGTCCTGGCCGACACCTTCACCCCAGGTGCGGGCGGTACCGCGATCCACACCGGGCACAACATCTACGTCGGGTTCGACGAATTCGCCCGGCACGCATCCTGCCTCGCCCTGCAAATGGTCGTCCGGTTGGACGGCATGTGCCTGGAGCCGATCCCCTGAAGCCGCTCGGCTCGTCGCTGCGTGACCAGTGGCGGATCGAGCCGGTGGCCCCGTGCATGACGTAAAAGGAGGGCGTGTGCGGGGCCACCTTCCACCGCTATCGCGCGGTGTGACCGCCGGGGAACTCGCTGCCCGACCGGCCACCGGTCTTCACGAGTTGGCCATTGATGATCGCCATACCGGTGGAGTTGGCCTCCACGTCGGCCAGCCGCTCGTTCCTGTGCAGTTCTCCTGTGGGGTTGTCGGTGAGCCGCTGGACGTGGTTCCGCGCCTCCGAGAGGGCACGCTTCAGGACCTCTCGTGACTCGTCGGTCCTGATCCTCAGTCGAGCCGCCGCGCCCTGGTCACCGGACAGGGCGTCGGCAAGGCCGCGCTCGATGCCGTCGAGGATCTCCGCCGAGGCGCGAGGGTGGAGTTCGCGGTTGGTTCCGGTGCGGGCGTAGACGGGCCATTCGGTGCGAAGCGCGGTCAGGGTCGCAACGTCCTTGCTCACCGCCGCGTCCTTGATCAGGGCCTGGACGTCCATACCCTTGTCGAGCAGCGCCTTGGCGCGCGACCAAGCGCTCTGGCGCTTGACCTCGTCGAGCAGCTCCCGCTGCGGGTCGCCCGGCGCGGAAGGCTGCTTGTCGAGCCAGGTCGTGATGTCCTGCACGGCGCGGTCGGCCTCGCGCTCGATCTGGTCGAGCTGGGCCGTGGCCTCCTCGCGGAGCTTCTCGGCCAGCTTCTCCCGGTGCTCGATGGAGTAGCGGGCGTCACGAGACGTCGCGCCGAGAGCCGTCACGAGGCCGTTGCGGACGGCGGTGACCTTCACCGGCAGGGCGTAGAGGTCGGTCTTGCGGAATTGGATGTCCATGGGGATGGCCATGGTCTTCTCCTTCTCATTCGTACGTTTTCTCATCGGCTGGCCGCCGCGTTTCGGGCGGCTCACCATGCGGTGTTGTCGGCCTGCGACCCGGCAGGCCAGGTGTAGGAGGCGGTGTGCCAGGCCAGCGGCCAGGCGTCCACCGGAACCCGCACCCCCAGCCGTGTCACGGTGTGGTCCACGTCGGCGACCCGTCGCCACGCCTGGCCGGGCATGGGCCTGACGCAGGAGATCGCCTGCATGAGAGCGAGCACGAGATCGTCATGTCCGGCGCGCGCCGGGACCTCGATCCGCAGGGACCCTCCCGGCATCTGCTCGAACTCCAGACTCCGGAGCTGCTTGAGCAGCTCCGGAACGCGCGGCAGCACGAGTTGACCGCGCTGCAACATCACCTTGAGCTTGCCGAAACCCGCCTGCTTGCGGCGGTTGTCGGTCCAGACACCCGCCACCCCGTAGACGGCTCCCACGACGGCCAGGCGCTCACGGAGCTGCTCGGTCGGATACGCCCCCACGCCGTTGATCTCCGAGGCGACCACGTGCAGACCGTAGGCTCGCTCGACCGTGCAGATCCGCTCGATCCACTCCCCGTAGGGGCAGCGGTAGGCGTACTCCAGCCACGGCACGAAGTAGCGCAGCCCGTCCTTCGGGTCGTTCAACCCCTTGTCGTCGAGCGGGGCCACCAAGCACAGGGCGTTGGCATCGCGGCTCACGCCCCAGTCCACGCCGGCCGCCACGACGTAGGGTCGCGCGTTGCGGGTCACCTGCCCCACCTCGTCGGGCGGCCGCAGGTGGTAGTCCGCCGTAGCGCTTTCGATCTCCTCGACGGTGAAGTACGCCCCCGCCTCGTCGGTCCACTTCGCCAGGTACTCGCGCTCGAAGTAGTCGTCTCCCTCCCGAGCGCGGATCTCGTCAAGGAGCCGCTGATCAACCATCGGGCTCGTGCTGGAGGGCCAGTGCCAGGAGGCGTACATCTCGTCAGGGGCGCCCATCCCGCGCGACCACAGCACCCGGAAGAAGTGGTCGGCCGTGCCCCAAGGCGAGGAGCACAGGATCACTCGCGACCCGGGACGGGCGATGATCACGGGCTCTGCCGCCCGCCAGATGTCCGGATCGATGAACCCCGCCTCGTCGAGCACGAGGAGATCAACAGCCCACCCCCGGATCTGCCGCTGCGAGGCAGGCACGCTCATGATGGTCGAGCCGTTCGACAAGGTGACCTGCGACTTGGTCTCGTCCAGCACCGAGCCGGCCAGCAACGGCGAGGAGGTCGCCAGGGTGGCCACCTCGTCGAGGAGCCGCTGAGCGGCCACCTCACCCGCGCTCACGACCAGCACCCGGCTACCCGGCGTCGAGAACGCCTGGTGCAGGCAGAGCACGGCCAGGAGCCGCGACTTGCCCACCTGACGGCCCGCGCAGATCGCCCGGTACCGCGCCGTCGAGCGCGCCACCTCGCGCTGATGAGGCCACAACTCCGCACCGACCAGCACCCGCGCGAACACTTGCGGGTCACGCCGCGCGGCCCTGAGCGTCTCCCGATCAACCCGCATCATGTCGTACCTCCTCGTCGTCCTGGCCGTCGTCGAGCCCAGCCATCAACCGCGCCACGTCCACCGACGCGGCGGCCACATCACGCCCCAACCGCGCACGAGACAGCGGGTCAAGACCCAACCGCGCCCGCTGAGTGGCCGCCGCGCTCTCCCACTTGCGGAGCTGCTCGTCCCAGCGCGCGCAATCCGGGCACGAGCGGCATCCGTCCGCCTCGTGGTCGGCCAGGTGCTCCGCGAGGAGTTGGACCCTGGCCTCCGCCCGCCCCCACGCCCACAGCGCGGAGCGGTACGCGGGCTGACGGAGGAACGACAGCGCGTCGTCGGCAAGCACACCCTCGACCAGTTCGACCGCCAGCGGGTCAACGCGGCGAGGCGAGTAGGCCCCATGCCGCATGCTCAGCTCGTGACCGGGCTGAAACGGCGGACGCTGCCCGGGGAACTCTGGAACCCACACCCGCCCGCGCTCTGACATCTCACTCATGCCGCCCCCGGTCCTACGTCGAGCCGCGACACGGCGTCCACACGCCTCAGCGGCATGAGCACGGCACGACGACGGCCGAGCGGCTCATAGGCGGCCAAGAACCACGTCAACGCCCTAGGAAGGGCCTCAGCCTTAGCCGGTAGGCCGCTCTCGTCGAGGACCATGGAGTACCTCCGGAGCACGGTGGGGGACAGGTAGTCCCCGACATGCGTGGCGTTGACCTGGCGAAACGCTGGCATTCCCAGCGCAGCGAACCAGCCGTGATACTTCGCGCCGGTATCAAGGGCATCGGAGCGCCTCTCGCGCGCGGCATTTCTGCCGATCGCGGAGGCAGGGAGGACAGAACGGTGCGGCCTCTTCCTGTTCCGTCCGCTCTCGTCCCCCCTATAAAGGGGGAGACGAGAGACGAGACCCGGGTTCAGACGAGTGGGGACGAAACTCGGGACGAGAGTTCGACCCTCCTTACCTGTGTGTTGGTCTCCCGGAGGGAGATCGGGGGACGAGACGGGACGAGGGAAACTCTCGTCCTTGATCTTGGCCTGGCGGGACGAGATCGCGCCTGACGGACTGGAGGTCACCTCTCCTCCTCGTTGAATGCCTTGATGAGGTCGTGCATCTGTGCGTTGCCTTTCGGCGTGACGTGGACGAATCCCTCGTCGATGAGGCAGGCGACAGCGGCGCGTACGTGTTCGGCCTTGCCTTGTACGCGGGTCTCGATGTCACGCTTGCTGAGCGGTTGGCCTGCACGTGCGAGGGCGTCGGACACCTTCCGCATGAGGTTGGTGGGTCGGAACTTGTCAGTGCGGTCGCTTGCGGGTGGCTCGATGCTGACCTCGACGAAGAATTCGGCGTGGGAGGTGACCACAAGGTCGCCGAACCAACGGCGACCATCGGAGGACGGCAGAGAATGCCTCCGGAGCTGCCCGGGACGGTCCTTGCTGATGTAGATGCCGCTTCGGCCGGTCACTCCCACGCCGAAGGGCTTGCGGTTCTCCAGCGTGTACATGGCCCCGTTGAGGCCGTTGAGCTTGTGGACGCCGCCGAGTGCGTAGCGGCCTCGTCCCTCCCTGTCCTTGACGACGTGGTCAAGGCTGACGACCGCTGGTCCTGCTTCGGTCAGGGGCCGGACGAGCATGCGCCCGAACCGGGCGATGTCCTTGTTGTCGAGCGGGTTGAGGCCGTGCATGGTCATGGCTTCGGTCACGCCGTCGAGCGTGACCAGCGTGGGGTGAAGGTCGCCGAGCACTTGCACGAGCATCGAACGCGCGTGGAGGGTGATGGGCTCTTCGGGCCGGATGTAGATGAAGCGAGCCCTGATGTCCTCCGCCGTCAGACCTAGCGTGAGCAGCCTGCCGACCACGCCTCCCTCGTCGTCCTCGAAGTCGATGAAGACCGTTGCCTGGCCGGCGCGGATCTCATCGGCGTGCGCCGAGAGCTGAAGCCAGGTCTTGCCCGCTTCGGACTCGGAGGCGATCACGTGGCCACGTCCCGGGTAGAAGAGACCAATCTCGTCGTCACGCTTCCCGACTGTGGGGCGCGGCGGCTCGTAAGACCCGCTCAGAACGGCAGCGAGGTCAATGGGACGCCACGTGGACGAGATGGGCGGGTCCTCGTCCGGAGGGTCCTGCTGGGCGGCCTCCTCTGCGTCCGTTTGCGCGTCACACTGGCAGTAGACGGCCACCTCCTGACACTGAGTGCAGAACGGTGGGGCGCTGAACACACTGTCCAACGGGTTCACGCCACCTCCTCTGCTGCCGCGCTGAGGAACCTCTCGACCAGTTCCCACGTCTGCCACCCGGACGATTGGCAACGCTGGATCTCGGCGACCAACTCGGCGCGGCTGAGGCCGAACGAGCTGGGGGCGGCAGAAGTCGCGAGACAGTCGAGGGGGTCACGGTGACCGCAGACCAGAGGGGCTACGCGGTGTGACGCCATGCGGCGCGCTACCGTGGAGTAGTCGTTGGACTTGGTAGGTGCATCGACATGCTGACGGCCCTGGGAGGTGGTGCTCCCGGGGCCGCACACTTTGGTGGGGCGCATCATCAGGCGGCGCTCCCGTCAAGGTCCACGAGCGCCTGCGCACGGAGCCAGGCCACGGGTACGCGGTAAGTAGCGCCAACCTGGACGGCGGGGATCTGGCCGTCTTTGATCGCGCGACGAACGGTTCGTTCGTCCGCCCCGAACAGGCCAGCCGTTTCGGGGACCGTCGCGAACAGACGACCGTCGAACGGGTCGGAATCGGTAGCGGTCTTCAACTTCACCTCCTTGTCGATTTGCACAGAGGGATGCGCATATCAACGAACAACACCGCGTCGATCTTAGGGACATCTACTGACATTCGGCAACACGACGAATAGACTTGTCGATATGCACAATGAGATCGACGATGGAGACCGAACCCCCAGCGATGTTGTGGGTCGGCAGATCCAGGTCCACAGAGACCGGCTCGGCATCACCCGAGAGCAGCTCGCGGAGGAGTGCGCGAAGTTGGGTGCTCCCCAACTGACCTTCGCCGCGCTCACCAACATCGAGACTGGCCGGAAGAACCCGAAGACTGGGGTCAGGCGACGTGAGATCAGCGTGGACGAACTGCTCGTCATCGCCTACGCCCTCGCGGTCCCGCCCCTTCTCCTGCTCTTCCCCCTGGAGGGCCCGAAGCCTGCACTGACGCCGCCTCACTGGAAGGGAGGGCTGAACCCCTACGCGGCTTGGAGGTGGGCCATGGGGGAGGAACCCCCCGGTCACATGCAAGAGGACGGGCAGGCGCGCGCTGACTTCTCCACGATCGCCAAGACAGGCAAAGATCGTTTCGAGGCGTGGCGGGAGGTCGTTTACCCCGTCGAGCTGTACCGCTCGCTGCGTGACGCGGAGGAAGTCGTCAGAGCGCGGAAGGATGCCGAGTCCCGGGCCGCAGCCTTCGTCGAGCTTGCAAAGGTCCTCGACCAGATGATCAAGGCGGGCATTTCTGTGCCTGCCTACACCTCCGATTGGGCGGAGGAGATACGCGCAACAGGCGTCATCCGCCATCCGCAGGCGCTTCAGGCGCTCGACCCCGAGGAGAACGAGTGAGCAGTAAAGACGAGAAGAAGCCCCGGCGGAGGTCCCCCGGCGAGGGCGGCGTCTTCGAGTACAAGCTTGCCAACGGCAAGACGCAGTTCGGAATCAAGTTCATGGTTCCTCAGCCGGACGGGACCAAGAAGCCCGTGCTTCGTCGTCGGGACGACGAGGGCAGGCGTGGACCACGAGGGCGGCGGCACAGAAGGCCGTGCGTGAGGCCCTGTCAAAGGTGGACAAGGGCGAGTTCATCGAGCCGTCCAAGCAAACCACGGGCGGCTATCTCGACGACTGGGTGAACGGCCTACGCAAGGCTGACAGCACCGTCGCCTCGTACAAGAAGAACATCCGGTTGCACCTCAAGCCGTACATCGGCAGCATCCCCCTGGCTTCCCTCACCTCCGCGAAGATCACGGCGCTGTACGTGATGTTGGAGAAAGAGGGCATGCGCAACGGCAAGGGAGAGCTGATCGGCGAGGGGCTGTCCGCGCGTACGGTCCGTTACATCCACACCATCCTGCGGTCGGCGCTTCAGGCCGCCGTGGATGCCGAGCCTGCCCTTCTCGCCAAGAACCCCGCCGACAAGGCCAAGCCGCCGACCGCGAAGGAGGCCAAGGCCCCCGAGATGCACCCGTGGAACGACGAGCAGCTCCGGACCTTCCTCGACTGGTCACGGCAGAACAGCACCCTCCACAGTGCGTGGCTCGTGCTGGCCTACACGGGCATCAGGCGCGGTGAACTCCTCGCGCTCCGCTGGCGAGACCTCGACCTCGACAAGGGCAAGATGAGCGTCCGGCGGTCGGTCGGACTGATCAGGATCAAGGGGGAGGGGAAGAAGATCCAGGAGGGCACCACGAAGAGTTGCAAAGCCCGCGTGATCGACCTCGACCCCGTGACGGTGGCGCTCCTTCGTCAGCACAAGAAGGAGCGCGGCGGCCTGGCTCACAAGCTGGCCCAGGGCGACGGCCTCGTGTTCGGTGACCATGAGGGCGTGTGGCGGCACCCTGAGCGGTTCAGCCGCACGTTCAAGGAGCAGCTCGCCCGTTGTCGTAGGGAACTCGCCAAGCAGGGAGTCGAGCCGCCGCCCGACATCCGGCTCCACGACCTCCGCCACACGCACGCCACGATCATGCTGATTGCCGGCGTGAACCCGAAGATCGTGAGCGAGCGCCTTGGGCACTCGACGGTGAGCATCACGCTCGACATCTACTCGCACTGCCTCCCGACGATTCAGCGTGAAGCCGTCGAGAGGTTCGCCGCCATCATGGGCGGCAACGGCTGATCAAGGCCGGGAAGTATCAGAGCAGTATCACGGCTCGTTCTGGTGGCGAAAAAGCAAAAGCCCCGAGCCTGTGACCTGCACAAACTCGGGGTCTCCTGGGTGTCCGAGGGGGGACTTGAACCCCCATGCCCATCACTGGGCACTAGCACCTCAAGCTAGCGCGTCTGCCTATTCCGCCACCCGGACTTGGTGCCTGCACGTGGGACCGTCATCCCGCGTCGGCTCAGTAAGGTTAGCAAACTCTGAGGAGTGCGTCATACCAAGAATCCGCACCCCCGTAGAGACCGCCCCCAGGGCCTCCATTGGGGCTTACGTGGGGGCGCGCGGAGGGTGATGGGGTGGTTGCGGATGGTTTGGGTGGTGGGGAGTTGGCCAATTCCTGGGTCTCAGGTGAAAAGGCCTTGCGGCAACCTTGGGTGGTGCTACGGTTACGGACCGTTGAGGGGTGAGTCCACGGACCGGCCTCACGACGTGAGGCCGGTTCTGGAGCTCGGGAGGGCATGTGACGCGCGAGGCGGTGCGACTGCAGAGGGCTGAGGCCCGTGCTGCGCGTCGCCCGCGCGTGACTGTCCCGGCGCAGGACGTGACCACCGATCGGGTCGACCGGATGGCGCGGTTCGCGGCCGGTGCCCGTCGGCTCGTCGTGCGGGCAGTCGCGATTGGCGCCCTAGTGGCCGCCGGGTGGCTGCTTGCTGTTGTGTTCGGCATGCTCACCGCCGCTCCGGCGGCCGCGGACGCCACCGCGGCGACAGGAACGGCCGGCGACGCCGTCGAGGCGTCAGGAGCGACCGGAGACGGCACAGCGGCGACAGGGGTCACGGACGGTGCCGGGGCTGCACATCAGTCTCCCGACATCCCGGGTCGTGTCTCGGCGTCGGACAACGCCGAGGCCATGGCCGGGCGTACGGTGGACGGCCTCAACAGCCAGCGGGATCCTGGCCTGCCTGCACCATCCAGCGCCGGAAAGATCCTGGACACCAATGGTCTGGTGCCCAACGGCGGTGGCAGCGGCCCCTTCGGGCCCGCAACCGGGGATGTCGCGAGGTCCGTGTTCGACCCGCGGCTCCAGGCTGGGCGCGCCCCCCTGGCGCGCCTGCTTCCCCCCGTCGTCCGCACAGCGGCGGACGACCCCTCCTTCTCACCTGACTGATCCCGCCAGGACCCTGGCCGGAGCCGACGAATCACAACGAACGACGTCGGCCGGCGGGTCCCCGGAAAGTAGCGCGGCGGAGCGTGGCTTGAATCCCTCCGCCTGCGGGTGAACACGTCAGTTCAGCTGGTTCGCGAGTCCCAGGTCTCCGCTGTGCGCGAAGTCGCATGAGATCGCATGAGATCACATGAAGTCGCGTGAGGTCGCGTGAGACCGCGCACGGCCTCGGGCTGCCCGCGAACCGTTCAGGTAATCCCCCCAAGAACCACTAGGAGCATTCATCATGCGTACGTGGGCGAAGGCATCGAGCCCCGCGGCCCTGCTGGCCGTGGCAGTCATGTCGTTCGGCGGCAGCGGCACCGCGCTGGCCGACACCTCGGGCGACGCGTCCGTCGGCGGCGGTAACCAGGTCAACCTCCCCGTCTCCCTGCCGATCGACATCAGCGGCAACGCCGTCGCCGGGGCCGGCAAGTCGGAGGCGACCTCGCAGGGCGGCGCCGAGGTCGTCAACTCGGGCCGGGAAGGCATCCCCAATAGGACCTCGGGCAACGCGAGCGTGCTCGGCGGCAACCAGCTGAACGCGCCGATCAGCGCGCCGGTCAACGCCTGTGGCAACGCCGTGTCCCTGATCGGCAAGTCCGACGCGGGCTGCAAGGGCGGCGCCACCGTCCGCAACCAGGGCAGGGGCGGCGCCGGCGGCAACCAGACCTCCGGCAACGCCAGCGTCCTGGGCGGCAACCAGATCACCGCGCCCATCTCCGCCCCGCTGAACGTCTGCGGCAACGCGGTGGCGATCTTCGGGGACGCGACGGCCGGCTGCAAGGGCGGCTCCAGCGTCTACAACACCGGCGTGGGCGCGGGCGGCAACCGTACGTCGGGTGACGCCTCCGTGCTGGGCGGCAACCAGGTCATCGCGCCGATCACCGCGCCGATCAACATCTGCGGCAACTCGGTGGCCGTGTTCGGGCGGGCGTTCTCCGGCTGCCAGGGAGGCTCGACCGTCACGAACAACGGCGGCCCCGGCAACCGCTACCAGGCCCGCCACATGGCCGCGGGCTCGACGGGCAACGACACCGACGGGCGCTTCGGGGCCGGCAGCGGCAACCAGGTCGTCGCCCCGGTCAGCCTGCCGGTCGACGTCTGCGGCAACGCCGTGGGCAACGCGACCGCCGGGTGCAAGGGCGGCTCGAAGGTGCTGAACTCCGGCGGCGGCTCCGGCGCGGGCGGCAACACCACGTCGGGCACCGCCGGCGTGCTGAGCGGCAACCAGGCGGTGGCGCCGGTCAGCGCCCCGGTCGACATCTGCGGCAACGCCGCGGCCGTGCTCGGCCACGCGTTCGCCGGCTGCAAGGGCGGCGCCACCGTGAAGAAGGGCGGCAGGGGAGCCGGCGGCAACCACACCTCCGGCGCGGCCGGAGTGCTGGCCGGCAACCAGGCGGTCGCGCCGATCGCCGTGCCGATCAACGTCTGCGGCAACGCGGCCGCCGTGCTCGGCAGGTCCGAGGCCCACTGCAGGGGCGGAGCCGGCGTCTGGCCGCAGGACGGGGTCGGCGGGGGCGGCAACCGCACCTCCGGCCGGGCCGGGGTGCTGGCGGGCAACCAGGCGGTCGCGCCGATCGCCGCGCCGATCAACGTCTGTGGCAACGCCGCGGCCGTGCTGGGCGACGCCGCGGCCGGGTGCCTCGGCGGCTCGCACGTCGGCAGGCCCGGGCCCGAGGGCCCCGACGGGTTCGAGCGCTTCGCCCGCGCCAACACCAAGGTGGCGGCGGCCAAGGGCGGGTTGCTGCCCATCACGCCCGCCCTCCCGGTCCTGGGCGGGGTCCCCGACGTCAGCGGTCTCACCGGGCAGGTGCAGGGTCTCGCCGGCGGTGGCGAGCTGACCAAGCAGCTCCAGGACATGGGCAACCTCGCCGAGGTCACCAAGCCCATCGAGGGTGTCGGCAACGTCGCCGGCGTCTCCCAGCAGGTGCCCGCCGTCCAGGACCTCACGCAGACGTTCGGCCTGCCGCAGCTCCCCGAGCTGCCCGGCCTGCCCGGGGCCCCGGCCAAGCCGAGGAAGAACCCGGTGTCCGCCCCGGTCGACAGCAAGGGCCGCGCCACCTCCTCCAGCCCGATCTCCGCGCTCGACCCGGCCACCGACCTGGTCGCCTCCACCCCGGCCGGCGGCGTTGTGACATCGGCCACCCGCAGCCTGCCGGTCGGCGACCTCGGCCTGATGAGCGCCGAGCAGCCCGCCGGTCTCACCGGGATGAACTCCGGCTCCCTGCTCGCTCTCGTGCTGGGCTCGCTGCTGGCCGCCTCGGCGACGCTGTTCGCCTCGGCCCGCCGGTTCCGGATCGGCCGTAAGTAAGGGATCAGGAAGCACATAACACCGTACGGCTGCTGCTCACAGCCCGTGAGCAGTAAGCGATAGATGCTTTGCCCGTTCCGGGGGCGCGGCCCGGGGCGGGCAAAGCCATGTTCGCGGTCAGAGCGTGCGGCGTACTCGCAGGATCTTGCGCCGCAGGCGGACGTGACGGCTCCCGTCGGGGTGTACACGTACGCGCGCGAGCTCCCACTGACCGTACTCTGCGTGTTCGGTCAGCAGTTGACGTGCTGCTTCGCGAGTGAGGTCGCGCGGGATGAAGATATCCATGTAGGAGTAGTCGAGCACAACGATTAGTCTCCAGGGTGAGTCAGGGCGCCATGCCGCTCGATGGGCCTTATTCTGCGTGCTTGTGGGTGGACCCGGAAGCTAGTGGGTAGCCCGGGGGAAGGAAATTTCCGCGAGTCGGGTTACCTTTCAGTCTGTGCCGACTCCCGGCAGGGGGATTTGCAAGCGAACAGCGAGGTAGGAAGCAGCGTGCCAGCCAACAACGGCAGCGCCGGCGGAACACGCCTGGTGATCGTCGAGTCGCCCGCCAAGGCGAAGACGATTGCCGGGTACCTCGGGCGCGGCTACATCGTCGAATCGAGCATCGGTCACATCCGCGACCTGCCGGAGAAGGCCGACGACATCCCCGAGAAGTTCAAGGGGGCGCCTTGGGCACGGCTCGGGGTCAACGTCGAGCACGAGTTCGAGCCGCTGTACGTCGTCAACCCCGACAAGCGGTCACAGGTCGCCAAGCTGCGGCAGCTGCTGAAGGACGCTGACGAGCTCTATCTGGCCACTGACGAGGACCGCGAGGGCGAGGCGATCGCCTGGCACCTGCGGGAGGTGCTCAAGCCCAAGGTCCCCGTGCATCGCATGGTGTTCCACGAGATCACCCCGCAGGCGATCCGGGACGCCGTGGCCAACCCGCGCGACCTCAACCTCCGGCTGGTGGACGCCCAGGAGACCCGGCGCATCCTCGACCGCCTCTACGGTTACGAGGTCAGCCCCGTCCTGTGGAAGAAGGTCAAGCCGAAGCTGTCGGCCGGCCGGGTGCAGTCGGTGGCGACGCGGCTGGTCGTGGAGCGCGAGCGTGACCGCATCGCGTTCACCTCCGCCCACTACTGGGACCTGCAGGCGCTGTTCGACACGAACAAGCCCGAGGAGCGGCCGCGCGACTTCACCGCCACGCTGACCGTGGTCGACGGCAGGCGGGTGGCGCAGGGGCGCGACTTCGCCAGCACGGGGCAGCTCAAGAACGCCGACGTGCTGCACCTGTCCGAGGCCGCCGCGGGAGAGCTGGCCGGGCGGCTGCAGGGGGCGTCGTTCGCGGTCAAGTCGGTGGAGCGCAAGCCGTACACGCGCAAGCCGTACGCGCCGTTCCGGACGACCACCCTGCAGCAGGAGGCCAGCCGGAAGCTGGGCTTCTCCGCCAAATACACGATGCAGGTCGCGCAGCGGCTCTATGAGAACGGCTTCATCACCTACATGCGTACCGACAGCATCACGCTGTCGGAGACGGCGGTGGCGGCCGCGCGGTCGCAGGCGATCAAGCTGTACGGCGCCGCGTACGTGCCCGACAAGCCGCGCGTCTACTCCAGCAAGGTGAAGAGCGCGCAGGAGGCGCACGAGGCGATCCGGCCCTCGGGCGAGGAGTTCCGCACGCCCGGCGAGACCGGGCTGTCGGGCGACATGTTCCGGCTCTACGAGCTGATCTGGCAGCGCACCGTGTCCTCCCAGATGAAGGACGCGGTCGGCGAGTCGATCACCGTGAAGGTGGGCGGGAGGTCGACGGCCGGTGAGGACGTCGAGTTCAGCGCCTCCGGGCGGACGATCACGTTCTACGGGTTCCTGAAGGCGTACGTCGAGGGGGCCGACGACCCCTCGACCGACCGCGACGACTCCGAGAAGCGGCTGCCGAACCTGGTGGAGGGCGACGCGCTCAGCGTGTCGCGCCTCGACGTGGCCGGTCACTCGACCAAGCCGCCCGCGCGTTACACCGAGGCGTCGCTGGTCAAGGAGCTGGAGGATCGGGAGATCGGGCGGCCGTCGACGTACGCCTCGATCATCGGGACCATCCTCGACCGCGGTTACGTGTTCAAGAAGGGCACGGCGCTGGTGCCGTCGTTCCTGGCGTTCGCCGTGGTCAACCTGCTGGAGCAGCACTTCGGCAACCTGGTCGACTACGACTTCACGGCCGACATGGAGAAGGTGCTCGACGACATCGCCAACGACCGGGCGGAGCGGGTGCCGGAGCTGCAGCGCTTCTACTACGGCGCCGACGGCGACGAGGGCCTGAAGGAGATGGTCACCGACCTCGGCGACATCGACGCCAAGGAGATCAGCTCGTTCCCGGTCAAGGGCACGGACATCGTGCTGCGGGTCGGAAGATACGGCCCCTACCTCGACAGGGACGGCGCGCGGGTCAACGTCCCCGAGGACATGACGCCCGACGAGCTGACGGCGGAGAAGGCCGAGGAGCTGTTCTCGCGGCCGACGGGCGACCGGCAGCTCGGGAACGACCCGGCGACCGGGCACATGATCGTGGCCAAGGACGGACGATACGGGCCCTACGTGACCGAGGTCCTGCCGGAGCCGGCCGCCGACGAGGAGGCCCCGAAGCGGCGTACGAAGAAGGCCGACGCTCCGAAGCCGCGCACCAGCTCGCTGTTCAAGTCGATGTCGCTGGACACCATCACGCTGGACGACGCGCTCAAGCTGCTGACGATCCCGCGGGTCGTGGGCGAGCTGGAGGGCGAGGAGGTCGTGGCGCACAACGGGAAGTTCGGCCCCTACCTGAAGAAGGGGACCGACTCCCGCTCGCTGGCCTCCGAGGACGCCCTGCTGACGGTCACCATCGACCAGGCGAAGGAGCTGTTCGCGCAGCCCAAGCAGCGTGGACGGGGCCGCGCCGCGGCCGCGGCGCCGCTGCGGGAGCTGGGCGACGACCCCAACTCCAAGAAGCCCGTGGTGGTCAAGGAGGGGCGGTTCGGGCCCTACGTGACCGACGGCGAGACGAACGCGTCGCTGCGCAAGGGTGACACGGTCGAGGACATCACGATCGAGCGGGCGGCCGAGCTGCTGGCCGAGCGGCGTGAGCGGGCCCCGGCGCCCAAGAAGACGACCACGCGGAAGGCCCCGGCGAAGAAGACTCCCGCGAAGAAGCCGGCCACCAAGTCATAGATCACATTCCGGCGGTCAACGGGGTATGGCCGCCGGAAGTAGCATCGTTCGTGTGTTCGTCTTGGTTTTCGTGGCCGCGGTCCTGCTCGCGCACTGGTACCTGTGGAATCGCCTGGTGCGTCGCACGACCGGTCCCGGGTGGGTCCGCAAGACCCTGACCTGGAGCCTGGTCGCGTTGCTCGCGATTCTCGTGACGACCTTCGTGGGCACGAGGATGGGCCTGGAGAGCTGGGTGGCCTGGCCGGGCTACATCTGGCTGGCGTTGATGTTCTACCTGGTCGTGATCCTCGCCGTGCTGGAGATCCCGCGGGCCGTGGCCTTGGGGTTCCTGCGCAGGGCGGAGCGGCGGGAGCGGGCGCCCGAGCCCGTGGCCACGCCCGTCGCGGTGCCGGCGGGCGCGGCGCCGTCGGAGGAGCCCGCCGCTTCCGGGTCGGCCGCTTCGGGGTCGGCCGCTTCCGGGTCGGCTGGTTCGGGGCCTGCCGTTTCGGGCCCTGCCGTTTCGGGGCCTGCCGTTTCGGGGCCTGCCGTTTCGGGGTCTGCCGCTTTCGAGCCCGCCGCGCCGGAGGTCGAGGCCCCGGCGGTCGCTCCCATGAGCAGGCGGATCTTCCTGGAGCGGACCACCGCGGCGATCGCCGGGGTGAGCGCGCTGGGGACGGTCGGGTACGGCATGACGAGCGCGCTGGGTGACCCCGTGATCGAGCCGGTCAAGGTCACGCTGCCGAAGCTGGATCCGCGGCTGGGCGGCCTGCGCTTCGCCGTGGTGAGCGACATCCACCTGGGGCCGCTCACGGGCATCGGGCACACCGAGCGGATCGTCCGGATGATCAACGGCCTCCAGCCCGACGTGGTGGCGATCGTGGGCGACCTGGTGGACGGGTCGGTGGCCCAGCTCGGGGCGCTGGCCCGGCCGTTGAAGAACCTTGAGTCCCGCTACGGGGCATATTTCGTGACCGGTAACCACGAGTACTTCTCCCCCGGGGGACCCGGCGAGTGGATCGAGGAGCTCGGGGAGCTCGGCGTACGCTCTCTGCGAAACGAGCGGGTCGAGATCAGGCACCAGGGTGCCGTGCTCGACCTGGCCGGCGTCAACGACGTCGGCGGCGCCGCCGACGGTGACGGCCCCGACTTCGCCAAGGCGCTCGGCGGGCGCGACACCGGCCGTTCCACGGTGCTGCTCGCGCACCAGCCCGTCCAGGTGGACGAGGCCGCGCGGCACGGCGTCGACCTGCAGCTGTCCGGGCACACGCACGGCGGGCAGATCGCGCCGTTCAACCTGGTGGTGGGGCTGCAGCAGCCGGTGGTGTCGGGGCTGGCCACGGTGGGCGGCGTACAGGTGTACGTCACCAGGGGCGCCGGCTTCTGGGGACCGCCGGTGCGCGTCGGGGCTCCGCCCGAGATCACGATCCTGGAACTCCGGAGCTGACTTTTCGTGATGCGGTAGTCACCCGGCGCCATGATGGCGTAGAGTATCCGACCGGATACTTTTCGGAGGTAGGGCATGGTCTCCTCGCCGATGGAGCGGGTGCTGGGGCAGGACGTCGCTATCTGGGCCAGGCGGGGCGGTCTGCTGTTCAAGCAGGCCAGGAATGCCGCGAGCCTCAACCAGAAGGCCCTGGCCAGCGTGAGCGGCACGTCCAGGACGACGTTGTCGGCCTACGAGCACGGCAGGAAGTCGCCGACGCTCGAGACCGCGGGGCGCATCCTCGACGCGGCCGGGTTCCGGCTGGTGCTGGAGGCGAAGGTCGAGTGCGCGGCGCGGGTGACCGGCGACGGGCGGAAGTTCCACGTGCCCAGCCGCCTGCCGCGGCTGCCGGTGGCGGCCGCGCTGGGGGTCGTGCGGGTGGCGGGCCGGGCCTACGACCTGGCCGACCGGGACGAGCGGCGGGCGGCCTACACCGCGCTGCTGTGCGAGGGCGGGCCCGATGAGCTGCTCGATCACGTGGACGGCGTGCTGCTGATCGACCTGTGGGACGAGCTCGTGCTCCCCGAGGAGATCCGCGCCGAGTGGGGGCCTTTGGTAGAAGAGGCGCGACATGAGGCCGGAGTTATGAATTGATGATGTTTTTGGGGGCCTATTCCAGGTGTGTAACCTGCGCCCGAGCCCGATCACGTAATACCCTCAGCCACGAGCAGCCGGGAATATCCGGCTCCTCTCTTGTCTGCCCCACTCCGGCCAACACCTGGATACGCTGAAATCATGACTGCCCTTGGCCGAAGCCGCCCCACCCACGTGCTGGCCAATGCGCCGTTCCGACGGCTCTGGACGGCCATGTCGGTGTGCAGTCTGGGTGACTGGCTCAACCTCCTGGCGCTCACGGCCCTGGCCGGAAACCTCACTCAGGGCGACTACCGCGTGCAGTCGCTGGCCGTCGGCGGCGTGTTCGTCGCCAAGATGTTGCCGGCGGTGCTGCTCGGGCCGCTCGCCGGCGTGTTCGCCGACCGGTTCGACCGGCGGCTGACGATGTTCACGGCCGACCTGGCCAGGTTCGCGGTGGTGCTGTCGATCCCGTTCGTCAACAGCTACCAGTGGGTCATCATCGCGACCGTCCTGGTCGAGTGCGTCAACCTGTTCTGGGTGCCGGCCAAGGACGCGACGGTGCCCAACCTGGTGCCCAAGGCGCAACTCGAGGCGGCCAACCAGCTCAACCTGCTGGTCACGTACGGCACCGCGCCGATCGCGGCCATGCTGTTCGCCGCGCTGTCGGTGGCGGGCGACCTGGTCACCGGCATGGTGCCGTTCCTGGCCGGCCGCGACGCCACCGGGCTGGCGCTGGTCGTCAACGCGTGCGCGTACCTCGTGTCGGCGTTCCTGATCTTCACCCTGCGGGACATCCCCAAGCGCGACGGCGCGATCTCCACGCCCTCCGTGCTGAAGCAGGTGGTCGAGGGCTGGCGGTTCGTGGGCGGCAACCGGCTGGTGCGCGGCCTGGTCATCGGCATGCTCGGGGCGTTCGCCGCGGGCGGGGCCGTGGTGGGCGTGGCGAAGGTCTACGTGGTGGCGCTCGGTGGCGGTGACGCGGCCTACGGCGTGGTGTTCGGGGCGGTCTTCGTCGGCATGGCGCTGGGCATGTTCTTCGGGCTCAGGCTGCTGCGCGAGCTGTCCCGGCGGCGGCTGTTCGGGCTGGCCATCACCGTCGCGGGCCTGGTGCTGGTGGCGATCGCGCTGGTGCACAACCTGGTGATCGTGGTCATGCTGACCGTGGTGCTGGGGGCGTGCGCGGGGATCGCCTGGATCATCGGCTACACGCTGATCGGGCTCGAGGTCGAGGACTCGCTGCGGGGCCGTACGTTCTCGTTCCTGCAGTCCACCGCGCGGGTGACCCTGCTGTTCGTGGTCTCCGTGGCCAACCCGCTGGGCGCGCTCTTCGGGGTGCACGTGCTGGGGCTGGGCGAGTTCAGCTACCGGTTCGACGGGACCAACCTGGTGCTGGTGATCGGCGGCGCGCTCGCGATGGGCGTCGGCGTGCTGGCGCTGCGGCACATGGACGACAGGAAGGGCGTCTCCCTGTCGGCCGACCTGATCGCGGCGGTGCGCGGCGAGCGCTTCCCCACCGAGGCGGCCGAGCACGTGCCCGGGCTGTTCGTGGCGTTCGAGGGCGGCGAGGGGTCGGGCAAGACCACCCAGTCGCGGCTGATCGCCATCTGGCTGCGCGACCAGGGCTTCGACGTCGTGCAGACGCGCGAGCCGGGCTCCACCAAGGTGGGCATGCGGTTGCGCGCCATCCTGCTCGACGCGGCCGAGCGGGGGCTGTCGGCGCGTTCCGAGGCCCTCCTGTACGCCGCCGACCGGGCCGAGCACGTGGAGAAGGTGATCAGGCCGGCCCTCTACCGGGGCTCGCTCGTGGTCACCGACCGCTACGTCGACTCCTCGCTGGCCTACCAGGGCGCGGGGCGGGCGCTCGACCCCAAGGACGTGTCGAAGATCAATGCCTGGGCGACCGGCGGGCTGGTGCCGCACCTGACCGTGCTCATCGACACCCCGCCCGAGGTGGGGCTGACCCGGCTGGGCGGGGCGGCCGACCGGATCGAGTCCGAGCCGCTGGAGTTCCACGAGCGGGTGCGCAAGGAGTTCAGGTCGCTGGCGGCGGCGGCGCCCGAGCGTTACCTCGTCGTGGACGGCACGCTGCCGCAGGATGTGATCACCCGGCAGATCCAGGACCGGATCAGGGAGATCCTGCCCGACCCGGTGCCGCGCGAGTCGGAGGACATCACCGGCACGATGCCCGCCATCCGCGACTAGCCGCCACTCGTCCCCTCGTAAGGTGAAGTGCAACTAGCCTTACGTCGTGACGGTTTTCGATGACCTCGTAGGACAGGACCAGGCGACAGCCGTGCTGTCGCGTGCCGCGACGGCGGCCGGCGAGGTCGTCGCCGGGGGGCGCGGCGCCGGCATGACGCACGCCTGGCTGTTCACCGGCCCGCCGGGCTCGGGCCGGGAGGACGCCGCCCGCGCCTTCGCCGCGGCGCTCATGTGCCGCGACGGCGGCTGCGGCCACTGCGACCAGTGCCACCAGGTGCTCATCGGCTCGCATCCCGACCTGGAGTCCGTACGCCCCGAAGGGCTCTCCTACAGCGTCAAGCAGACCAGGGAGCTGATCCTGCGCGCGGCCGGGGCGCCAACGCAGGGGCGGTGGCGGGTCATCCTGTTCGAGGACGCCGACCGGGCCACGGAGTCGGCCGCGAACGCCCTGCTCAAGGCCATCGAGGAGCCGCCGCCGCGGACGGTCTGGCTGCTGTGCGCGCCCGCCCCCGACGACCTGATGATCACCATCCGGTCGCGCTGCCGCATGGTCAACCTGACCACCCCCGCCACGGAGGCCGTCGCCCACGTGCTGGCCACCCGCGACAGCGTGCCCTGGGACACCGCCAGGTTCGCCGCGCGGGCCGCCCAGGGGCACATCAGCCGGGCGCGCGCCCTCGCGCTGGACGAGGGCGTCAGGGCGCGGCGGGAGGCGGTGCTGAGCATCCCGCGCTCGCTGACCGGCGTCGGTGAGTGCGTCACCGCCGCGGAGCGGCTGGTGAAGACGGCCGAGGAGGAGGCCGCCGCCGCCACGGCCCTGCTCAACGACAGCGAGACGTCGGAGCTGCGCAAGCTGTACGGGGAGGGGTCCACGGGCAAGGGGCTCAACCGGGGGTTGGTGCGCGGCGGGGCCGGGGCGCTGAAGGAGCTGGAGGACCGGCAGAAGTCGCGGGCCACGCGGATCAAGCGTGACTCGCTGGACGCGGCGTTGCTGGAGCTGGTGTCGTTCTATCGGGACGTGCTGACGATGCAGTTCGGGGCGGCCGGGGTGGAGCTGGCCAACGACGACATCCGCTTCGACCTGGATCAGCTGGCCAAGTCGTCCACGCCCGAAGAGACGTTGCGGCGGATCGACGCGATCATGCAGTGCAGGGAGCGGTTGGCGGCGAACGTCAATCCGCAGATGGCCGTCGAGGCGATGATGCTGGCACTGCGGCCCTGAGCCAGACGAGTAAGTCCTGAGCGGCCGCGGTACGAGCGCGTGGTTCGTGAAGACTGATCCCAGCAGCCTTCCCACCGCGTTGTACGTCAGCAGCGGCGGCCGGGCCGGCCGGACGAAGCTGAGCGTGGCGTACGGGATCGGCTTGCGGACGCCAGTTCCGGGCGTGTGGGCGCAGAGGCAGCGGTAAGCGGCGACCCGGCACCCCCGGCCAGGGCCGCGCGTACGCGGTGTGGGTGGGCATGGCTCCCGTCCACAGGGTGCGCTCATCGGGACGGCCCGGTGCGGTGAGAGGCCGAAGATAACCGTGTGACCCGAGCAGCAGATGAGGCCGACAGGCGTCTCTGTTATGTGGAAGTCGAACTGCTCACCCAACAAGAAGACCTTGCGCGGCGGCGGGTCGATGTGGCGTCGATCTTCGCCGAGCACCACGTCGGCCTCGTGCGGCTGGCCCTCATCATGGTCGGCGATCAGGCGACCGCGGAAGACGTCGTGCAGGAGGCGTTCGCGCGCACCCACGCCGGCCGGGCGAGGTTGCGCGATGGCGACAAGGCCCTCGCTTATGTGCGTTCCGCGGTGCTCAACGGGTGCCGGTCGGTGTTGCGCAGGCGGGCGACGGTGTTCCGGCGGGCGGTGCCGTACGAACCGCCTGTCTGGTCGGCGGAGAGTGCCGCGCTGATGGGCGAGGAGCGGCGGGAGGTCATGCTGGCGCTGCGCCGGCTGCCGCGGAGGCAGCGGGAGGCGTTGACGTTGCGCTACTACTTCGATCTCCCGGACCAGGAGATCGCGGAGACGATGGGGATCAGCGCGAGCACGGCCAGGTCCACGATCGCGCGGGGGCTGGCGGCTCTCGGCCGAGCGCTTGGGGAGGATTCATGAACAGCCCTGTGGAAGACCGACTGCGGGAGGCCCTCGTCGAGGCCGGGGCGACGGTGGACATCGGCACGCTGCGGCCGCTGCGGGTGCCGGAGCGGCGCAGGTCCCGGGTGGACTTCCGGCTGGTGACCGTGGCGGTGGCCGTGGTGCTCGCGGGGGCGGCCACCGCCGTGGTGCTGCGCGGTGGCCCAGGGGCCGAGGACCGCGCGGTGGCGGCGGACCCGCCGGCCCAGAGCGGCGGGACGGAGATGACCGTCTTCCTGTGTACGAAGTCGGCGCCGAAGGAGTCGCCCTGCCAGGGCCGCGCCGCCAGCCGTGAGCAGGTCAGCGCGATCGAGCGCGCGTTGCACCAGTCGCAGCAGGTCGACAGCGTGTTCTTCGTGGACCAGGCGACGGCCTACGAGAACTTCAAGAAGACCTTCGCGCACAACACGTCACTGACGGAGGAGATCAAGCTCACCGACCTGCCGGCCGCGTTCAGATTGAGGACCAGGCACGATGGCGACCGGCGTCAGGTGAAGGAGTCGCTCCGGGGGCTCGGCGGGATCCAGCACGTCGCCGACCAGGCCGAGTCCGACGTCCGCCCGCAGACCGAGGCCGGCCGGAGTTGGCAGATCAGTGTCTTCCTGTGCTCGAAGGGGGCGAGCCTGCCGTCGTGCGGCGGGGAGAGCGTGAACGGAAAGAACGGCGAGCCGGTGGTCACCAAGGAGGGAAAGGGCGCGACGGTGGCCCAGAAGACGGCGATCCAGAAGTTGATCGAGAGCATGCCCGGGGTGGAGGAGGTCCTCTTCGAGGATCAGGCGTCGGCGTTCAAGAACTTCCAGCAGGCGTTCGAGGACAACGAGGCGTTGATCAAGGCGACCAAGGTGGAGGACATGCCGGAGAGGTTCAGGATCAGGCTCACAGCGGCGTTCGACGGGCAGGACCTGGTCAGTGAGCTGAAGCGGCAACCGGGGGTGGCCCAGGTGCTCTACCAGCCGTGCACGGACGACCGGCTGGCGCTGGCCGACAACTTCGGCCTGCTCCTTCCTGACAGCAAGGTGTGCCCCGCCGGGAAGTGATCACCGAAGATCCGGGCCGGCACCCCTGACCGCCGGCCCACGGACACACGTAATGTGGCAAGGAAGGCAGCCAGTTACCCCTAGGCCGTCAGGAGGCGAGCTCGAGCCCATGGGAATGATCATGGCCGTGAGCTTCACCCGCTACGGGAGGCTCTACTACCTCGATCCCGGCGAGCACAGCCCCAAAGTGGGCGACAAGGTGCTCGTGCCGACGGACTCAGGTCCCGAGGTGGCGGAGTGTGTGTGGGCGCCGCAATACACGAGCGAGGACATCGACGGTTTGCCGGTGTGCGCAGGTTTGGCGGGAGAGGAGCACCTGGGCCGCGACGAGACCAACAAGCGCCGCAGGGCCGAGGCACGCAGCGTGTCCAAACGGTTGATCAAGCGGCACACGCTGCCGATGAAGGTCGTCGGCATCGACTACCTCGACGAGGACAACGTCTACACGGTCTACTTCTCGGCGCCGCATCGGGTGGACTTCCGTGCCTTGGTGCGCGACCTGGCCCGCAACCTCCGGGCCAGGGTCGAGCTGCGGCAGATCGGGCCCAGGGACGAGGCGCGGCTCCAGGGCGGCATCGGCCCCTGCGGCCGTGACCTGTGCTGCGCCACGTTCCTGAAGGACTTCGAGCCCGTTTCCGTACGCATGGCCAAGGACCAGGACCTCCCGGTCAACCCGCTCCGGATCGCGGGAGCGTGCGGGCGGCTCATGTGCTGCCTGAAGTACGAGCACCCGTTGTACGTCGAGACCCGCAACAGAATGCCCAGGGCCGGAAGCCGCGTGAGCACCCCTGTGGGGGACGGGACCGTGGTGGGGCACAACGTGCCGTCGGACACGGTGACGGTGCGCCTCGACGACGGTGGACGGCGCTGTGCGTGCCCCTCAGCGTCGGTGTGCTCGCCGCGCATCCAGCACGAGACGATGTACGGCAAGGAGCAGGATTCGACCGGCCAGCACCCCTCCGGTGAGGGCTGAGGGCAGCGTTGTCGGCGCGAGGCGGTTCGTTGATCTACGAGCGCCGCCGGCCCGTTGTCATGTGAAGCGAGGCGGAGGGAGGCTCGTTTTCCCGCGGGCAGGGATGCGGGACGCGCTACGGCAAGGGGGAGTCCGGGGGCTGCGGGCCTTGGTACGGAAACATCAAGGCCCTCGACGGTTTGCGCGCGGGCCATCGAGGGCCGGACTAATGCCGTGCTCAGGATGTTTCAGCACCCATCGCGGTTGCTCCAGCTACCCACTGTCGTCCACCAGGGTCCAGCGCTTTCGGGTGGAAGAGCTCCGCTGCTCTTCTGACGCCCCACTCGAACGGTGATCTGACAGATACGTTGCCCGGTGGACGGGAGGCTTACCGAAACCCACTTGTCCACGCCGTTGCACTCCAGACGCGTGTGCGTCTGCACAGGTTCGTAGCCGAACTCGTCGACCCAACCTGCCGCACAGTATCCGTCCGTGGCGAAGTCCTTGAGCCAGAACGAGACGGTGACTCGCGCGCCGTAGTCGGTCCAGTACAGTTCGCCTTCGCCGAGGCGGGCGACGTTCCGCCACACGCCATTTACGTAGCCTGCGTGAAGCGTGTACGGGATCGAATCCCGGTGCCAGGAGTCGGCGGCGGTGAATGCGGCGGCCGGGCTGCTTCCGAAGACAGGCAACGCGACACATGCCGCTAACACGAGCCGAATGATCGAACGCATTCTCATCCCCTCGTAGATCGTGAACCCCGTTCTTCCTGGGATCGTCCACGGGGGCCGCGCCCTTGTCCATGTCTTTCGGTTGTGGCCGAAAGACCCAGCTCCGGGCAGGTCAGAGCCAGGAACGCGCCAACGCGGCGTACTTACGGCGCCGTAAGGCCGGCATAGGGCGCCGCACCAGGTATGCCGACGGCCTGAATGGCGAACTTCATTGAAAATGCTATTGAATAGCAATTCTCCAACGAAACAGTCAGAGGGTTCGTCACCCACCCATGGATGGCCGCTCATGCTCAGGATCTATTTCACGAGCGACGACATCGCGCGGACCAGGATCGCCGCCGGGGCGGACCCGCTGTGGGAACTGGTCCTGAGCCTGCAGATGCTCAGACCGCAGCGAGGTGACCTGCTGTTCACCGCATGGCGCCAGGAGGCATGCAAGGCGGTACGGCACGCAAAGCTCGGAAAGGCACGGGGCCTGCTGCTGACCTTGACCCCGAACGTGGGCTATTTCCCGGACTTCTTGAACCCCATCGAGGCGATACACGGTCTGGATCATGGTATTGAGGCGCTTCGCACCACTCCCATCCCGATGCTCAAGCGGGACGTCGGCCGCCTCGCAGCCACGCGTCGGCTACCCGACAGTGCGTGGCGCCTGGCCGCCGGCGAACCCGCCGTGATTGCCGACCTGACCGAGGCCATGCGTACCTGCTACGACCTGATCGTCATGCCCTACCGACGCAGTATCGACGCCGCCCTGGAGAAAGACCGCCGGATCCGTACCTCCGCCCTGGCCACCGGCGGTGTGGAAGGAATGCTGGCCGGCCTGCGCCCGATGATGACCTGGTCAGCCGGCGAACTTCGCATCCCCGGACACCGCCACCAGGAGCTTCACCTTCGCGGCCGAGGATTGCTGCTCATCCCGTCGTACTTCTGCGTCAGCGGACCACTGACGATGTTCGATCCCGATCTGCCGCCGGTGTTGATCTACCCTGTCGTGCGCGGGCCGGACACCTTGCCGTCGCGCACCTCGATGGTGTCAGCCGCGCTCGGAGCGCTGATCGGATCGACCCGGGCTGCGGTGCTGGATGCCATCGGCATGCGCGAGGGGATGAGCACAACTGCGCTGGCCCGCCACTTGAGCATCTCCCCGGCCTCGGCCAGCGAGCACACCACCGTCCTGCGGCAGTCCGGATTGATCTCCAGCCATCGCGACTTCAACCGGACGCTGCATCGCCTGACCGGACTCGGTCGCGCGCTGTTGGACACCAACAGTTAGCGCGCCAGCAGGCTCCTCATGAACGATGACGCCGAATGAACGATGACGCCGAACGTGGCGACGGAGCCGTACCGTCAGCGGCAGGTCGGGGAGAGGTGGGTGCTCTGCTTCGGCGTGCGGACCGGCGGCCGTTGCTGACCGAGATCCTTTGGCGGGCGTTCAGGGGGACGGGCCGCTCCTGCTCCACAACCGTTCCCTGACCGCGAAGGGGGCCGGGCCGATGCTGGTCATCGGCACCGAGCGCGATCCGGCCACGCCTTACAAGTGGGCCGGGGGTTGGCCGGCGAACTGGGGTCGGGTGTGCTGCTGAGGTACGGAGGCGACGGGCACACCGCGTACCTCAAGGGGTCGCGGTGTGTGGCCGACACCTGGTGGCGGGGGTGGCGCCGGAGGGCGAGGCGATCTGTCCTGGCATCGGATGATCGGTGGGAGCGAGAACCCCCCGGGCTCCTGTAGACTCTTTCACGCTGCACGGCAGATGCCGCCTTAGCTCAGTCGGCCAGAGCACTTCACTCGTAATGAAGGGGTCTGGGGTTCGAATCCCCAAGGCGGCTCACAGTTCGAAGGCCCTCCCGGATGATCCGGGAGGGCCTTTTGCGTGGGCGTCGGCGGCCACTTCGGTGATCGAGGGTGTTACGCCTTGAGGAGTTGCTCGCTCAGCTTCCACAGCCGTCGTGCCGAGTCCGGGTCGACGGCGTGCGGTACGACGTCGGACGGGATGTCGTCCTCGGTGCCGAAGTTGATGGGTCTCGGGGTGTCCAGTGGGGAGATGTCGTTGTCCTTCAGGTAGACACCGCCGATGTCGGCGAGCAGTGGGCTGGTGGCGGCGAAGACGCTGGTACTGGCGCCCTGCTGGGGTGTCTTCTTCTCGCGGTCGGGGTCGATGATCGGCCGGCCGGCGGCGTCGATCAGGCCCATGGCGCGCAGCGCGTCCTCGGTTATCGACGGGGCCAGGTTCGTGCCGACGACGATGCCCGGGTGGACGGCGTAGCCGCGGATTCCGTCCGCGGCCCATCGGCGGTCCAGCTCGACGGCGAACAGGACGTTGGCGGTCTTCGACTGGCCGTAGGCGAGCATGCCGTCGTAGCCGGTGGTGAAGTGGGGGTCGTCCCAGCGGATGTCGGAGAGCCGGTGGCCGCCGGACGTCACGTTGACGACTCGGGCGCCGTGAGCGGCGCGCAGGGCGGGGAGCAGGCCCAGGGTCAGCTGGAAGTGGCCGAGATGGTTGGTCGCGAACTGTGATTCGTAGCCGCGCGCGTCTCGGACCAGCGGGACGGCCATGATGCCGGCGTTGTTGATCAGGATGTGGAGCGGACGAGCGGAATCGAGGTAGCGGGTGGCGAAGGCGTCGATCGACGTCGGGTCGAGGAGGTCCAGCCGGCCGACCTCGACGCGCTCGATCCCGGCCAGCGCGGGGGCGGCACTGTCCGGGTTCCGCGACCCCACGGTGACGGACGCGCCGGCCTTGCTGAGCGCACGCGTGGTCTCCAGGCCGAGCCCGACGTGGCCGCCGGTGATGACGACGTTCCGGCCGGAAAGGTCGATGCCCTTGAGCACCTCGTCAGCTGTCGATGCCGCGGTGAAGCCGGATCCGATGGGGTACTGGTTCTTGGTCATGTCACCACTCTGCGCGTGGCCGCTCGTACTTTGAATCTTTGACGGTCCGGTTTTCTTGCGCGATAGTACGGAAATGGTCGTCGATCAGCTGTCCGAGGTGTTCGACCTCGTCGAGGTCCGTGGTCTGCTGTCGGGTGGTTTCGCGGCGCGGGGGCCCTGGGTGTCGCGTACCGCCGTCGAGGATCCGCTGAAGCTCCTCGCGGTGGTGTGCGGGCGCGGGCGGCTGACCGCCGACGGCATCGAGGGGCCGGTCGAGCTCGGACCGGGCGACGTCGCCATCCTGAACAACCGGTCGTGGCTGCGGCTCGAGGGCGGCACGGGCGACGGGCCGCCCCGCGAGATCGTGCCTGAGGAGGGCTTTTCCTTCACCCGCTTCGTCGGCGCCGACTGCGGTACCGACGACGTCGTCATCGGCGGGCGCGTCGACCTCAACCCGGCCGGTCGGACCCTGCTCCTGCAGGCGCTTCCGCCGGTGGGGGTGGTCCGGGCATCGGCTGCCGCGGCGTCGAGTCTGCGCGGCACGCTCGACCGGCTGTTCGAGGAGGTGATCGCGAACCGGATGGGTTCGGCGTTCGCGATCCGGCAGTACGGCCAGCTCCTGCTGCTCGAGGTGCTGCGCGCGTACGTCGACCAGGCCGAGCTGCCCCCGGGATGGCTACGGGTGCTGACCGACGAGCGGTTGCGCCCGGCGCTCGGCCTCATGCACGCCGAACCCGGAAGGCACTGGGGTCTGGAGGAACTGGCGCGGGCCGCGGCGATGTCGCGGACGTCGTTCGCCGAACGCTTCCGGACCGTGGCGGGCGTACCGCCGCTGACCTATCTCAACCGCTGGCGGATGCTGCTGGCGCAGCGGGCTCTTCGTGACGGCGATGTCCGCGTCGGGTCGCTGGCGGCCGAGCTGGGGTACGCGTCGGAGAGTGCCTTCAGCACCGCGTTCAAGCGGGAGGTGGGGGTGTCGCCGCTGCGCTACCGGTACCGGGTGCGGGGTGAACTGTCGGGGCGCGCCGGTTAGGTGTCGGTACGGCCATCTCGAGGCATGCGCGCTGAGCCCAAGTCGGGGGTCAGTCCTGTTTGGGGCTGGAGCGGCGCTTGCGGGGGGCGGCGGAGCGGGGTGGCTGGGCGCGCATGTGGTCGCGTACGCGGGTCATGATGTCGCCGAGCCGGCGTACGTCGTCGTCGGTCAGGGGGTCGAACAGCAGGCGGCGGGAGAGCTGGACGTGACCCGGCAGGACGCGTTCGAGCAGGGCGCGGCCCTCGTCGGTGATGGTGACCAGGGTGGCGCGTTCGTCCTCCGGGGTGGCGCCGCGGGTGATGAGGCCGGCCTTCTCCAGCAGGCCGGCTTGGTAGGTCAGGCCGCTGCGGCTGTAGACGACGCCGTCGGCCAGTTGCGTCATGGTCAGGGGGCCGTCGGCGTGGTGGAGGCGGGCCAGGAGCGTGAACTGCACGTAGCTGATGTCGCCGTCGGCGCGTAGCTGCTGCTCGACCTGGTGCTCAAGGAGGCTGACGGCCTCTCTCAGCACGAAGTAGGCCCCCAGCTGCTGGGGGTCGAGCGGCTGGACGTCATCGGCGCCGGCGTCATCGGCCTGTTGGATCACTCTTCCACCGTATCTGTTTTGAATTCGTAGCACTGTGACGAGCGTCACCCCCCTCAAAGGTATTGCTTTGAACTCGAAGCACGTTACCGTCATCATGCGCTTCAAATTCGAAGCACCAAGCGGAGGAGAGATCATGAAGGCAGTGCGTTACCACTCCTACGGCGACAGCGACGTCCTGGTCCACGAGGAGGCCGACCGTCCGGTGGCCGGTGCGGGGGAGGTCGTGGTGAAGGTGGCCGGCACCTCGTTCAATCCGGTGGACGTCGCGATCCGGGCCGGTTATCTGCGGGAGGTGTTCCCGCTGGCTCTCCCGCACGTGCCGAACTTCGACGTGGCCGGGGTCGTCGCCGAGGTCGGCGAGGGGGTGACCGGCTGGAAGGCCGGGGACGCGGTGGTGGCGTTCCTGCCGATGACCGCGCCCGGCGCCGCCGCCGAGTACGTCGCCGCGCCCGCCGGGACGCTGGCCGCCGCCCCCCGTACCGGTGACCTGGCCGACGCCGCCGCCCTGCCCGCGGCCGGGCTGACGGCGTGGCAGTCGTTGTTCGAGCACGCCGGTCTGGAGGCTGGGCAGACGATTCTGATCAACGGCGCGGGCGGTGCCGTCGGCGGGTACGCCGTCCAGCTGGCCAAGCAGGCCGGTGCGACCGTGACCGCCACGGCCGGCCCGCGCAGCCTCGACCGCGTGCGCTCCTATCGTGCCGATCGCATCGTCGACTACACGGCCACCCCGCTGCCGCAGGCGGTGGCCGGGCAGCGGTTCGACGCGGTGCTGAACCTGGTGTCCACCGGCCCGGAGGAGACGGCGGCGCTGGTGGAGCTGGTCGCTGACGGCGGGGTCTTCGTCAGCACCACCACCCCGGGGCCCGAGGACGCCGGACGGAGGGTGCGTACGGTGCGGGTCTTCGTGCGCAGCGATGCCGCCCAGCTCGCCGAGCTCGTCGCCCGGGTCGACGCCGGGGATTTGAGGATCGACGTCGCCGGGCGACGGACGCTGGCCGACCTGCCCGCCGTGCACGACGAGGCCGCGGCCGGACGGCTGGCCGGCAAGACCGTCCTGACCCCCTGACCGATACGGGAGCGCAACGGCGGCGCGTTTCTCATGTACCTGTCATGTACAAGGCGTTAGAGCTTAACTACTATCCGTAACGAACGATAGTTGTTCGCATACACATCGAGGAGGTTTCGGATGCGTGTATCGCCCCGTAAGGTAGCCGCGCTGATCGCCGTCGCCGGTGGCATGACCCTGCCCGCCACAGCCGCCCACGCCGTCGTCGATCCCGCGAAGGTCCAGGTCCTGGAGTCGGCCAGCAAGGTGGATCCCATCCTGATGACCAACTGCACGACCGGCGGCGCCGCGGATCCCGTCGCCGCCGTGACCGTCCCGCCCGAGGTCCCGCTCGTGGGCTGCCTCACGCTCTGACCGGTCGGCGGTGCCATGCCCCGGGCGGAAGGTGGCCGGGGCATGGCGGGGTGATGAGAGCCTAGAGGCCCTCCTCTGCCGCGGGCGGGACGGTGAAGGTCTGCTTGAGCAGCCAGTCCGCGTACGCGTTCAGGCCGTGCGTGAAGTAGGAGCGGTTCGTGAAGCGCTCGGAGGAGAAGTCCGTCACCTCTTCCCCGTCGAGCAGGACCAGATGATCCTTGGGGTCCCGCAGCTCGCCGATCTGTCGGCAGGTGGTGCCGTGCCGGGCGGCCAGGGCCATCAGCGCGTCGAGCCGGCCGGGTGGCGTGGTGACGACGAGCTCCCAGTTGCCCCACGCCAGCATGAGGCTGCGGGGGTCGACACGCAGCGCCTCGGCCACGTACGCGACGGGCGCCGACGGGGTCAGCAGCGCCTGGTCGAGGTGGACGGACCCGCCGTTGCGGCGGGCCAGCTCCACCAGGCAGCCGCTCACACCGTCGGAGGCGTCCATGCAGGCCGTGACCAGCCCCTCGGCCGCCAGCGCCATGCCGATCTCCACCTTGGCGGAGGGCCGGTAGAGGGCCTGGTCGAGGGCACGTGAATGCTGGGGGTCGAGACCGTCGAGCCGTACGTCGCGCAGCCGGGCGAGCACGGCGGACCAGAAGAGGCCCATGTCCCCGAGGACGCACACCAGGTCGCCGGTGCTCGCGCCCGTCCTGGCGAGCGCGGTCCCGCGAGGGACGGTGCCCACGGCGGTGCCCGTCGCCGTGAAGACGTCGCCGTCCTTGATGTTGCCGCCGAGGACGGGGCAGCCCCACTCCTCGCCGGCCTCCTCGAGCCCGTCGAGGAACCGGTTGTAGTCGGTCATCGGCATGTCGGCCGGCATCACCGTCGAGACCAGCAGACCGGCGGGCCTGGCGCCCATCGCCGCCAGGTCGCTCACGTTGATGAGCACGGTGAGCCGGCCGTAGTGCCAGTAGTCGACGGGTTTCCCGTCGAGGTGCTGTTCGAGGAGGCAGACGACGGGGGTCGGGCACGGGTCCATGGTCATGACGATGTCGTGACCGGCGGGGACGGGCGCGAGCGTGGCGCAGTCGTCGGACTGGATGCCGAAGCGGGGCAGGACGACGTCTTCGAGGATGGCGCGCTCGCCGTACTGTGCGAGGGTCGCGCCGGGACGCAGGTTCATTTCACGGGCCAAGGAAAGGTAGTAGGGAGCCGAGTGTGTCGTGGTGGAGTCGCACACTGTCGTGTCGCACGAAGCGTTCTTGCCACCGGAAGGGCCCGGTGTCGCCGGTCGTCCGCAACGCGATCTGGCGCAGCAGCTGGCTCGTGACCACCGGTCCCAGGTGTGCCACCTGGGCTGTTCCGGCCTCCTCCAGATAAATGTACGGCGCTCGCACGTCGTGCGGGGAGGTGACCCGCGTCCGGCTCGCCGGGAGTCGGCCTTCCGCCAGGAACGCGTCCAGCTCGTCGCCGATGGAGCCGACCAGCGCGGCCGGCAGGCAGTGCAGGTGCGCGTGGTCGACGCAGTTGCCGCCGCCGGACGGCTGGGCCGGGCCGTGCTCGACGAAGACCGTGTCGGAGCCGTCGTAGGCGGCCCGGAACAGCTCTCGTACGCGGTTCTTCGCCGATTCGACGACGTCGATGAGGCCCGGGTCGGCGCTCGCCAGCGCGGTGAGGTGTTCGGTGGTGACGATGAGGAGATGCCCGGGCGCGACGGGCGCGAGGTCGGGCATGACGAAGACGTTGTCGTCGCCCCACAGCACCCCGGCCGCGCCGGGCAGGCCCGCGACGCTGTTCATCCGGAACCGGAGCGGGTGGCAGAAGACGCAGTGCTCGTCGCCGTGGGCGCCGTCCGCGAGGTGGGGGGCGGTGGCCACGATCGACTGGCCCGCTCCGTCGGGTCGTGGGCGCAGCCCGAGGCGGTCGGCCTCGGCGAGCATCGAGTCGTGCAGGTCGGTCGCGTCCGCCGTGTGCACGCCGATCACGCCTTCGGCACGCACCGTACGGGCCATCTCGCCGAGCAGCTTCTCAGGGTTGGGGGTGTCTGCTTCGACGTGGAGCCAGGCGCCGGCGAAGGCGGCGGCCGGGTAGGGGAGCTTGGAGTCGCCGAGAGGGGCGCGTCTCAGCGAGCGCGGGTGCCCCGGCGAATTCGATCCCGACCACTGCGCATGATGGGCTACATATCGCCCATCTGCCATCAATTGTGCCGCATCATCGTGGTGGCCGCCTATCATGACCACATCTCCCCATTTTGGGAGGAATGATACAAAATGCCCGAGTGAGTGTTTGCGAGATGACACCCAAGTCAGTATTGCATGCAATCCCTTGTGTTACTCCAGCCGCATAGTGCTCATAAAGTACGCAAGGTGATATGTGCATGAATGCCGGGTATCTCTCTAGACAACCCCTCAGGTAGATCGGCATTCCGTATGGCGCAAGCGATTGACGTAATGCACGTCGATGAGTGTCTGAAAGCTGCGCTCGGCCTCCTCAAGGCCACCTACACCGCCACACCCCACGGGGGCGGGTGGCACCACAGGCTGGCCGACCCCAAGCCGGCGGCGACCGCGACCGCCATCGCCCTGACCGCGTTCCATGAGCAACAGGTGGGGTTCGCGAATTTCGATGCCGGCCTGTCGTTCCTGCGGGCCAGCCAGGTGGCGTCCGACGACCCCCTCCAGGACGGCGGCTGGTGGACCGAGACGCAGGCCCGGGTCCCGCTGATGGAGGCGACGGGCTGGGTGGCGAGGTTCCTGGGACACGCCCGACTGCACCATGCGGAGGGCGGGCCGGACGTGGGGCGCGCGCTCTCGTGGCTGATCAACAACCAGAACGACGACGGCGGCTGGGGGTCGCATCGCGGATGCCGATCGCGCGTGTGGCTGACCTGCCTGGGCCTGCGCGCGCTGAACTGCCTCCACCCCCGGCACAAGGCCGTCGCGGACGGGGTCAACTGGCTCCTGCGGCAACAGGACGAGGGCAATTTCGGATGGAGCGCCAATGCCGGGGAGCAGACCACGGTGCCGCACACGTCTTTCGTGCTCCTCACCCTCTCGGAGATCAACGCGACGTGGCGGGACCAGCGTTTGCTGCGGGCTTATTCCTGGCTCTGCGAGAATGTCGATCCGACCATTATCGACGGGTCCATCGAGTCATATCACGTGAGCCCGTACCCGAATTCCAGAAATGACGACCGGGACCGCGACCAGGGATGGGATCAGGTCATTTACCATCACGCCCTGCCCATCGCGCTGTCGGCGCTCCTGCGCCACCCCGACGGCCCGCCCGCCGGTCTCGTCACCAGGGCCGCCAACACCATCATCCGCTCGCAGATCACCGAGGACGACGACAGGCGCTTCTCCGGCTACTGGCCGGGCCAGTACACCAGCAAGCAGCCGACGCTCTGGAGCACCTGGCCCTGCATGCAGGCCCTCCTCGACCTGAAGCGCGTGCCGTTGCTGCGGGCCGGGGACATCACGACCTGGTCGCGGGAGGCCGTCGTCGTGCAGCGCGGCAGCGCGCGGGACCGCTCGCCGGCCGCCATCCTGCGCGCCCATCACCGCAAGGTCGTGCTGCGCTCCAGGCTGACCCGTCACTGGCCGTCGGGGCTGGTCGTGGTCTCCGTGGGCGCCGGCGGCCTCGCCGTGGGGCTGGGAGGCCTGGGCATGAAGGAGTTCGCCCTTTCGCTGATCTTTCCGTTCCTGCTCTTCGTGGTGGAGCAGCGCAGGAGGAACGGGCGCAAGAACCGCGAGGCCAAGGGCCGGCCGGGGAGGCGTCAGAGCGAGGCCGTGTGAGCCGTGCCTCAGCCGGCCCCCGCCTTTCCCGTCGCCGACAGGACCGCCTCCAGTTCGGCCTGCTGCTCCGGGGTGAAGGCGCGCCTGGGGAGGAAGGCCGCGGGTTGCTTGTTCACGAAGAGCAGCCAGAATTCCGGGCCCGTCACCACTTCGGTGAAGAATGACCAGCGCATGGTGGTGGTGATCTGTTCCGTGCGGCATTCGTACCCGTCGCCGGTCAGGTGGAGGGTGGTGGGCACGCAGAGGTAGGTGACCTGGCGCCTGGACATCCGGCGGATCGACCAGTTCAGGACGAAGGGGAACGCGACCGCTCCGGCGAACATGCCGACGCCCAGGGCGCGCCCGCCCGTCAGGACGCATACGACGCCCGCGATCACCAGGATTGACGGGAGCAGCCGGTAGAAGAACCTGAGCTGGCGTTTCGCGCCCTGCTCGAAAGCCCGCACGACTTCGTCGGGAGTGGGGTCGTACTGAACGGTGAAATCCACCAGGCCGCCTTCGTGGAAAGTGTGCCGACAATCCTGCTGGACTTCGCTGGCCAGCGGCAACTTCGCGGTTTCCCAGGAGATTTGGAGGGCGGATCGGTTGCCCGGAGGTTTCGTCCGGGATTAGCGTCGACGCCGATCTCCATCGTCTGTCAGAGGGGCAGTCATGTCCGTGGCGGGGAACATCAGGAGAGGCCTGGCGGTGGCGCTGGCCGTCGTGCTGGCCATGACCGTGGCCACGCAGGCGGGGGCCGGGACGTCGTCGGCCGCGCCCAGGCGGCCGAACATCATCTTCTTCCTGGTCGATGACATGTCGGCCGAGTTGCTCCAGTACATGGACGCCGTGCGCGGCCTGGCCCACGACGGTACGACGTTCACCGACTACTACGTGTCCAACTCGCTCTGCTGCCCGTCGCGGGCCTCCATGTTCACCGGCCAGTTCCCGCACAACACGGGGGTCGCCACGAACACGGGGTCGGACGGTGGCGGTTACCGGGCGTTCGCGCCACACGAGGGGCGTACGTATGCCGTCGCGCTGGACCAGGCCGGCTATCGGACGGGTTACCTCGGCAAGTACATCAACGAATATCCGGTGGCCGACGACTATCACGTGCCGGTCGGGTGGGACGAGTGGCACGTGTCGGCGGGCGGTGGATACAGCGAGTTCAAGTACCAGCTCACCCGCTACATCAAGGAGGAGACGGCCGGGGACAAGCCGATCGACCCCTCCGGCGGCACCTATCTGGTGGACGAGCTCGGGCAGCGCGCCGTGGACTTCATCGAGCGGTCTCGGCGGCACGCGCCGGGGGAGCCGTTCTTCCTCCAGGTCTCGCCGTTCGCGCCGCATGCCAGGATCGGGGCCCAGCCGGGTGACAAGGAGCCGCGTTTCCCGCCCGCGCGGCGCGACCGGCCGAAGAACCAGTTTCCCGCCGGCGAGTTTCCGCACGGGGACTGCGGCGGGCCCGACTGCGCCACCATCGACGTGGCCGCGTTGCCCGCGTTCGACGAGGACACGGCCGACAAGCCGTCCTGGGTCCGGCGGGCGCCCATCGGGCCCAGCCTGGTCAAGGAGCTGCGCAAGGACTTCCGGGACCGGATCCGGATGGTGCAGTCGGTGGACGACATGGTGGAGCGGGTGCTGGCCACGCTGACCGAGGCCGAGCGCCGGGCCACCTATGTGGTCTTCACCAGCGACAACGGGTTCCACCTGGGGCAGCATCGGCTCGTACGCGGCAAGTCCACCGCCTATGACCACGACGTACGGGTGCCGCTGCTGGTCAAGCGGCCGGCCGCCGGGCGGCGGGGTGACCTGGTGAGCGCGGCCCTGGCCCAGAACGTGGACCTCTTCGCGACCTTCCTCGACATGGCGGGGGTGACGGCGGAGAACCGCGACGGGCGCAGCCTGTTGCCGCTCGTCCAGGGGCGCAAGGTGACGGACTGGCGGCAGGCCGCGCTGATCGAGCACGTCAAGCCGGATCCGGCCGCGCCCGGGGAGCCGGACCCGGATGCCGAGGAACCGCAGCCGGGCAACCCGGGGCCGCCGAGCTACGCGGCCGTGCGGACGGCCGGGGAGCTGTACGTGGAGTACGAGGGGGATCCGAGGCCCGAGTACTACGACACCGTGCGGGATCCGGGGCAGGAGTCCAACGACCCGGACCATGCCAGGACCGCCGATCTGGGCAGGGTGCTCGATCGGCTGAGGGGGTGCGGGCAGCCGGGCGCCGAGGACTGCTGGACCGCCGCCTCGCGGCTCGGCTGACGCGCGCGCCGAAGGGCAGACGCCTGGGGAGCGGTTGACCCCTGCGGGTCGCCGATCCCTGGGGAGCCGCTAGCCCAGCAGGCTTCTGACCTCGGCCAGCAGGTCCACCTGGGCGCGCCAGTCGCCGCCCGAGATGCCGATGACCGCGTGGGTCGCGCCGGCCTCGCGGTACTCGGCCAGCCGTTCGGCGGCCGCCTTCGGGTGGCCGGTGAGCGGGAGGTCGATGACGTCCTGGAGGGGGCGGCCGTAGCCGGTGGCGATGTTCGAGGCGATCTCCTCGCGGGAGGGGAGGCCGGGGCCGGCGCCCAGGGCTGCGGTGCCGCCGATCGCGATGAGCGGCGCCGGGCGGTCGTGCCCGGCGGCCAGCTCCGCCAGACGGGCCCGGCCCGAGGCGACCTCGTGGGGTGAGATCAGGGAAGGGAACCAGCCGTCGCCGAGGCGGGCCGCCCGCCGGATCGCCGCCGCCGAGGCGTTCCCGACCCACACCTGCGGCATCGCCACGGCAGGCGCCAACTGGACCCTCGCCCCGGCACGACCCGGCCCCTGCGGCTGCCCGGCCGCTGAAACCGGCCCCGGCCCTTGGGACTGGCCGTCCGCCGACGGCAGCCTTGGTTCCTGGGGCTGCCTGGCCGGTGATGGCGGTCCCGGCTTCTGCCGGTGTCCGGTCTCGGACGGGAGGCGCGGCCGGACGGGCGCGGGGGTGGCGGGGTCGGGTGCGGGTGGCTGGTCAGGGGTGGGTCCGGGTGGGGTGTGGTCGGTCGGCAGGGTGACCGGGTCGCCTGCCAGCAGCCGGGGGAGCAGCTCCAGCGCGAGGTCCGTACGCCGTCCGCGTTCCCCGTACGGAACCCCGGCCGCCGCCCACTGCCCAGCGCCGCCCCCGGACCCCACCCCGAGCACGAGGCGGTCGCCGGACACGTACGCGAGGGTCGCGATCTGCTTGGCGGCCCAGGCCAGGGGGCGGATGGCCGGGATGAACACGCTGGTGCCGATCCGGATCCGGCTCGTGACGGCGGCGGCGGTGGCCAGGGCGATCGGCGCGTCCAGCGTCGGCCCGCCGACGGCCAGGTGGTCGCCGTGCCAGATGCCGTCCAGCCCCGCGTCCTCGGCGTGCCGGGCGGCATCCTGCAGCGTGAGGCCGTCCCTGCGCTGTACGGCTACCCCGGGCAGAATGACGCCGATCTCGAAGAGTCCCATGCCGACACGGTGCAACCTCAAGCGAAGTTGATGTCAATCGTGGACCGGCCGGGAAACCCGTGGAGCCGCCGGATGATCGAGGTCCACGATCCCTCCATGACAGACGACCGAATACGGGTGCGACCCGCCACACAGGAAGACGCCACCGTCCTGGCCGAGTCGCGCGGGGGTGCGATCGGCTACGTCACGGCCACCGTCCACCGACGTGCCGGCGACGTGCTGACGCGGCCCAGGAACTTCGCGGCCATCGAGCACATAGCGGTGGATCCGGCGGCGGCCAGGGGCGGGGCCGGCTCGGCGCTGGTCGAGGCGGTTCGCGTCGCGGCCAGGGAGGTGGGCTGCACGAGCCTGGTCACGGACGTGTGGGCCGTCAACAAGACGGCGCTGGCGTTCTTCGAGGACGGCCTGGGCTTCGCGCCGATGCGGCACTGGCTGGAGCAGCGGCTGTGAGCGAGCCGGCAGACGCGGGCCCGACTGGGGCGGGGGACATGACCGGCGCGGCCCCGGCTGGAGCGGGGGACATGAGCGACGCGGCACCGGCCGTGGGGGATCGGTGCGGCAGGGGGCCGCGTAGGTTCGCGGATCGGGAGCGGCTCGGCGGCCTGGTGCGCGAGGTCTTCGGGCCCGGCCGCCGGCTCGCCGGGGTGGACCGGCTCCGAGGGGGCAGCAGCAAGGGGGTCTATCGGCTCTCCTTCGACAGCGGCCCGAGCGTCGTCCTCTACGTCTGGTCCGAGGAGGAGAACTTCTGGGACACCGCGGCAAGGGATACGGAGCCGTCCGGGTTGCGGCTCTTCGAGGCCGCGCACGCGCGCCTGAGCTCCCTCGGCGTACGCGTTCCGCGCCTGCATTTCGCCGACGCCGGCCACGAGCACTACCCGGCCGACGTCGCCCTGATCGAGGACGTCCGCGGCGGCACGCTGGAGGAGCGGCTCGGCAGGGACCCGAAGGCGCTGGACCGGCTCGCGGGCAGCCTGCGGGCGATGGCCGGGTGCCGGTCGCCGGAGCTCGGGCGGGTCGCGCTGGTCGAGAGCGGCCAGGGTCTGCGGCGGTCCTGCCCCGAGCTGGTGCTGGAGTGGGCGTTGCGGGACCTGGCCGAGGCCGCGTCGCGGGTCGTGACGATCGGGCGGGCCCGGGAGGCGCTGGAGGAGAAGGCGCGGGAGCTGGCCGCGAGGGTGGAGCCGCGCTCCGACCACGGTCTCATCCACGGCGAGCTGGGGCCCGACCACGTGCTGATGGACGAGCACGACGAGCCGGTGCTCATCGACATCGAGGGCACCATGTTCTTCGACGTCGAATGGGAGCACGTCTTCCTGCGCATCCGCTTCCACGACCACTACGCGGCGCTGCGCGTCGACGGGCTGGACGAGCGCAGGCTGCGGTTCTATCGCCTGGCCCAGCACCTGTCGCTGGTCGCGGGGCCGCTGCGGCTGCTCGACGGGGACTTCCCCGACCGGGAGTTCATGCTGGGCATCGCCCGGCAGCACACGGAGGAGGCGCTCGGCTTCCTGCGGACATGACGTAACCCCTTGTGTACGGTTACGGTGCGGATGTGCCGGGCCTTGCGCGCCTGGTGGAAATCGTCAACTCTTAGGAAGGTTTCCTATCAGTTAGAGGAGTCACCAGTGCGCGTAAGGCAGGTCTTAGCGGCCCTGTGCCTCCTGCTGGCCGCCGCGTGCGGTCAGGGCGAGCCCGAGCCGCAGGTGAACGCCGAGGACGTGATGTTCGTCCAGATGATGGTGCAGCACCACCGGCAGGGCATCGAGATCGCCAAGGTGGGCACGTCCCGCGCCACCACTCCCGAGCTGAAGACGCTGACCGCGGCCATCGAGAGCACGCAGCAGGGCGAGGTCGAGATGATGCTGCGCTGGTTGCACTCCTGGGACCAGCCGCTCGCCCCGGCCACAAGCGCCCACGATCACCACGGCGGCATGCCGGAGACCGACGTCAAGCAGGTCCAGGCGCTGAAGAAGTCGAAGAACTTCGAGTACGACCTGTGCAACCTGCTGATCGCGCACCAGGACGACGCCGTTCAGATGGCCGCCGCCGAGGTGTCGGGCGGCGCCAACCCCGAGGTCCAGCGGTGGGCGGCCCAGGTGCAGAGCTCCCGCAAGGGCCAGATCGACATCATGATGAACCTGATCAAGAAGTAGGACGGCCGCGATCCGCACCATCACCCGTCTCCTGGGGCGAAAAACACTTTCCTCATAGACGCCGATCGCCAGAAGTGATTAGATCACTTGATATGTCCGAGGTTGCGCGGCCCACGCTTTCCGACGCTCTGACCGAGCGCATGCTGGAGCTCATCCGTACGGGAGGGCACCGGCCCGGCGACAGGCTGCCCTCGACCAGGGAGCTCTCCCAGCGCTTCGCCGTCACCACCCCGACGCTGCGCGAGGCGCTACGCAGGCTCGAGGCCACCGGGGCCATCGAGATGCGGCACGGCTCCGGCATCTACGTCGGGGCCGACATCGAACGGCTGGTCCTGCCCAACCCGAACATGCGCGAGATCCACGCCGCCCAGCTCCTGGAGCTGCTCGGCGCGCGCATCGTGATCGAGCCGCCGCTGGCCGCGATGGCCGCCGAGCACGTCGGCCGCGAGGAGCTGGCGGCGCTCAGGCGGGTGCTCGACGAGGCGGGCAGGCACCTGCGCGGCGAGGACGCCGAGCTGCACGACGCGAACATGACCTTCCACCGGGCGACCGCCCGGATGGCGGGCAACAGCGTGCTGCACGAGGTCGTCGACTCGCTGCTCACCGTCCACGGGCCGGAGCAGCGCGAGATCCTGCAGATCTTCGACGACCGGCGCCGTGACTACGACGAGCACCTGGCGATCCTGGAGGCCATCGAAGCAGGCGACGCGGCGCAGGCCGAGGCGCGCATGCGGGCCCACCTGGTCGACGTGAAGACGGTTGTAGAGCAAAGGTTGCGAACCCCCCGATAAGAACCAAGGAGGCCGGCCCATGTTCCGGTCACGTGTGGCCACGCTCGGCGTGGCGGCGCTCGTCCTGACCGCCTGCGGTGGCAACGGCGCCGCGGCGCCGCAGAAGAAGACCGAACTGACGCTGTACAACGACAAGGGCGCGTGGACGAAGTACTTCGACCAGATGGGCGCGCTGTCCAAGCAGAGCATCGGCCTGGGCATGAAGCCGACGGGATACACCGACTCGGCCCAGTACCAGGCGTTCATCAAGGCGTCGTTCCGGACGAACGTCAAGCCCGACCTGTTCACCTGGCAGACCGGGGGGATGCTGGAGGAGATCGTCAAGCAGAAGCAGGTGGCCGACACCACGGCCGTCTGGCAGGAGGCGATCAAGGCCGGTGACCTGTCGCAGGACCTCGTCCCCTACTACACGATCGGCGGCAAGCAGTACTGCGTGCCGATGAACGTCGCGTACTGGGGCATGTTCTACAACAAGAAGATCTTCGACAAGTACGGTCTCAAGCCCCCGGAGACGTGGGAGGACCTGGTCGCCACCGCCGAGACGCTCAAGAAGAACGGCGTCAAGGCCTTCTACCACACCAGCGTGCTGTTCTCCTTCGTCTGGTTCGAGCAGCTCATGGCCGGCACCGACCCCGACCTGTACGACCGCCTGTCCACCGGCAAGGCGAAGTACACCGACCCCGGCGTGGTCCAGGTGATGGAGAAGTGGAAGCAGCTCATCGACGCCGGATATTTCATCAACCCGGGTGACAAGACGGACCCCGGCGACGTGATGAAGAACGGCAAGGCCGCGATGGTCTCCTTCGGCACCTGGTTCAACACCAGCATGACCCAGCGGAGCATGAAGGCCGGCACCGACTACGACTTCTTCGTCATCCCGAACGTCAACCCGTCGCTCCCCAAGACCTCCATGATCTTCGAGAGCGGGCCGCTGTGCTCGCTGACCAAGGCGGCCGACCCCGACGCCGGCATGAAGTACCTCAAGTGGTGGACGACCTCGCAGGCCCAGGAGAAGTGGGCGACGAGCCGGGGTGACGTGAGCGCCAACCCCAAGGTGACGATCGACGACAAGGTGCTCGGCACCGTCACCAAGGACGCGGGCGGCGGCAAGTACCGCCTGGTCAACCGCTACTTCGAGGCCACGCCGCCGCCCATCCTGACGGCCGCGCTGGACGGCTTCTCCAAGTTCGTCACCGAGCCGGACACCTACAAGGAGGTCCTGGACACGATCCAGAAGGCCGCCGACGAGTACTGGAGCACGCATCAGTGAGTGCACGCCCAATGCTCGGGCGGTTCCGGCACGGTTACGTGGCGCCGGCGGCCCTGCTGGTCGCGGGGCTGCTGTACGCGCCGTTCCTGTGGACGGCCTACCTGAGCCTGACCCGGTACGACGGCCTGGAGCCGCCGCAGTGGATCGGCCTGGCCAACTTCGCCAAGCTGTTCGACGACGCGGCGCTGCTCACCTCGACCCGCAACACGCTGATCTGGGTGATCGGCACCATGGTGCTGCCGGTCGGGCTCGGGCTGCTGGTCGCGGTGCTGTCCTACGACATCAAGGGCGGCGCGTGGTTCCGGGTGCCGTTCATGCTGCCGTACGCGCTGAGCGGCGCGGGCCTGGCCATGGTGTGGAGCCCGATCCTGTCGCATGACGGCGTGGCCAACCTGCTGCTGGGCGTGGACACCGCGTTCCTGCAGGAGTCGCCGGCCAACACGTTCGCGATGCTCGCGGTCTGGACGTGGCAGCAGCTCGGCGTGAACACGTTGCTGTTCGTGGTCGGGCTGCAGTCCATCCCCAAGGAGCCGATCGAGGCGGCCCGGCTCGATGGTGCGTCGGGGTGGGGGCTGTTCCGGCACGTGATCTGGCCTCTCATGCGGCCGCTGACGGCGGTCGTGGTCGGGCTCGCGCTGGTGGCCAGCCTGAAGACGTTCGACATCGTGTGGGTGCTGACGCAGGGCGGCCCCGGGCGCAACTCCGAGACGCTGGCGGTGACCATGTACAAGGAGACGTTCGTGGCCAGCGACTACGGCTACGGCTCGGCGGTGGCGGTGATGCTGACCGTCGTCACGGGGCTGGCGTCCTACCTGTACCTCCGGAGGCAGGTGACGGCCGCATGATCAGGCGGGTCGTACTGGTCGTGCTCGGGCTGATCTGGCTCGGGCCGACGTACCTGCTGCTCGTGAACGCCTCCCGGCCGGCGGAGTCGTACGATCCGGGCCGGGCGTGGGTGCCGTCCGGCGACTTCGCGCTGCTGGAGAACTTCGGCCGGGCCCTGGAGGGCGCGAACCTCACGCAGAGCCTGGCCAGCACCGCGCTCTACAGCCTCGTCTCGCCGCTGCTCGGCGTGATCATCGGGGCGCTGGCCGGGTATGTGATCGTGGTGTTGCGGCTCAGGCACGGCTTCTGGTGGTTCCTGCTGATCTTCGGCGGCACCGTGTTCCCCTCCCAGATGCTGCTCGTGCCCCTCTTCGTCGGCTACAGCGACGCCGGCCTGTACGACAGCCGCGTCGGCATGATCCTCATCTACACGGCCATCAACGTGCCGCTGGCCGCGTTCGTCCTGCGCAACTTCTACACCGGCGTGGCCTTTTCGATCTTCGAGGCCGCCCGGATGGACGGGGCCACCACCTGGCGCATCTTCTGGCGGATCTACCTGCCGATCTCGTTCACCGCGCTGATGGCCGTGTTCATCCTCGAGTTCACCTTCATCTGGAACGACCTCATCTTCGGCCTGACCCTCACGCAGACCGAGGACGTGCGGCCGGTGATGACCGCCATCGCGGGCCTCATGACCGACGTGTACGCCGGCACCCCCGTCCCCGTCGGCCTGGCCGCCGGGCTCGTGGTCTCGCTGCCGACCGTCGTGCTGTTCCTCGCCACCCAGCGCCTCTTCGCCAGGGGCCTGTCTCTAGGGAGTGTTCAATGACCAGCCGGTTGCTCCAGCGCAGCCTGGGGAGCCCCGACTACGACGGGATCAGGCAGGCGCTGCGCGACGACACCTCGACGCCCGTCATCAGCGTGCGCGGGCTGGAGGTACGGGTCGCGGTGCTGCCGCTGTTCACCCACGACGGCCGCCAGGCGGTCCGGGTCTCCAGCACCGAGCCGCTCACGCACGTGCTGGTCGGCGTGGACAGCGCGTCCGGCACCGACGTGACGCTGCTGGTGCCCGAGGTGGACGCGCCGCGCGAGCTGACCCTGGAGTGCCGCGACGACGCCGGGGTGGTCGGCACCGCGCAGGTCACGGTGACCCCCCAGCGCAAGTGGAGCGTGTTCGTGGTGCACCACTCGCACCTGGACATCGGCTACACCGACCCGCAGGGCACGGTGCTGCGCCACCACCTCGACTACCTCGACGCGGCGCTGCGGCTGGCCGAGGAGACCGCGTCCTGGCCGGACGACGCGAAGTTCAGGTGGACGGTCGAGTCGTCGATGCCGGCACTGAAGTGGCTCGACGCCCGGCCCAAGGAGATGGTCGACTCGTTCGCCGCGCTGGCCAGGGCCGGCGTGATCGAGGTGACGGCGCTGCCGTTCCAGCTGCACACCGAGGCGTGCTCGACCGAGGAGCTGTACCGCCAGCTGCGCTTCACCGCCCGGCTGGAGCGGCAGTACGGCTTCGCGACCAGGTCGGCCATGCACACCGACGTGCCGGGAGCGGTCGTGGGGCTGGTGGACGCGCTCAGCTCGGCGGGCGTGCGCTATCTGGCCGCCGCCCACAACTGGGCCGGGCGGTCGGTGCCCTACCTGCACGGCGGGGACAAGCTCACCAGGCCGTTCCGGTGGCGGGCGCCGAGCGGGAACGAGATCATCGTGTGGTTCACCGACACGCCGCACGGGATGGCGTACATGGAGGGCAACACGGTCGGGCTGACCGACTCCTACGCGCTGGCCGACGACCTGCTGCCGCGCTACCTGTCGGCGCTGGCCACGCGGGGTTACCCGTACGGGCCGGGGACGTTCGGGTGGCAGGGGCCGGACGCGCCGAAGGAGCCGTACGAGCTGGACGTGCTGCACCTGCGGGTGCAGGGCGCGCACGCCGACAACGCCGGGCCGTCGATCGTGCCCGCGTCGATCGCGCGCCGGTGGAACGAGCAGTGGGCCTACCCCCGCCTCAGAAGTGCGGTGAACAGCGACTTCTTCGAGCACGTCGAGGAGCGCTACCACGACCGGCTGGCGGTGCACGAGGGCGACTGGACCGACTGGTGGGCCGACGGGCTCGGCTCCGGCGCGCGCCCCCTCGGGTACGTACGCCGGGCGCAGTCGGCCCTGCGCGTCGCCGAGACGCTGCACACCATCGCCGGCGTGGACGCCACCGAGCAGATCGACGCCGCCTACGACAAGGTCGCGCTGTTCAACGAGCACACCTGGGGCGCGGCCAACCCGTGGGAGGACGCCGAGGAGGCGGGCGACTCGGGCGGGCTGCAGTGGACGCGCAAGTCCTCCGGCGCGTACTCGGCCCAGGACGACGCGGCCGACCTGCTGCACGCGGCCACCCGCAGGTTCGCCGCCGCCCTGTCGGAGTCGGGCACCGAGGGCGGCGCCCTGGCCTCCTTCGCCGTCTTCAACCCCGGCACCTGGACGCGGACCGACATCGTGCGCGCGTTCCTGCCGAGGGACGTGGTGGGCGTGGACGTGCCGATCGCGCTGGTGGACTCGCGGACCGGCCGGACGCTGCCGCACCACGAGGAGTTCGTGGACCCGGTGGACTGGCCGACCCGGCCGATCGGGCGGCACGTCCACGCGGTCGTCCCGGACGTCGCCGGGTTCGGCTACGCCCGCGTCGACGTGGTGCCGGGTGAGAGCCAGGCCCCCGAGCCGGTCGAGCTGGACCTGAGCGGGGTGATCGAGAACGAGTTCTACCGGGTGGCGTACGACGTGCGCGAGGGCTACCTCAGCTCGATCTTCGACAAGCGCGCGGGCCGGGAGCTGGTCAACGGCGACGCGGCGGCCGGCTTCGGCCAGTACGTCTACGACCAGTACGCCACCGCCCCGCACTTCAACCACCTGTCCGGGCACGTCGGCGCGCACGACCGCACGCTGCTCGGCGACCGCGCCATCGGCAGGCACGCCACCATCACCGAGGCCAAGCGGACGGCCGTGGGCGAGAAGCTGGTCGTGGAGCTGAGCGGCAAGGGCGTCGACTGGATCCGCACCACGATCGAGCTGTACCACGGCGTGCCCCGCCTCGACCTCACCTACCAGCTGGCCAAGCAGGGCACCCCGGCCAAGGAGGCGGTCTTCCTGGCCTTCCCGTTCGCCGCCGGCCGGTCCACCGCCTGGGAGCTGACCGGCGGGGTGGGCGGCCCGGACGTGCCCCGGGTGCCCGGCTCGGCCGAGTACATGCTGCCGATCAGGCACTGGATCGCCTTCGAGGACCCCGAGCTGACCGTCGCCTGGGCCACGCTGGAGGCGCCGCTCGTGCAGCTCGGCACCATCCACATGCCGTACGCGCCGTTCCCGCCCACGCTCGACCAGGAGGACGGCACGGTCTACTCCTGGGCGCTCAACAACATCTGGGACACCAACTTCCCGGCGCAGCAGCAGGGCGAGACCACGTTCCGCTACGCGGTGACCTCGGAAGCGGGTGTCCAGGGCAGGCGGCTCGGCGCGGCGGCGGCCTCCGGGCTGTGCGAGCCGTTCGTGGGCGCATTGATCACCGACAGCCCCGACGTCTCCGAGACGTACGTGTCCGTGGACCACCCCGACGTGCTGGTCACGTCCCTGGGCTGGGACGGCGTGCGGCTGCAGTCGCTGGCCGCCGAGCCGGTCGAGGTCAGGGTGTCGATGCCGGGGCAACAGACGGTCGAGGTACGGCTGCCCGCCTGCGGGGTGGCCGTCGTCAGGGGGACGCGCCAGTGAAGATCGTTGACATCAGGGCCACGACGGTCGCCGTGCCGCTGGAGGCGCCGCTGCGGCACAGCAACGGCGCCCACTGGGGCCGGTTCGTCCGCACGATCGTCGAGGTCGAGGCCGACAACGGGCTGATCGGCCTGGGGGAGATGGGAGGTGGCGGGGAGAGCGCCGAGTCGGCCTTCCGCGCGCTGATGCCGTACCTGAAGGGCCACAACCCCTTCCAGCTGGAGGCGCTGCGCTTCAAGATCGCCAACCCGACGGCCTCGCTCTACAACAACCGCACGCAGCTGCTGGCCGCCATCGAGTTCGCCTGCATCGACCTCGTCGGCCAGCATCTCGGCGTGCCCGCCCACGACCTGCTCGGCGGGCGCGTACGCGACGAGGTGCCGTTCGCCTCCTACCTGTTCTTCCGGTACGCCGCCGACGGCCACGCCGAGATCCGCACCCCCGACCAGCTCGTCGCGCACACCGCCGCGCTCAAGGAGGCCCACGGGTTCACCGTGCACAAGCTCAAGGGCGGGGTCTTCCCGCCGGACTACGAGCTGGAGTGCTACCGGGCGCTGGCCGCGGCGTTCCCCGGCGACCGGCTGCGCTACGACCCGAACGCCGTGCTCTCGGTGGCCGAGGGGCTGCGCTTCGGCCGGGCCATCGAGGGGCTGAACAACGACTACCTGGAAGACCCGGTCTGGGGGCTCGAAGGGCTCAGGCTCGTACGCGAGCAGGTCCGGGTGCCGCTGGCCACCAACACCGTCGTGGTCAACTTCGAGCAGCTGGCCTCGAACGTCCTGCGCAGGGGCGCCGACGTGGTGCTGCTGGACACGACCTTCTGGGGCGGCATCAGGCCGTGCGTGAAGGCGGCCGGGGTGTGCGAGACGTTCCAGCTCGGGGTGGCCGTGCACTCGTCGGGGGAGCTGGGCATCCAGCTCGCGACCATGCTGCACCTGGGCGCGGTGCTGCCGAACCTCACCTACGCCGCCGACGCGCACTACCACCAGCTCAGGGACGACGTGATCGAGGGCGGCAAGATGGCGTACTCGGAGGGCGCCATCGCCGTGCCGCCGGGGCCGGGGCTGGGCGTGCGGCTGGACCGGGAGCGGGTGGCCCGCTACGCGGAGCTCTACCGGGAGCTGGGCGGCTACCCGTACGACCGGGACCCCGGGCGGCCCGGCTGGTACGCCACGGTGCCCAACGAGCGCTTCGCGGACCCGCATCGGGAAATCGCACCATAATGGGGCGATATGTCTGAAGAGTCAAAGCCTGCCGCGCCTGCCGACAACCTCGTCGCCACCTCCCACACGCTGCCGTCCGGCCAGTCCTACACCGCCACCACCGGCACCATGGTGCTGCGCGAGGAGGTGATCACCGACGGCAAGTTCGAGGGTCTGCGACCGAAGGCCGAGGTGTTCGTCACCGCGTACACGCTGGACGGGGCCGAGCCGCTGAGCCGGCCGGTCACGTTCGCGTTCAACGGCGGGCCCGGGTCGTCCAGCGTGTGGCTGCACCTGGGGGTGCTCGGGCCGCGCCGGGTCGTGATGGGGGACGCCGGGGCGCTGCTGCCGCCCCCGTACGGGCTGGCCGACAACGAGGAGAGCCTGCTGCGGGTGAGCGACCTGGTCTTCATCGACCCGGTCTCCACCGGGTTCTCGCGGGCGGCCGAGGGGGAGAAGGCGGAGCCGTACCACGGGTTCACCGGCGACCTGGAGTCCGTCGGCGAGGTCATCAGGTTGTGGACCACCAGGAACGGGCGGTGGATGTCGCCGAAGTTCCTGGCCGGGGAGTCGTACGGCACCGTGCGGGCCGCCGGGCTGGCCGACCACCTGCAGTCGCGTTACGGCATGTACCTCAACGGCGTGATGCTGATCTCCTCGGTGCTCGACTTCATCACGGGCGAGTTCAACGAGGGCAACGACCTGGCCTACGCCCTCTACCTGCCGACCTACGCGGCCATCGCGCACTACCACGGGCTGCACGGGGACCGGCCGCTGGCCGAGGTGTTGCGCGAGGCCGAGGAGTACGCGGGCGGCGACTACCTGTGGGCGCTGACCCGCGGCAACCGCCTGACGCCCGAGGAGCGTGCGGCCGCGGTCGCCAGGGTGGCCGCGCTCACCGGGCTGAGCGAGGACTACGTGGACCGGGTGAACCTGCGCATCGAGCACATCCGGTACTTCACGGAGGTGCTGCGCTCCCGGCGGCAGATCGTGGGGCGGCTCGACGGCCGCTTCACCGGCTGGGACCCCGACTCCGGTCGCGAGCACTTCACCGCCGACCCCAGCATGGACGCGATCATGGGTCCCTACAGCGCGGCCCTCAACCACTACCTTCGCTCGGAGCTGGGCTACGCCAACGACCTGCCGTACGAGGTGCTCACCTCGCGCGTGCGGCCCTGGTCGTACAAGGAGTTCGAGAACGCGCACGTGCAGGTGGCCTCGCGCCTGGCCGCCGCCATGCGGGCCAACCCGCACCTGCGCGTGCACGTGGCCTGCGGGTACCACGACGGCGCGACCCCGTACTTCGCCGCCGAGCACACCTTCGCCCACCTGCCCGTGCCCACCGAGCTGGCCGGCAACGTGGAGTTCAGGTACTACGAGGCCGGCCACATGATGTACGTCCACGAGCCCAGCAGGCTCGCCCAGTCAGCGGACCTGGCCGCCTTCGTGCTCGGCGAGCAGGCGTGAGGCCCGGCTCAGGCGCTGCCTGAGGTTGGCGCGCAGGGCGGCGAAGCGGCCCGGGTTGTCGCGGATGACGGTCCGCTGCAACTCGGCGTCGGCCGCGTACCAGGCGGCGACCAGGCCTGACGACCACTTGCACGTGGTGTCGGCGGTCGCGGTCTGCCGCTCCTCCTCGCTCACCGCGGCCTCGTCGAGGTTCCAGCGGCCGTCGGCGATGGCCGCCTCGGGAGCGGGGTAGGAGTGGCCGGCCTGGCTCATGCACGACTGCCAGCGCTTGATCGCCGCCGTCACCGACGGGTGCTTGGCGGCCTGCTCCAGCGTGAGCGAGTCCTGCAGGGACAGCCACGGCCAGTCCGCCTTGCGCGCCCCCTTGTCCAGGGTGAGCGTCGCGCGGTCCAGGCAGCCGCGGTCCGCCGCGGTGCCGTACAGGCGGTGCCGGGTCCGCTTCGGCAGCTTGGTGGCCCAGGCGCCGGTCGTGTCGGGAGAGGGCGGCCTGGCCAGGTGGTAACCGTGACGCTTGGCGGCCTCGGTGTCGGTGACGCCGTAGCGGCGGGAGTTGCCGGGGTCCACGGCGGCGAGTTCGGCCGGGTCCTCGGCCGGTGGGGCGACGCTGATGCCCTGCTTGCGCATGCATCGGACGACGAGGTGGTTGTGGGCGTTGCCCAGGACGGCCCGCTGCTCGGGAGTGGTCTTGTAGGCGTCGAACGGCAGCACCAGCTGCGACACCTTGGTGACGCCCCGCACGGGCGTCGGTGGCGCGGGCTCGTCGGCGCCGCAGGCCGCGGTGGTCGTCACCAGCAACAGCGCGCTGGCGAGGAGACCGCGGCAGCCGGTTTCCGGCGGCCAAGCCCGGAAACCGGCACTCCCCTTATTGCTCAGTGGCACCAGATGTCGATCGCGCTGGTGCGGTTGTTGCCGATGGCGTTGTTCGCCAGGAAACCGTCGTTCGAGTTGTGCGTGAACGTGCTGTGGGCGCCCGTGTAACCCGGGTGCTGCCAGAGAGTGGCGCTGCAGCCGATGCGGTTCCTGACGGAGCTGGTCTCGTTGTTCATGCTGTGCCAGGAGTTGCTGAAGTCCCAGTTCAGCCAGTTGTTGTCGGCGAAGTTGGAATCGTCCTTGACGAAGTCCCGCCAGTGGTCGACCTGTCCGCGGTTGTAGTCGAAGCCGGCGTACAGGCAGACACGACCGCCGTAGCAGGTCGAGCGGGGGCTTGCCACCGCGGCGGCAGCGGGGACGACCGCCGCGAAGATAGCGGCCGCGGCGACGAAGCCGGCGGCCTTCTTGGATAGCCTCACAGGTCTCTCCTCATGGGTGAGTCGTTTCGACCTCGTAACTTAGCGTGCCGAATCGAATACGAGCCGTCGTGACTCGCCGATTCCATAAGGGCTGCGCGCCCCGGGAAAGGGGTCGCGTGCCCAGGCCCGCCAGACCCACTCGTATCAGGGGTATGACCGGAGACTTCGTCGCATTGACGCAACTCTTGCCAGCTCGGGTGTGCGACCGGAGGAACCCGTGGGCTGCGCAAGACCTATTCGGAAGCCATTCGTGACGCTGTTCGCGCGGCGATCGGTGCGGCTATTCCGGCAGCGCCGCCGGATTCTGCGCCAGCAGGCCGCCGTCCACGCGGTGCTCGGCCCCCGTGATGAACGACGAGCGCGGCCCCGCCAGGAACGCCACCAGCTCCGCCACCTCCTCCGGCCGGCCCACGCGGCCCAGCGGGTGGGCGCGGCCCCACTGCGCCACCTGCTCCTCCTGCGACAGCTCGCCCCGCCACAGGTCCGCCGCCCAGCGCAGCATGGGGGTGTCCACCGAGCCGGGGCAGACCACGTTCACCCTGATGCCGTCGGCCGCGTGGTCGAGCGCCATGGCCCTGGTCAGGCCGTTGAGCGCGGCCTTGCTCGCCGTGTACGCCGCCACCTGCGCCTGCGAGGAGAACGCCTGCACCGACGACATGATCACGATCGAGCCGCCGCCGCGCTCGCGCATCCGGGGGACGGCGGCCTTGCACGCGAGGTAGACGCCCTTGAGGTTGATGTCCAGCACCTCGTCCCAGACGTCCTCCGGGGTGTCCTCGACGGTGCCGTAGCGCTGCACGCCCGCGCAGGTCACCACGATGTCGAGCCCGCCGTACCTGGTCACGGCCAGGTCCACCAGGTCGCGCATCTCGCCGGCCCGGCGCACGTCGGCGATCCTGCCGGTGACGTGCTCGCTGTCCAGCTCCGCGTCCTTGTCGACCCCGCAGAAGACCACGGACGCCCCGCCGTCGGCCAGCCGGTCCACCACCGCCCGCCCGATCCCCATCGAACCGCCCGTGACCAGCGCCACCTTGCCGCCGAACTCGTTCATGCCAGCACCTCCGCGCGCAACCTCAGCACCTTCGTCTCCTGCGGGTCCAGGGCCAGGGCCGTGCCGTTGGCCACGGCGGCGGCCAGGCCGTCGGTCGGCATGCTGGAGAACGGCTCCAGCCCGACCGTGTAGGCCCGCCCCCACCACGGGTAGCCCGTGGACGCGCCGAGCTCCTGCCACATCCACAGGTACGGCAGCAGCGCCGCCTCCCACTCCACCCGCATACCGATATCCCCCGAAATTTCGTACCAACCCTCGTCGAAGCCTGTCAGGTACACGATGTCGCTCGGCCCGCCCGGCCCGGGCACCACGCTCAGGTCCGTCTCGCCGCCGCCGTCGGCCGGCACGACCGGCCACTCCCACGGCCCGCCGGCCCGGACCCTGCGCCCGGCCGCCGGGTTGATCGCGCTCTCGTGCGGGATCACGCGCACACCCTCCGGCAGCCGGATCCGGGCCCCCGGGCGCAGGAACGGCAGGCCGTACACGATGTGCTGCCCCCACATGGCATGCAGCGGCAGGTCCGACTCGTTGGTGGCCCGCCCCTCGATCTCCAGCGCCGCCGTGCCCGACCGCAGCCGGAAGACCTTCTCCACCCGGTACGGCAGCCGCCGCGTCCGCACGCTCAGCCGTACCGCGACCTCCTCGGGGGAGTCGGCCACGACCGCGCACTCCCACGGCAGCCCGGACACCTCGCCGTGCTGCGCCAGCCGCGCGCCGCGGTACTCGCTCGGCGCGCCGCCGTTGGGGAAGACCTCCTGCCAGCCGCCCTCGTAGTGGTCGACGAACTGGGCGACGTCGTCGGCCGCGCCCCGGAGGTGGTCGTGCGGGTCGCGCAGACCCTGCGGCGAGAGCCAGACGAAGTCCGTGTCCGTGGGCTTGTGCAGGAACTCCACCACGTCGCCGCCCTTGCCGGGCAGGACGGTCACGCGCAGCCGCTCGTTCTCCAGCGTGACCGCCCGCAGCCCGGCGATGGTGCCGAGCCGCAGGCGCGCCGCCCAGTTGCGTCTCACCCGAACGTCACATCCAGGAACCGGGGCCGGTAGATGGAGACGTCGCGGTAGTGGTCGGTGTTGACGAAGCTGTTGACGTTGTACGACACCACGAGCCCGCCGCCGGCGATCTCGGGATGGGCGTGGGCGTTGTAGGTGAAGATGTTCCCGCCGGTCTCGGGCGTGGTGTAGACGTGCTGCCTGCCGGTGAACGGGCCGAAGGGGGAGCACGCGGAGTAGGCCACGATGTTCGCGCTCAGCGCCTCGGTCGTGTCATGCGTGATCAGCACGTATCCGGAGCCGACGCGGCTGACGCTGTACTCGTTCGCCACCCCGCTCATCACGCGCGCCGAGTCGGCCTCGCTCGCCGACCAGGTGCCGTCGGCCTTGAGGTACTCCCAGGCGCCGAGCAGGCTCTGCCCCTTGACCCGGGCGATGTGCATGTACTTGGGCGAGCCGAGGTCCTCCACCCCGTAGACGTAGGTGTAACCCCCGTCCTTGAGGGTCCCGGAGGCCCAGGAGCGCCGTGCCCCGAGGGCAGGTCGTGCACGCTGATCGGCTGCTGGAGCCGCCCGGGGGCGAACCTGGCCAGCACGTTCCGGTGCCAGCGCCAGTCCCACGCCCCGGGGCCGTAGCGCTCGTACTCCTGGTAGGTGACCTCCACGATCCCGCCGGCCAGGGTCGCGTCACCGGCCCAGTACCAGTGGTTCTTGTCGCGCGGCGGCATGACGGCCTCCGGCTTCGCGGCCGTGCCGTCATGGATGGTGGACAGCCGGCCGTCCCGCTCGACGGCGAAGGAGTTGTTGAGGAAGACCGTCGTACCGCCCTCCTCGACCACCGGGGGCCGCGAGCCGTCGGGGTTGACCCGGCCGAGGAAGGTGTCGGAGAACACCCACAGCTCCCGCCCGCTCGGCAGCCTGAGCGAGTAGGTCCCGTCGGCGCCGGTCCAGTCGTTCAGGCTGCTGTTGTCGTTGCCGTGGGTGGTGAACAGGCTGGTCAGCCGGGCGTTCGTGGTGGCCCCTGTGACCGTGGGCGCGCAGGGGGAGGCGGCCGTGGCGGCCTGCTTCCCCTGCACGGGCGGTACGGGTTTGGGCGGGGCGGCCCAGGCTTGCTGCGGTACGGCGGTGAGGCCGAGCAACGCGATGGCGAGGGGTGCGAGGGCAGTGCGGAATCGCGTCATCACTTGTCCTAGGGGAGGGGGTTCCCTACAGTTCTAGTCATTAGATCACTTACTGTCTAGGGCCTGTGTGAGCGAGCGGAAATCCGGGTGACCGCGTGGCGGGCGGCGGCTACCCTGCCAGGATGGGCCACGTTGAAGTAGGACATTTGACACACGTGCTGCCCGATGGGCGGCCCCTGCTCAACGACGTGTCCTTCAGGATCGGCGAAGGCGTCAAGGCGGCGCTCGTCGGGCCCAACGGCGCAGGCAAGACCACTCTCATGCGCCTGATCGCCGGCGACGCGCAGCCGGTGGAGGGCAGCGTGACCAGCTCCGGCGGGCTGGGCGTGATGCGGCAGTTCATCGGCAGCGTGCGCGACGGGAGCAGCGTGCGCGACCTGCTGCTGAGCGTCGCGCCACCCGCCGTGCGGCAGGCGGCCGACCGGCTCGACGCGGCCGAGCTGGCCATGATGGAGCGCGACGACGAGAAGACGCAGATGCGCTACGCGCAGGCCATCAGCGACTACACCGACGCCGGCGGCTACGACATCGAGGTGCTCTGGGACACCTGTACGGTGGCCGCGCTCGGCGTGCCCTTCGACCGGGTGAAATACCGGGACGTGTCGACGCTGTCGGGCGGGGAGCAGAAGCGCCTGGTCCTGGAGGCGCTGCTGCGCGGGCCCGACCAGACGCTGCTGCTGGACGAGCCCGACAACTACCTCGACGTCCCCGGCAAGGAGTGGCTGGAGCAGCAGCTCAAGGAGACGCCCAAGACCGTGCTGCTGGTCAGCCACGACCGCCAGCTCCTGGCGAACGCGGCCGGCCGCATCATCACCGTCGAGTCCGGAAATATCTGGATTCATGGCGGCGGCTTCACCACGTACGCCGCGGCCCGCAAGGCCCGCAACGAGCGCCTCGACGAGCTGCGCAGGCGCTGGGACGAGGAGCACGCCAAGCTCAAGGCCCTGGTCAACATGCTCAAGAACAAGGCGCGCTACAACGACGGCATGGCCGCCGCCTACCACGCGGCCCAGACGCGGCTGCGCAAGTTCGAGGAGGCCGGGCCGCCGGAGGTGGCGCCGAGCGACCAGAACATCAAGATGCGCCTGCGCGGCGGCCGCACCGGCAAGCGCGCGGTCATCTGCGAGGGGCTGGAGCTCTCGGGTCTCATGCGGCCGTTCGACCTGGAGGTGTGGTACTCCGAGCGCGTCGCGGTGCTCGGCTCCAACGGCTCGGGCAAGTCCCACTTCCTGCGCCTGCTGGCTGGGGAGCAGATCGCCCACGAGGGGGCGGCCAGGCTGGGCGCCCGCGTGGTGCCCGGCCACTTCGCCCAGACCCACGCCCGGCCCGACCTGCTCGGCCGCACCCCGGTCGAGATCGTCATGGCCGAGCACGCCAAGCTCAAGAACGAGGCCATGAAGGCCCTGGCCCGCTACGAGCTGGCCGGGCTGATCGCCGAGCAGCGCTTCGACACGCTGTCCGGCGGGCAGCAGGCGCGCCTGCAGATCCTGCTGCTCGAACTGTCCGGGGCCACGTTGCTGCTGCTCGACGAGCCGACCGACAACCTCGACCTGGCCAGCGCGGAGGCGCTGCAGGCGGGCCTGGACGCGTTCGACGGCACGGTCCTGGCGGTCACCCACGACCGCTGGTTCGCCGCCGACTTCGATCGCTACCTGGTCTTCGGCTCCGACGGCAACGTCTACGAATCCTCCGAACCGGTCTGGGACGAGGCCAGAGTGGTCCGTCAGCGTTAAAGACTTGGTACGGCTGGCGCGTGTCCACTGCCAGCCGTACCCATGCTCGGGTTATCACGGCAAAGTGATCCCGCGTAGCCGAACCGTCAGCCTCCTCGCACTCGGGGCGTTCTGCCTCTCCGGGTGCGCGAGTGAGGAACAGCCCGTACAACAGCTCAAGCCGCTCGCTCTCAAGGAGCAGGTCTCGAATATCGTGAAGTCCGCCGACGGGTACGCCGTCAACTGGGCGGGCGTGCTCAGCAACGCCAATCCGTGGCATTTCGGCGAGCACGTGGTGGCCACGATCGTCGGGCACGACGCCAAGGGCGCCGAGGTGCTCAAGATGGACCAGCCGCTCGACGCCGTGCCGCCGGGCGGGTCGCTGGCCTTCACCGGCCAGGCCAGCGCCACGCAGAAGCCGGCCAAGGTGACGATCCAGTACCGCCCCGCGCAGTGGCGGCCGGCGGCGCGGATCGCCTCGGCCTTCCAGCGGTTCCCGATCTCGCGTGTTCAGACTATGCGCCAGAAAGATGGCTCATACCTTATTACGGGATATGTCGGAAATCCTTATAAAATCTCGGCGACCACGCTCGTTGTGAACGCGTTGCTGCGCGACAAGTCGGGCAAACTGCTCGGTGGCGGCAGCACGTTCGTGGACGAGGTGGAGGCCGGCAGCCCGCCGCGCTTCATTCTCACCGTGACCGGCCTGCCGAAGGGCACCGAGGTGGCCAAGACCGAGATCGCCGCCAGGACCTGGGGATCCACCGGCCGCCCGTACGAGGACCTGGCCCTTTCCGGGGCCGTGCCCATGCACACGGTCAAGCCGACGAGCGAGCCGTTCGTGGTGGACCGGAGCACACAGGTAGTTTCCGAGCACAAGCAGTAAATCGCTTTTATAGCGCGATAGCCCGAATTATCAGCACGGAATTCGGGCGTCCTGCCCGACAAGCGATGCCATCGGCGTGGAACCGGTAGAACTACTAGTTACCGATCCATTACCTTCGGTTACATGAATGACCGCGTCCTGGTCGAAGCACTCCGCGCCCGTGATCCAGGAGCACTGACCGCGCTCTATGACGCGTACGCGGAGAGCGTCTACCGCTACTGCTGGTCCCTGCTCCTGAGCGCCGACAGCGCCCAGGTGGCGCTCCGCGACACGCTGATCGCCGCCGAGGCGCACGCCGGTGCCCTGGCCGACCCCGACCGGCTGGCCGCCTGGCTCTACGCGCTGGCCCGCGTCGAGTGCCTGCGCCGCAGGGCCGCCGCGCCGCCCGGCGCGGCGGAGGCGCTGGCCGAGGCGCCCCCACTGGATGATCCGGCCGACGCCGACCTGCGCGTCATGGCGTGGAACGCCGTGCAGAGCCTGCCCCTGGCCGAACGGGAGGCGCTGGAGCTCGTCCACCGGCACGAGCTGCCCGCCGCCGAGCTGTCCCAGGTGCTCGGCCTGCCGCCGCGCCAGGTGGAGCTGCTCCTGGCGGAGGCCCGCGAGCGCCTGCGCGACGCGATCACCGCCGAGATCCTGGCCAGGAAGGGCCCGTACGACTGCCCGCGGCGCGCCCGCATCCTGGCCGGGTTCTCCGGCGAGCTGACCCAGGAGATGCGCGAGCACCTCGTCAGGCACCTTCCGCGCTGCGAGGTCTGCGCGCCGCACCGCGCGCGCGAGATCTCGGCGGCCAAGGTCTACGAGCTGCTGCCCGGGGCCGTCCTGCCCGACTCGCTGCGCATCAGGGTGATGAGCTGCTTCGTCGATCCCGAGCTGCTGCCCTACCGCCGGTATGTCGCCAGGCGCAGCGGTGTGCTGGGCGCCGCCGGGTTTCCCGTTTCCGCGGGCAGGCAGGGCCGGAAGTGGCCTCAGGCGCTGGCGGGCGCGCTGGCGGCGGTCGCGGCCGTGGTGGCGATAGCGGTGATCTTCGATCAGATCGGGAGGGAGAACGGTGGGGTGACAGGTGTCGCGACGGCCGCGTTCCCGGCGACGGGCGAGCCGCCCGGGATCCGATTGCCCTGGCAGGCCGATCCCCAGGACGCGCCGCTGACCGTGGTGCCCATCCTCGACAGCACCTCGACGCAGCCCCTCGGGGTGACCGGGTCGCCGACGCCAGGGCCGCCGGCCGCGGTGCCGTCGTACGTCCAGTCCTCGCCCACCAGCGGCCCGCCCCCGTCGTCACCTCCGGGCGAGCCCGACCCAGGCTCCGATCCCGGGCCCGAGCCGAGCCGGCCGCCGGAGGAGCCCCCGACGAAGGCCCCGCCGACCGACGCGCCCGAGGAGCCGCAACCGTCCGGCCCCGGCACGCGGACGCCCTGCCCGACCCCGACGCCCACCCCCACCCCGACTCCCACCCAGACCCCGACCCCGACCGCCACGCCGACGGAGACGGCCACCCCCACGCCCACCGAGGAGCCCTCGGTCACCCCGTCGGAGACGACGAGCTGACGTGAGGAGTCTTTACGTTACGTGAGTGAATGGCCGGGAACTGTGTGCATAGAGTAACCATCCGTGGTCAGGGGGACCTATGCGCGCATTTCGGGCCGGGCTCCTCGCGGGCTGCCTGCTGGTCGCCCTGTGCCCGCCCGTCGAGGCCGAGCCCGGCCCCTCCTCGCGCGACGTCAAGAAGGCCCGGCAGGCCGTCCGCGACCGGTCCCAGGACCTCAGCCGGACGACCGCCGAGCTGGTCACCGCGCAGTCTCGGCTGGACGAGCTGGCCGCCCAGGTGGAGCGGCTGGTCGAGGCGTACAACGGGGAGGTCGTCCGGCTCCGGCAGGCCGAGCAGGCGTACGCGCAGGCCAGGGCGCGCCTGACGGCGGCCGACGCCGAGGTGGAGCTGGCCCGTCGGGACGTGGCCCTGCTGGCGGCGGAGAGCTACGGCGGGCTGGGGCTGATGAAGCCGGTCGTGGGCATGCTCCTCGACCAGGGCGGCACGGACGGGTTCCTGCACCGGGCGGGCGTGCTCGGCCACCTCAGGGGTGAGCGGTCCGCGATCCTGGGCCGGATGCGCGACGCCCAGGAGGTCGCGGCGATCCTGCGGGCCCAGGCCGAGGGCGCGTACGCGGCTCGGCAGGCGGCCGCCGAGCGCGCCCGGCAGGCCAAGATCGCCGCCGAGACCGCGGTGGCCGCGCAGCGGCGTGACACCAAGGAGCTCACGGCGCGCAAGGAGAGCCTGCAGCGCCAGGTGGACGCCGCCCGCAGCCGCGCGGAGCTGCTGGCCAGGCGGCGCGCGGCGGCCCTGGCCGGGCTGGTGGCCGGCGGGTCGACCATGGGCGACGCGGCCGCGAACTGGGCGCTCACCCAGCTCGGCAAGCCGTACGTGTGGGCGGCCGACGGCCCGGAGACCTACGACTGCTCGGGCCTGTCGATGCGGGCATGGGAGAAGGCGGGCGTGCGGCTGGACCACTGGACCGGCACGCAATGGACCTCCGGCCCGCACGTGCCGCTGGACCAGCTGCGCCGCGGCGACCTGCTCTTCTTCGCCCACACCGGCGACCCATCGACCATCCACCACGTCGGGATCTACGTCGGGCACGACCAGATGGTGCACGCTCCGCAGACCGGCGACGTGGTGCGGGTCGCCTCGATCTGGCGCGGGGACCTGGTGGGCGCCACCAGGCCCCGCTGAGGGGGCTCTAGTGGTGCCCCTCCTCCTTGGCCCGCCGGAACGAGCGCTCGATCTCGGCCTCGGCCTCGATGCGGCCGACCCAGTTGGCGCCCTCGACGGACTTGCCGGGCTCGAGGTCCTTGTAGACCTCGAAGAAGTGCTGGATCTCCAGGCGGTCGAACTCCGACACGTGATGGATGTCCTGGATGTGATGCATCCGGGGGTCGGTGGACGGCACGCAGAGCACCTTGTCGTCACCGCCCTTCTCGTCGGTCATGCGGAACATCCCCACCGCCCGGCACGTGATGTAGCAGCCGGGGAACGTCGGCTCCTGCAGCAGCACCAGCGCGTCCAGCGGGTCGCCGTCCTCACCGAGGGTGTGCTCGATGAAGCCGTAGTCGGCGGGGTACTGCGTGGAGGTGAACAGGAGCCGGTCCAGCCTGATCTTCCCGGTCTCGTGGTCCACTTCGTACTTGTTCCGTTGCCCCTTGGGAATCTCAACGACAACGTCGAACTCCACCGCGGTTCCTCCGCTCAGGCCCCCGGGCACCCCCGGCTGGGCGTTAATGTCTCGTAAGCGAACACAGGAGAGAGGGCAGGCGACGTGGCGCGGCGCGACCGGTGGGTGATGCTGACCACTCTCGCCGTGCTCCAGGCCCTGACGATCGTCACCGGCGTTTACGCGATGACCACCGAGTTCAGCCTTGGCGCGCTGACGAGCGGGTCTTCACCGACCAAGCCGACGGCGTCACCGGCGGAAGGCACTCCCCCCGTCCCCGTGGTCACCTCCGGGCCTGTGCTGGCCCAGCTGTCGGCGAGGTCAGGAGACGGACCTCTCCCGACTAAGGGTACTTTGACGCGGCAGCTCACCAGCGCCCTGGGTGACAAAGCGCTCGGCGGCCGGGTGGGTGCGGTCGTCATCGACACGGTGACCGGCGAGCAGCTCTTCGCCGCCAACCCCGACATGGCGGTCACCCCGGCCTCCACCACCAAGATCGTCACCTGCGCCGCCGCCCTGGCCTCCCTCGGCCCCGACACCCGCCTGTCCACCAGGGCCGTCCAGGGCCCCAAGCCGGGCACCGTCGTCCTCGTCGGCGGCGGCGACCCCCTCCTCGCCGGCCCCTCGGCCAAGCCGACCTACCCGAAGCAGGCCGGCCTGGCGACCCTCGCCGCCCGTACCGCCGCCACCCTCAAGTCCCAGGGCATCCGCAAGGTCACCCTGTCGTACGACACCACCCTGTTCACCGGCACCCCGAAGGCCCCCGGCTGGAAGCCCAACTACATCCCCGACGGCGAGGTGGCCCCCGTCTACGCCCTCACCATGGACGAGGGCCGCCAGGACCCCCGCTTCCGCAGCCCGCGCGTGCCCAACCCGCCCCAATACGCCGCCGCCGCCTTCGCCAAGCTCCTCACCAAGCAGGGCATCTCGGTCGCGAAGTCCGTACGCCCGGCCAAGGCCCCGGCCAACGCCCCCGAACTGGGCAAGGTGGACTCGGCCCCCCTCTACTCCCTCGTCGAGCACACCCTCACCCGCAGCGACAACGACCTCGCCGAGGCCCTGATGCGGCACGTCGCGCTCAAGGAGGGCCAGCCGGCGTCCTTCGCGGGCGGCGCCAAGGCCGTGGTCGCCGTGCTCCAGCGCCTCGGCGTGGCCCAGAACGTCTCCCTCGACGACGGCAGCGGCCTGTCCATCCGCAACCGCATCAGCCCGAACGCCCTGGCCAAGGCCCTCGCCCTGGCCGGCTCCGCGAGCCACCCCGACCTGCACGCCATCGCCTCGGGCATGCCGATCGCGGGCTTCACCGGCACGCTGGGCAACGGCCGCCGGTTCACGGGGAAGGACAGCAAGGGGCAGGTGGGCCTCGTACGCGCCAAGACCGGCACGCTCAACAACATCAACACGCTGGCGGGGATGGCGACGACCAAGGACGGGCGGCTGGTCACGTTCGCGTTCATGGCCGACCAGGTGCCGGTGAACGCCGAGCCCGTGCTCGACCGGCTGGCGGCGACCGTCGCACGTTCGTGACGGCGGTCCTTCGCAGCGTCGAGGAGAACCACGTACGGTGGACGTTATGCAGGTGATCGACTGGGATCTGGCCGTCACGACCGGCACGCGCCTGGTGCGCCCCGGTCCTCAGGTGAGCCGGGAGGAGGCCAGGCAGGCCGTCACCGAGCTCCGCACCCTGTCACGCGAGGCCGAGGGCCACGTGCGCGAGTTCACCAAGATCCACACAGAGACCGCGCCGCAGCCCGCGACCATCGTGGACCGGCCCGGCTGGATCAAGGCGAACGTCGAGGGCTTCCGCGTGGTGCTCGAACCGCTGACGCAGCGCATGAGCAACGGCTCCAACGCGCCGCCGGCCATCGTCACGGCCGTCGGCTCCCGCATCACGGGCGTCGAGGTCGGGGCCGTGCTGGCCTTCCTCGCCTCGCGCGTCCTCGGACAGTACGAGCTGTTCCTCCCGCCCGACCCCACGGGCCAGGAGGCCGCCGGCCGCCTGACGCTCGTCGCCCCCAACATCGTCCACGCCGAGCGTGAGATGAACGTCAACCCGCACGACTTCCGCCTGTGGGTCTGCCTCCACGAGGAGACGCACCGAGTGCAGTTCACCGGGGTGACCTGGCTGCGCGAATACGTGCGCTCGCAGATGACCGAGTTCCTGCTCGCCTCCGACCTCGACCTGCCGACACTCCTCGAACGCCTCCGCAACGCCGCCGACACGGTGGCCGACGTGGTGCGCGGCGGGGAGGGCAACCTGATCGACGCCATCCAGTCGCCCGGCCAGAAGGAGATCCTCGACCGCCTGACCGCCGTGATGACCCTCGTGGAAGGCCACGGAGACTACGTCATGGACGCGGTGGGGCCCTCAGTGGTGCCCTCGGTGGCCGACATCCGCGCCAAGTTCGCCCAGCGCCGCGAGGGCGGCTCCCGCCTGGACCGCACGGTGCGGCGGCTGCTGGGGATCGAGGTCAAGATGAAGCAGTACGCGGAGGGCTCGGCCTTCGTCCGCAAGGTGGTCGGCCAGGTGGGGATGGACGGCTTCAACAAGGTCTGGACGTCCCCGGAGACCCTCCCGACGACCCAGGAGATCGCCGACCCCGACGCCTGGATCAGCCGCGTGATCGGCACCCCGGCCCTCCCGGCCTGACCCGTCCACCCATCGCCCGCCGACCGCTCCGCCTGACCCGCCCGACCGCTCGCCGCGCAGGCCGCGCCGCGTCGGAGGGTCGGCGCGGTGGAGCGCGGCGCCCGTTCACGGCCCCAGCCGGGCGTATCGGCGGGCCGGGCCGCGTAAGCCGCCCCGCACCGGCGGGTGGCGGTGCGGCGGCGCCCGGCGCCCGTTCACGGTGCCCGCGCGGGGCGTATCGGCGGGTCGGGCGCGCGTGCGCAGCGCCGCGGCGGTGGGCGCCCCTTCACCGTGACCGGCCGTCCAGGGCGGGTGGGTGGCGCGGTGGTGGGTGGGGAGCCGGGACAATGGCAGCCGTGGGCCCACAACCAGCCGTAGCCGACGTCCGCCGGGCAGTGCGTGAGGCGCTGGCCGACGTACGGCAAGGCGCGCTGATCCTCGCCGCGTGCAGCGGCGGAGCCGACTCCCTGGCCCTGGCCGCCGCCCTCGCGTTCGTCGCGCCCCGCATGCACCTGCGCGCCGGCCTGCTCACCGTCGACCACCAGCTCCAGCCCGGCTCCGCCGAGCGCGCCAGGACGGTGGCGGGCCTGGCCCGCGACCGGCTGGGCCTGACCCCGGCCGAGGTGCTCACCGTGACGGTGGGCACGGCGGGCGGCCCGGAGGCGGCGGCCAGGGAGGCCCGGTACGCGGCCCTGGCGGAGGCCGCCGACCGCCTGGGAGCGGAGGTCGTGCTGCTCGGCCACACCAGGGACGACCAGGCCGAGACGGTCCTCCTGGGCCTGGCCAGGGGCAGCGGGCCCCGTTCGCTGTCCGGCATGGCCGCCACGGCCGGCCGTTACCGCCGCCCCCTGCTCCACCTCCCCAGATCCACCACCGTCGCCGCCTGCCGGGCCCTGGGTCTCGACCCCTGGGACGACCCGCACAACGAGGACCCCCGCTACACGAGGGTCCGCGTCCGCCGGAAGGTGCTGCCCGTGCTGGAGGCGGAGCTCGGTCCGGGGGTGGCCGAGGCGCTCGCCAGGACTGCCGGGATGGCGCGCGAGGACGCGGACGCGCTCGATCAATGGGCCGAGACGGCGTACCAGAATTGCGCTCTTAGCGATATCGGCGTGTCGATAAAGCTCGCGGTGGCGGAGTTGGAGAAGCTGCCCGATGCCGTCAGGCGAAGGGTGTTGCGGAAGGCGGCACTCGCCGCGGGCGCCCCGTCCGGAGCCCTGTCCGCCACCCATGTGCTCGCCGTGGACCGGCTGATCACGCGGTGGCGCGGGCAGAAGGCCGTGGACCTGCCCGGGGGTCTGGCCGCCGCACGGCGGTATGGCACCCTGATATTCGCCATCAGTCCCATCCCGTAAGGAACCACAGGTGGACGCTGCCGACATGGGCAATGACCTGGAAAAGGTCCTCATTCCCGAGGACGAGCTCCAGGCGAAGATCAAAGAGCTTGCCGGGCGGATCGACGAGGATTACGCGGGTCAGGACATCCTGCTCGTGGGCGTGTTGAAGGGCGCCGTCATGGTGATGGCCGACCTGGCCAGAGCGTTGCACGTCCCGGTGCAGATGGACTGGATGGCGGTGTCGTCGTACGGTGCGGGCACCAAGTCCTCCGGCGTCGTGCGCGTGCTGAAAGACCTCGACACCGACATCTTGAACCGTCATGTGCTGATCGTCGAGGACATCATCGACTCCGGCCTGACCCTGCACTGGCTGCTGGAAAACCTGAAGTCGCGCAATCCGGCCTCGTTGGAGATCTGCGCCGCGCTGCGCAAACCCGATGCCGTGAAGGTGCCGATCGACGTCAAATATGTGGGCTTCGACATTCCCAACGAGTTCGTCATCGGTTATGGGCTCGACTACGCCGAGAGATACCGGAACCTGCCGTTCATCGGAACTCTGGCACCACACGTTTATAAGTAGCACTCTCCGCCATGGCCGGGAACATCGCGCAACGTGACGTACGTTGATAGGGCAAGGCCGGTGTAGCGGCGGGTCCCTCCGTGCGCTCTGCCGGTGTACCTTCAGACTCCGGAAGGGTGACCGTGCGTCCCCTTCGGGTAGTCAGAAGTCGCGGTGTCGGATGCCGCGGCCCCGGGCATGCCCGGGGTTCCAGGCCATGGTCAGGAAGGGACGGGCCCGCAAGGGGTTCCGCATCGGATGGATCTCAAGCGATTTACACGTGGGCCACTGCTGTGGATCCTGGGCATCGTCGTGCTGCTCCTGCTCGTCACCCAGCTCTGGAGTGGCGGCGGTAGTTTCAAGCAGGCGGACACGTCCACGGTTCTTCAGCAGATTCGCGCCGGAAACGTCAGCAACGCCAAGATCGTCGACAAGGACCAGCGCATCGAGCTGACGTTGAACAGCCCGATCGTGGTCAAGCAGGGCGACACCCCGACCAAACTCATCCAGTCCTACTGGGTCACCGGTTATGGCGCCAAGCTGACCGACGAGCTGGAAGCTCAGGTCGCCGCGAAGAAGACCAAGAGCTTCACCACCGACGTGCCGCAGGAAAACTTCCTCGTCAGCATCCTGGTGAGCTTCCTGCCGATCGTCATCATCGTGCTGATCTTCCTGTTCGTCATGAACCAGATGCAGGGCGGCGGCTCGCGGGTGATGAACTTCGGGAAGTCGAAGGCCAAACTCATCACCAAGGACACCCCCAAGACCACGTTCGCCGACGTCGCGGGTGCCGACGAGGCCATCGAGGAGCTCCAGGAGATCAAGGAGTTCCTGCAGGCCCCGGCCAAGTTCCAGGCGATCGGCGCCAAGATCCCCAAGGGCGTGCTCCTGTACGGCCCGCCCGGCACCGGTAAGACGCTGCTGGCCCGCGCCGTCGCCGGCGAGGCCGGTGTGCCGTTCTACTCCATCTCCGGCTCCGACTTCGTCGAGATGTTCGTCGGTGTCGGTGCCTCACGTGTTCGCGACCTGTTCGAGCAGGCGAAGGCCAACGCCCCGGCGATCATCTTCATCGACGAGATCGACGCCGTCGGCCGCCACCGCGGCGCCGGCCTGGGCGGCGGTCACGACGAGCGCGAGCAGACGCTCAACCAGCTGCTCGTCGAGATGGACGGCTTCGACGTCAAGGGTGGCGTGATCCTCATCGCCGCCACCAACCGGCCCGACATCCTCGACCCGGCGCTGCTGCGTCCCGGCCGGTTCGACCGGCAGGTCACCGTCGACCGCCCCGACCTCGAGGGCCGCAAGGGCATCCTCAAGGTCCACGGCCGCGGCAAGCCGTTCGCGCCCGACGTCGACCTCGACGTCATCGCGCGCCGCACCCCCGGGTTCACCGGCGCCGACCTGGCCAACGTGATCAACGAGGCGGCCCTGCTCACCGCGCGGGCCGACCAGAAGCTGATCTCGATGGACGTCCTCGAGGAGTCGATCGACCGTGTCATGGCAGGGCCCGAGCGCAAGACGCGGGTCATGTCCGACAAGGAAAAGAAGATGATCGCCTACCACGAGGGCGGTCACGCGCTGGTGGCGCACGCGCTGCCCAACTCCGACCCGGTGCACAAGATCACGATCCTGTCCCGCGGCCGCGCGCTCGGCTACACGATGACGCTGCCGATGGAGGACAAGTTCCTGGCCACCCGGTCGGAGATGATGGACCAGCTCGCGATGCTGCTCGGCGGCCGCGCGGCGGAGGAGCTCGTCTTCCACGAGCCCACCACCGGCGCCTCCAACGACATCGAGAAGGCCACCGCCGTCGCCCGCCGGATGGTCACCGAATACGGCATGAGCGAGCAGCTCGGCGCCCGCAAGTTCGGCACCGGCCAGGCCGAGGTCTTCCTGGGCCGCGAGATGGGCCACGAGCGCGACTACTCCGAGAAGATCGCCTCCACGATCGACGAGGAGGTCCGCCGGATGATCGAGACGGCGCACGACCAGGCGTGGGACATCCTGGTCGAATACCGCGACGTGCTCGACAACCTGGTCCTGCAGCTCATGGAGAAGGAGACCCTCTCCCGCGACATGGTGCTGCAGATCTTCGCGCCGGTGGTGGTGAAGGAGCACCGTCCGTCCTACGCGGGCTACGGCAAGCGGCTCCCCTCCGACCGTCCGCCGATCCTGACCCCGAAGGAGCAGTCGGCCAACGGCTCGCTCACCACGGGGCACCAGGACGCCCTGCCGTCAGGGGACAGTGCGTGACGCAGGACCACGTCGACCTGGGGCGGATCGAGAAGGCCGTTCGCGAGATCCTCTACGCCATCGGCGAGGATCCCGATCGCGACGGCCTGCTCGAGACTCCGTCCCGGGTCGCCCGCGCCATGGCCGAGCAGTATTCGGGGCTCGGCCAGACGCCCGAAGAGGTGCTCAACAAGGTCTTCGACGTCGACCACGACGAGATGGTGCTCGTCCGTGACATCGAGGTCTACTCGACCTGCGAGCACCACCTCGTCCCGTTCCACGGGCTGGCCCACGTGGGCTACATCCCCAACGAGAAGGGCCAGGTCACGGGCCTGTCGAAGCTGGCTCGCCTGGTCGACGTGTTCGCCCGCCGGCCCCAGGTCCAGGAGCGCATGACCTCCCAGATCGCCGACTCGCTGATGCGGGTGCTGGAGCCGCGCGGGGTCATCGTGGTGGTCGAGGCCGAGCACCTGTGCATGACGATGCGTGGCGTGCGCAAGCCGGGCGCCAAGACCGTCACCTCGGCCGTCCGCGGCAGCTTCCGCACCAGTGACAGCACCCGATCCGAGGCCATGGCGCTCATCCTGGGCCGCTGAAGACCGAACGGGGTACCCACGATGTCACCAGGTGTGGGGAAGCGCCTAGGCTTGGCCCATGACTAGCGTGCCCATCAGCGTGCCGGGAGGTGCGGAGCGGTGCCTCGTCATGGGTGTGATCAATGTGACGCCCGATTCGTTCTCCGACGGCGGCATGTGGTTCGACGAGGCGGCCGCCATCCGGCACGGCCTTGACCTGGTCCAGGAGGGCGCCGACATCGTCGATGTGGGTGGCGAGTCCACCCGCCCGGGTGCCGCCCGGGTGCCCCTGGAGGAAGAGCTGGCCAGGGTCGTCCCGGTGATCAGGGCGTTGCGCGCCGAGGGAGTTCCGGTCAGCGTCGACACGATGCGGGCCGAGGTGGCCAGGGCCGCGGTCGAGGCGGGCGCGCAGCTCGTCAACGACGTGAGCGGCGGGCTGGCCGACCCGGAGATGGCGCGCGTGGTGGCCGCGACCGGAGTCGCCTACGTGGTGATGCACTGGCGCGGTCACAGCCATGACATGGACACCCGCGCCGTCTACACCGACGTGGTCACGGAGGTGCGCGAGGAGCTGAGCAAGCGCGTCGATCTGGTGCTGGCCGAGGGCGTCACGGAGGAGCAGATCGTGCTCGACCCGGGCCTCGGCTTCGCCAAGAACGCCGAGCACAACTGGGCGCTGCTGGCCGGGATCCCGCGGCTGGCCGAGCTGGGCTACCCGCTGCTCATCGGGGCGTCGCGCAAGCGATTCCTGGGGCGGCTGCTGGCGGGTCCCGACGGCACGCCCCGGCCGTTCAGTCGCAGCGACGACGCCACGCTGGCCGTGACCGCGCTGGCCGCGGACGCGGGCGCCTGGTGCGTACGCGTGCACGAGGTAGGTCCCAATGCCGATGCCGTGCGCGTGGCCGCCGCATGGAAGAGAGCCGGAGCCAACACATGAGCGTCGACACCGCCGCCATCGAGACGGTCAACCAGGAGTTCTACGCCGCGATCGAGAGCGCCGATCTCGACAAGATGACCGAGATCTGGGCCGAGGACTCCACCGACGACCAGGTGAGCTGCGTGCACCCGGGCTGGACCCTGCTGACGGGCCGCTCGGAGGTGCTGCGGTCATGGGCCCTGATCATGGCGAACACCACCTACATCCAGTTCGTGCTGACCGACGTCAACACGACCGTGCTGGGTGACGTCGCCGTCCTCACCTGCGTGGAGAACATCCTGACCGCCGGGGAGGAGGGTGAGGCCAGCTTCGCCGCGGGCAAGGTGGTGGCGAGCAACGTCTACATCCGCACCTCGCAGGGCTGGCGGCTGTGGATGCACCACGGTTCGCCGGTGCTCCAGGGAGACGACGACGAGGAGGAGGAAGGCGAGCTTGAGCGCTGATCGCATCGCTCTCAAGGGCCTGCGGGCCCGGGGGAGGCACGGCGTGCTCGCTGCCGAGCGGGAGCTCGGGCAGGAGTTCGTGGTGGACGCGACGCTGTTCCTCGACACCGCGCCGGCGGCGGCCGGCGACGACCTCACCAAGACCGTCCACTACGGGGAGCTGGCGCAGGCGCTGGTCGAGGTGGTGGCGGGCGAGCCGGTCGAGCTGATCGAGACGCTCGCGCAGCGCCTGGCCGACGTGTGCCTGGCCAGCGAGCTGGTGCACAAGGTCGAGGTGAGCGTGCACAAACCGGCGGCGCCGATCCCGTTGCCGTTCGACGACGTGATCGTGACCATCGAGCGGAGCCGCGCATGAAGGTCGTGCTCTCTCTCGGCAGCAACCTGGGACACCGGTTCCAGACGTTGCAGGGTGCCGTGGACACGCTGTTCGACGCCCCCGGGCTGGAGTTCGTCAAGGCGTCGCCCGTCTACGAGACCGACCCCGTCGGGGGGCCCGGCGGGCAGCGCCCGTACCTCAACGCGATCGTGATCGCGGAGACCACGCTGGAGCCGCGCACGTTGCTGGAGCGGGCGCAGGGCGTGGAGAACGCCTTCGGCCGCGTACGCGCGGAGCGCTGGGGGCCGCGCACGCTCGACCTCGACCTGATCGTCGTGGGCGAGACCGTCTGCCACGACCCCGACCTCACGTTGCCGCACCCGCGGGCACACGAGCGCGCGTTCGTGCTCGTGCCCTGGTCGAAGGCCGACCCCGAGGGCCGGTTGCCCGGCCACGGCCGGGTGGCGGAGCTGCTGGAGGGGGTCGACAGGCAAGGTGTACGCCTGCGCGAAGACCTGAAGCTGCAGAGGCCCGATTGAAGCTGAAGCCCACCCACCCCGGCCACCTGGTCGGCATCGTCGTCGTCGTGGCCCTGCTCACGATGGCGGCGATCAGCCCGTTCTACTCCGAGCTGCCCCTCATGCCGTGGACCGCGATCCCCACGGTGCTGCTGCTGGCCTTGGGCGAGGGCTACACCGCCTGGGCGACCAAGGCCAGGATCGACCGGAAGCCGGGCACCAAGCCGGTGGAGCCGCTGGCCGTGGCCCGGCTGGCGGCGCTGGCGAAGGCGTCGGCGTACGCGGGGGCGGTGTTCGGCGGCGTGTTCGCCGGGTTCGCCCTCTACACGGTCCGGATCCTCGAGCGGGACACGCCACGGGGCGAGTTCTTCGTCGCTACGGCGTCGTTCGTGTCCTGTGTCGTGCTGATCTGCGCCGCCCTCTACCTGGAGCACGCCTGCCGCGTCCCCAAGGAGCCGGACGACCAGAAGCGGGACTGAGAAACAGCTCTTAGTTGTGCTCGCCCAGCCCTTCGACGGCCGGGCGGGCGCCGGTGGTCAGCCGGTCGCGCCACATCTCGCGTTGGAGCAGGCGCAATGCGCGGCGCAGGACGTCGCTGGGCCGCTCACCTTCCCGCAGGGCGGCGCGGATGATCCGCTCGTCTTCGGCGTTGGCCCGGAAGGCGATGTCAGCCATGCTCAGAGCTTATGGACCCGCCGACACCCTTGTCCTGCATTTGCCTGACCGGGGTGCGGCGGCGGCCGAAGAGGTATATGACCGGGGCCGTGCAGATGAGGGGGCCGAGGACGGCGATCGGCCGCTCCAGCCACCACACCACGTCCGGCGGGATCCGGTCGCCGAGGCTGCCGAACAACCACCACGACAGCCCCAGCGAGATGGCCATCCCGGTGGTGTGGAACAGGAACAGCGCCAGCGAGTACCGGTTGATGAAGTCGTTGACCCGCTGCCAGCCCGGGCGCTCCAGCACGCGTTCCATGGCCGGCCGCAGCACCTCGACCAGCCCGATCTGGAACAGCAGCAGCGCCACGATCACGAACGTGGGCGGCGCCATGTTCGACCACTTGTCACCCGGCACGCCCACCATCGAGCCGGGGTAGATGCCCGAGTAGACCAGCCCGAACAGCGCGAACAGCCCCGTCCACAGCAGGGCCACGTCATAGCGCCTGGGCAGGACCACCACCCGGTCGTAGAAGAACCCGGCCTGGTGCGCCAGCCCCCAGACGATGACCATGTTGAGCCAGCCCACCCCGTCGATCCCGTACCGGAAGCGCAGCACGTCCACCACCAGTGCCGCGCCGCCGAGCCAGATCAGGGTCAGCACGTCGTAGCGCCGGTGCAGCCAGAGCGACACCGGCAGCAGCGCGATGAGCACCAGGTAGACGCCGAGGAACCACAGCGGGCTGAGCACCAGCAGCACCACCCGCCACATCCAGTCCACCCCGAACGTGTACGTCACCACCGCCCCGATGACGACCCACACCCCGGACAGGAACAGCGCCGGTAAGGCGAGCGCGCGGATGCGCCGCCAGACGAACGAGCCGATGCCCACGCCGCGCGTCTGGGCCCGGCGCCAGGACAGCAGGTGGACATGCCCGCCGACGTAGAAGAACAGCGGCAGCACCTGCAGCAGCCAGGTGAGGATCCACAGACCCGAGGTGAAGCCCAGCGGGCTGGTGGGCTCGGGCCCGTGCGGCTTCCACTGCAGGATCGTGAACGCCCAGTGCCACACCACCACGACGATCAGGCTGAGCGCCCGCAGCCAGTCGACGTATTTGTCGCGGTCGGTGGCGTCGGCGGCCTTCACTTGTCGATGTCACCCACCACGAAGAACATGGAGCCGAGAATCGCCACCATGTCGGCCACGAGGTGACCGGGCAGCATCTCGCGCAGCACCTGGATGTTGCTGTAGGAGGCCGAGCGCAGCTTGAGCCGCCACGGCGTCTTGTCCCCCTTGGAGACCAGGTAGTAGCCGTTGATGCCGAGCGGGTTCTCCGTCCACGCGTACGTGTGCCCTTCCGGCACCTTGAGCACCTTCGGCAGCCGCTGGTTGATCGGCCCGGGCGGCAGCGAGCGCAGCCGCTCGACGCACGCCTCGGCCAGGTCGAGCGAGACCTTGAGCTGTTCGAGCAGGACCTCGAACCGGGCGTGGCAGTCGCCCCCGCTCCGCGTGACGACCTTCACCGGCAGCTCGGGATAGGCCAGGTACGGCTCGTCGCGGCGCAGGTCGAAGTCCACCCCGGAGGCGCGGGAGACGGGGCCGCTGACGCCGTACTGCATGATCTGCTCCCGCGTCAGCACCCCCACCCCCTTGGTCCGGGCGACGAAGATCTCGTTGTGCAGGATGAGGTTCTCGATGTCGGGCACGCGGCGCCGGGTCTCCGCGACGGCCTCGGCCACCCGGTCGAGCCAGCCGAGCGGCAGGTCCTCCTTGAGCCCGCCGACCCGGTTGAACATGTAGTGCATGCGCCCACCGGAGATCTCCTCCATGACGGCCTGGATGCGCTCGCGCTCGTTGAAGGAGTAGAACAGCGGCGTCATCGCGCCCAGCTCGAGAGGGTAGGAGCCGAGGAACATCAGGTGGTTGAGCACCCGGTTGAGCTCGGCCAGCAGCGTGCGCGCCCACACGGCCCTGACCGGCGGCTCCATGCCCAGCAGGCGTTCGGCGGCGAGCACCACGCCGAGCTCGTTGGCGAAGCCCGACAGCCAGTCGTGCCGGTTGGCCAGCATGATGATCTGACGGTAGTCGCGTACCTCGAACAGCTTCTCCGCGCCCCGGTGCATGTAGCCGATGATCGGCTCGGCGGTGGCGATGCGCTCGCCGTCGAGCGTCAGCCGGAGCCGCAGCACCCCGTGCGTGGACGGGTGCTGAGGGCCGATGTTGAGAATCATGTCCTCGGTGGCCAGCTCTTTCGCGCCCGCGCCGATTCCGACCACACGTTCCGTCATACGGCCATGCTGCCACCGTCGCCGCTGGTGATCCAGCAGGGGGGTTGGTCAAGACATGGTATGGAAATGCATCCCGAAGCCGGACATGGGGAGGAATATCGGGAACGGGGGGAGAAATCACCATGAAGAGAGTTCTTTTTGATGTGGCGGCACTGATCGCGCGAATCGCCACCGGCGTGATCTTCGTGGCCCACGGGTGGCAGAAGTGGGCAAGCGGCCACGGCGCCACCACGCAGGGCTTCAGGGACATGCAGATCCCGATGCCCGAGCTGGCCGCCGGGTACGCGATGTTCGTCGAGACCGTGGGCGGCATCCTGCTGATCCTCGGCCTGCTGGTGCGCCCGGTGGCGCTGCTGTTGCTGCTCAACATGCTCGGCGCGATCGCGTTCGTGCACGGGGGCAGGGGCATCCTGACCGAGGGCGGCGGCTGGGAGCTGCCGGGGGCGCTGGGCGCGCTGTGCCTGCTGTTCCTGGCGCTGGGCGGCGGCCGGATCGGGCTGGACGGCATCTTCAACGCGATGTTCCGCCGGCGCTCGGAGCGGCGCGCGGCCGAGGACGACCTCGCCGCCTACACCCCGGGCAGGACCACGGGCACGACGCCCACCGGCCACGTCGGCGGGCCCACGACGCCCGCGGAGACGACCCGGGAGCAGCCGGACGTGCCCAGGCAGCCGGCCGCACCCACCTCCGGCAGGCTCAACGACGAGGACATGAGGGACATCGACGCCCTGGTCTCGGACGAGCCGCCGCAGCACCGCAAGCCGCCGAACCGCTGAGCGTCAGCGGGTGACCAGGTCGCGCACCGCCTCGATCAGCCGGTCCACGTGCTCCTGCGTGCTGCCGATGCCGATCGAGGCCCGCACCGCGGAGGCCGTGTCGTCCTCGCACCCGCCGTCGGCCGTACCCAGCAGGTGCCGGACAAAGGGATGCGCGCAGAACTTGCCGTCGCGCACCCCGATGCCGTACTCGCTGGACAGCACCTCGGCCACCTCACGGGCCGAGTAGCCGTCCGCGGTGAACGACACGATGCCGACCCGCGGGTGATCGTCCCCCCACAGCGACAGCTCCCGCACGCCGTCGATCGAGGCCAGCCCCGAGCGCAGCCGGGCGATCAGCCGCTCCTCCTCGCGCACCAGGGCCGTCCAGCCGGTGGCGGTCAGCGCGTCGCAGGCGGCGGCCAGGGCGATGGCGCCCAGCACGTTCGGGGTGCCCGCCTCGTGGCGCGGCTCCGGGTCGTCGTGCCACTCGGCGCTCTCCCCGACCGAGCGAACCGCACCCCCGCCCTTGAGGTACGGCTCCCCGTCGGCCAGCCAGTCCCGCCGCCCGACCAGCACGCCGGCACCGAAGGGCGCGTACAGCTTGTGCCCCGAGAAGGCCACGTAGTCCAGGTCGAGCGCGGTGAGGTTGAGCCGCCGGTGCGGCACCAGCTGCGCCGCGTCCACCAGGATGCGGGCCCCGTGGCGGTGCGCGATGTGGGCCAGGGCGGCGATCGGCCACAGCTCGCCGGTGACGTTCGAGGCGGCGGTGACCACGAGCAGCTTCGGCCCGTCGATCCCGGCCAGCGCCTCGTCGGCGGCGCGCACGGCCTCGCCGGGGAAGGCGGGCGGCGCCAGCCGGACGGACCGCTGCCAGGGCAGCAGGGAGGCGTGGTGCTCGGTGTCGAAGACCACGGTGGTGGTCCCGGCAGGCAGGCAGCCGGCCAGCAGGTTCGTGGCGTCGGTGGTGTTGCGGGTGAAGATCACGGCGTCGTCCGGGCGGGCGCCGACGAACGCCCTGACCGTGTGGCGGGCCTGCTCGTACCTGGCGGTGGTGAGCTGCGAGGCGTAGCCGGCGCCGCGGTGGACGCTGGAGTAGGCCGGGAGCGCGGCGGCGACGGCGGCGCTGACCGGCTCCAGACAGGGGGCGCTGGCGGCGTAGTCCAGGTTGGCGTACCCCACCAGCCGGCCGCCCTTGACCGGCACCTCGAGGTCGGCGCCGAGCACGGCGGGGATGGTCCGGCCGGTGGCGGCCGGGGGAGCCGTCGTCCCGGCGGCAGGGGTGGAGCTGAAGATCGTCAGAGTGGACACGGCGAACCTCCTCAGGGTCGTCGGACCCCTGGGAGCAGCCACGGAGCCCGCGCTTGCCCGCCACACCTCGTGACGGACCAGGTCTTCACCCGGGGCACCCCGCCGCGGACGCGAGGGTTGCCGGCCAGCTAGCCGGGGCTTGTCGCTGGCACTCATGACCTACGTTCGGCACTATAACCGACACCAGGGTAGGAATCGCAAGCCGCGAACTAATCCGGCCCCTGACTCGTTGCTACCGGAAACCCCCGTCAGCCATGAGTCATGGAGGTACGCAGATGCTGGAATGGGTGGCCGACCCACAGATCTGGATCGGCTTCTTCACCCTGGTCGCCCTGGAGATCGTGCTGGGGATCGACAACATCATCTTCATCTCCATCCTGGCCGGGAAACTCCCACCGGAACAACGGGACCGGGCCCGCGTGCTCGGTCTGGCCGCGGCCCTGATCAGCCGCCTGCTCCTGCTGCTCGGCCTGTCATGGGTGGTCCAGCTCACCGAGCCGCTGTTCACGGTCCTCGGCCAGGAGATATCGGGACGCGATCTGATCCTGCTGCTCGGCGGCCTGTTCCTGCTGGGCAAGAGCGTCACCGAGATCCACCACAGCATGGAGCCCGGCCCCGGCAAGGACGGCAAGCAGGCCGCCGCCATCTCCTTCACCTCGGTGATCGTGCAGATCATGATCCTGGACATCGTGTTCTCGCTGGACTCCGTCATCACCGCCGTCGGCATGGTGGACGAGCTCGGCGTGATGATCGCGGCCGTCGTGGTGGCGGTGCTGGTGATGTTGTTCGCCTCCGGGCCCATCAGCCGGTTCGTGGACGCGCACCCGAGCATCAAGATGCTGGCGCTGGCGTTCCTGGTGCTGATCGGCGTGGTGCTCGTCGCCGAGGGTCTCGACCAGCACATCCCCAAGGGCTACATCTACTTCGCGATGGCGTTCTCGGTCATCGTGGAGCTGCTCAACATCCGGATGCGCGGCAGGCATGCGAAGCAGGAGGACCCCGCTCCTAAGATGCAATAGTGGGCTTTGATCCTTGGAATCCGGATTTTGTCGCTTACCCGTACCGGGTCTATGACCAGCTGAGACGCGAGGCGCCCGTCAGCTACTTCGAGCCGACGGGCCAGTGGCTCATCGCGCGGCACGCCGACGTGAACACGCTGCTCAGAGACCGCCGGCTGGGCCGTTCCTACCTGCACGTGGCCACCCACGAGGAGTTCGGCAGGGAGCCGGAGCCGGAGTTCCAGGAGCCGTTCTGGCGGGTGATCAGGGCGGGCATGCTCGACGTGGAGCCGCCGGTGCACACCAGGCTGCGCCGGCTGGTCTCCAGGGCGTTCACGCCGCGCATGGTCGAGTCGCTGCGCCCCCGGGTCCGGGCCATCGCCGGGGGCCTGGTGGACGCGTACGTGGACAAGGGCGGCGGCGACCTGATCGCCGAGGTCGCCGAGCCGCTCCCGGTCACCGTGATCGCGGAGATGCTCGGCATCCCCGACCAGGACCGCCACCTGCTGCGCCCCTGGTCGGCCGACATCTGCGGCATGTACGAGCTCAACCCCGCCCCCGAGGCCCAGCACACCGCGGTACGCGCGGCGTCGGAGTTCGCCGGCTACCTCAAGTCCCTGGCCGCCGAGCGCCGGGCCGACCCCGGCGACGACCTCATCAGCGCCCTCGCCCAGATCGACGAGCTGACCGACGACGAGCTGGTCGGCACCTGCGTCCTGCTGCTCAACGCCGGCCACGAGGCCACCGTGAACGTGACGGGCAACGGCTGGTGGTCGCTGTTCAGGAACCCCGGCGAGCTGGCCCGGCTGCGCGAGGACCGCTCGCTGCTGCCCACGGCCGTCGAGGAGCTGATGCGCTGGGACACGCCGCTGCAGATGTTCGAGCGCTGGGTGCTGGAGGACATCGAGGTCCACGGCGTACGGATCCCGCGCGGCTCGGAGGTGGCGCTGCTGTTCGGCTCGGCTAACCGGGACCCGGCGGTGTTCGAGGACCCGGACCGGCTCGACGTGGGCCGCGCCGACAACCCGCACATCTCCTTCGGCGCCGGGATCCACTTCTGCCTGGGCGCGCCGCTGGCCCGCATCGAGCTGGTGGAGTCGTTCGGCGCGCTGCTGGACCGGGCCCCCAAGCTGGAGCTGCGGCAGGAGCCGGCCTGGAAGCCCGGTTACATCATCCGCGGACTCGAATCCCTGGAGCTCAGCGCCACCGCCTGAGACGGAGCTCAGCGGCGCCGGCCGAGGCGGAGCTCAGCGGCGCCGGCCGAGGCGGAGCTCAGCGGCGCCGGCCGAGGCGGAGCTCAGCGGCGCTGGCTGAGCCAGCCGAAGCCGCCGAGCCCCGACGCGTCGATCAGCTCGCCCTCCTCCGAGGCCCTCGCCAGGGCCCGGAGGTAGCCGCGCGGATCGGTGCGGGCCAGGTCGAGCGGCGGACGCGTGCCGGTGAGCCCCAGGTCCCGCAGCGCCGCGCGCTGTGTGGACAAGGTTGTGGATATCGCGCCGGCCCGCCGCCCGGCCTCCGCGCACGCGTCGAGCGCGACGTGAGCCGTGATGTCGCAGGTCCCGTCGGGTACGGGGGCGACGACCGCCCCGTCGCGGTATCCGGTCAGCGTTCCGTGCAGCGGCCGGTTGTCCACAGGGTGTGCATAATCGATGGCGATCGCCCGGCCGCTGGTGAGGCGGACGAGGACCGAGGCCCACGCCTCGTCGCGGGGGCGGCCGATCTCCGCGCGCGCCCCCACGCGGGTCAGCGGCCACCACCGCTCGAGCCAGGCGCGGTCGGCCGGTCGCAGCGGCCCGCCGAGCCGCTCCTCGCCCGTGTGCACGTCGACCATGACGAGCCGCGGCCCGTCGGGAGTCTGCTCCACCACGTCGAGCGGCACGTTGTCCAGCCACTCGTTGGCGATGGCCAGCCCGGTGATGTCGGAGGGCAGGCTGCTGGACCACTCGACCCGCTCGGGCAGCCCCTCCGGCCGGGGGGACAGGTCCACGGCCGTGACGCGCAGCCGGTCGCGCAGCCGTGGCTCGGCGGCGTCGAGCACCTGGGTGACCAGCACGCCCTCCCCCGCGCCGATGTCCACCAGGTCGAGCACGTCGGGTTCGCCCAGTTCGGCGTCCACTTCCGCCAGCAGCGCCACCACCGCCCCGGCGAAGGCCGCCGAGGCGCTGACCGAGGTGCGGAAGTGGCCTGACGGGCGTTCGCGGAGGTAGAAGCCCTCCTCGCCGTACAGCGCGCGCTCCGTTGCGACGCGCCAGGTGAGCCACATGTCTGGACTATCTCATGACTGGCCGATGATACGCATCGTCATCGAATGACTACTCAACGTCGCCAACTTGCGATAACGTTTACCCATTGTCATCGAGTGATCGCGTTGCGCCAACCCCCAAGTGGCGGAGCACTTCACTCTCGAGCAAGCACCTGCGGCGCAGGCCGCGAAACTGAGAGGAGCCCTCGTGCTGAAGAAGGTCATGGTCGTCACCGGAGCCGTTGCCATGATGTCGCTGGCCGTTCCGGCGCACGCCGACATCACCAACGGCACCGGCGGCGTGATCTCCGGCAACCAAGTGCACATCCCGATCGTCGCGCCGATCAACGTCTGCGGCAACGCGGTGGCTGTCATCGGCCTCGCGGTCGCGGGCTGCAAGGGTGGCGCGAACGCGTACGCGCCCAGTCACCACTGAGCAGGGAAAGAGCCCGGGTCGGCGCAGGCCGCCCCGGGCTCGTCTCCCCGCTGGTCATTCGGCGGGTGACCAGCCGGCGCACCTCCAAGAGGTCGCATCGTGCGGGCGTCAGGTCCCGATCCGGGGCCTCGGCGCCCGCTGCCATGCGATGAACCCCTCTCCTCATCTCTTCCGACAGGGGGTGCACGTTTTGTATGCCCTTGTCGCTTTTGTCGTTAACTCAACGCGCGGCAAAGCACCGGTCACGCTCTCACTCCTGAGAGGCCGTTACGCTGGTCGGCAGTGCCATCACGGTCGACAGGGGTGAGACGTCATGGACGCAGGTGATCGCCCGGCACGGCTGACCGTCGGCGTGCTCGGGGCAGGCAAGGTCGGTTCGGCCCTCGGCGCCGCGTTGGCGCAGGCGGGACACCGGGTGGTGGCCGCCAGCGGAGTGTCGGACAACTCGCAGCGGTGGGCGGCGGACCGGCTCGGCGTGACGCCGTGCCGTCCCGACGAGGTGGTGGCGGCGGCCCAGCTCGTCCTGCTCACCGTGCCCGACGACGCGCTGCCCGACCTCGTCAACGGGCTGGCCGCCACCGGGGCCGACCTCCAGGGCAAGATGCTGGTGCACACCAGCGGGGCGTACGGCCTGTCGGTGCTCGACCCGGCGGCCCGGGCCGGGGCGCTGCCGCTCGCGCTGCATCCCGTGATGACGTTCACGGGCCGCGACGACGACCTCAACAAGCTCACCGGCATCTCCTACGGCGTCACCGCCCCGGAGATGCTGCGCCCGGTCGCCGAGGCCCTGGTGATCGAGATGGGCGGCGAGCCGGTGTGGATCGCCGACGCCGACCGCCCGCTCTACCACGCGGCCCTGGCCGGGGCGGCCAACCACATGGTCACGCTCATCGCGGAGTCGTCCGACCTGTTGCGGGGCATCGGCGTCGAGCACCCGGGGCGGATGCTGGGCCCGCTGCTCGGTGCCGCGCTCGACAACGTGCTGCGGCTGGGCATCGCCGGGCTGACCGGCCCCGTCGTGCGCGGCGACGCCGGCACGGTGCGCAAGCACGTCGACGCGCTGATCCTGGCGGCTCCCGAGGCGGCCGACGCCTACATCGCGCTGGCCCGGCTCACGGCGGACCGGGCGCTGGCTGCGGGGTTGCTCAAACCGGAGGAGGCGGAGCGGCTGCTCGACGCGCTGGGGGGCAATATATGGACCTGACCGTCGCGTTCGGAGGGCAGTTATGGAGCTGATCGTCGCCAGGAGCCGGGAAGACCTGGTCAAGGCGCGCCGCAATGGGCCGGTGGCGCTGGTCCCCACCATGGGCGCGCTCCATGAGGGCCACAGGTCGCTGATCAGGCAGGCTCGGGTGCGCGCCGATCAGGTTGTGGTCAGCATTTTCGTCAATCCTCTGCAATTTTCTCCTAACGAGGATTTTTCACGCTATCCCCGTACATTTGATGCCGACCTGGATGTGTGCCGGGGCGAGGGCGTGGACGTCGTGTTCCACCCGGCCGTCGAGGACATGTACGCCCCCGACCGGCAGATCAGCGTCTCCTCCGGCGAGATGGGCCGGATCGTCGAGGGCGCCTTCAGGCCGGGCCACTTCGACGGCATGCTCACGGTCGTGCTCAAGCTGTTCAACCTGGTCCAGCCCGACCTGGCGGTCTTCGGCCAGAAGGACGCCCAGCAGCTCGCCCTCATCCGCCGCATGGTCGCCGACCTCGACCTGCCCATCGAGATCCTGGGCGCGCCGACCGTACGCGAGCCGGACGGCCTGGCCCTGTCCAGCCGCAACCGCTACCTGTCGGAGGACGACCGGCGGATGGCGCTGGCGCTCTCGCGGGCCCTGCGGGCGGGCGCGGCCCAGCTGACGCCGGGCGAGATCCGAGCGTCGGCGCGGGCGGTGCTCGACGAGGCCGGCCCCGAGCTCGACGTGGACTACCTGGCGCTGGTCGACCCGGCCACGTTCGTCGAAGTGAGCGATTCCTACCAGGGCATGGCCGTGCTGGCGGTGGCCGCCCGCGTGGGCAGCACCCGGCTGATCGACAACGTCACCCTCACCTTGAATCCCGCCTGAGGCGGATTACCGTCGGGAGCATGACGGACGAGGAGTTACGGGCCGAGCTGCTCCGGCGCATGGAGATGGACCAGGCGATGCGCGACCCGGCCAAGGGCTTTCCCGGGGACAAGCGGCTCGCGCGCCTCCAGAGGCTCGACGAGGGCAACACCGCCTGGCTCTATTCCGTGGTCGCCAACCGCGGCTGGCCGCTGATCTCCCAGGTGGGGGAGCGGGCGGCGCGGGCGGCCTGGCTCCTGGCACAGCACGCCACCTCGCCCGAGGTGCAGCGCCTGTTCCACTACGTGATGGCCGACGCCGTGGAGTCGGACGAGGCCTCGGCGCACGACTTCGCGTACCTGGAGGACCGCGTACGCGTGCGCTCCGGCCGGCCCCAGCTCTACGGCACCCAGTTCCACGACGGCGGCGACGGCCTGGAACCCATGCAGATCGAGGACCCCGGCCTGCTCGACGAGCGCCGCAGGGCCATGGGGCTGGAGCCGTTCGCCGAGTACGAGGCCTTCATCAAGAAGACCGAGGGTCTCTGAGCCCCCCGGGGCATGCTCACGCCACGCCAGGCGTTATCGTCATAGTGACGAAATCGCCTCAGTGAGGAGACCCCCAATGAGTGCACCGGCGATTCCCCTGCGTCTGACCGCTCCCGCACCCGGCTGGACCGTAGAGGCGGACGTGGTCGTCGTGGGCTCGGGCATCGCGGGCCTGACCGTGGCCCTGCGCTACGCCGAGCTGGAACCGGCGGCCAAGGTCCTGGTCGTCACCAAGGACGTGCTGTCGTCGGGCTCCACCCGCTGGGCCCAGGGCGGCATCGCCGCCGTGCTCGACCCGCGCGACACCCCCGAGGAGCACCTGAACGACACGCTGGTCGCCGGGGTGGGGCTGTGCGACGTACGGGCGGTGCGCACGTTGGTGACGGAGGGGCCGGGCGCGCTGCGGCGGCTCATGGCGCGCGGCGCCCGCTTCGACCGTACGCCCGACGGCGAGCTCCAGCTCACCAGGGAGGGTGGGCACCACCGGCGCCGGATCGTGCACGCGGGCGGCGACGCCACGGGCGCGGAGGTGCAGCGGGCCCTCATCGAGGCGGTCCGCGCGGCCTCCATCGAGGTGATCGAGCACGCGCTGGTGCTCGATCTGCTCAAGGACGCCCGGGGCCGGGCCAGGGGCGTGACCCTGCACGTCATGGGCGAGGGCGCCCGCGACGGGGTGGGCGCGGTGCGCGCCAGGGCGGTGGTGCTGGCCACCGGCGGCATGGGTCAGGTCTACGCGGCCACCACCAACCCCGTGGTCTCCACCGGCGACGGCGTGGCGCTCGCCCTGCGGGCCGGGGCGGTGGTGCGCGACATCGAGTTCGTCCAGTTCCACCCGACCGTGCTCTGGCTCGGCGAGGGCTCGACCGGCCAGCAGCCGCTGATCTCCGAGGCGGTCAGGGGTGAGGGCGCCTTCCTGATCGACCACGAGGGCAACCGGTTCATGGAGGGCGCGCACGAGCTGGCCGACCTGGCGCCGCGCGACGTCGTCGCCAAGGCCATCATGCGGACGATGCGCCTGACCGGGCGCGACCACGTGTACCTGGACGGCCGCCACTTCGGCCGCGACAAGTGGGAGTCCCGCTTCCCGACGATCTACGTGGTCTGCCGCGAGCACGGCATCGACCCGGCCACCGAGCCGATCCCGGTCTCGCCGGCCGCCCACTACGCCAGCGGCGGCGTCCGTACGGACCTGCGCGGCCGTACCTCCATCGACGGCCTGTACGCCTGCGGCGAGGTCGCCTGCACGGGCGTGCACGGCGCGAACCGGCTGGCCTCCAACTCCCTGCTCGAAGGGCTCGTCTTCGCCGAGCGCATCGCCGAGGACATCCACGAGGTACGCCCGGCGCCGGGCGAGCCGGTCGCGAACGAGGCCGCCGAGGGGCTGGTGGACCCGAGGGTCAGGGCCAGGATCCAGGCCCACATGAGCACCGGGGCGAGCGTGCTGCGCAGCCGCGAGTCGCTGATCGCCACCGCGCGGGCGCTGCGCGACGCCCGCTGGACCCCCGTCGAGGTGCCGGCCTGCACCGAGTCCTGGGAGACCACGAACCTGCTCACCGTCGCCACCGTGCTCACCGGCGCGGCGGCCGCCAGGCTGGAGACGCGCGGTTCACACTGGCGCGAGGACCACGACGAGCGCGACGATCACGAATGGCTGGGCCACCTGGACGTGACCCTGGCAGAGGAGGGCCCCTTCATGACGTACACGCCCCACGGTGACGCGATGCCGCCGCGCCTGGCGCAGGAGCTCACCGCCGCCGGGCTGGACCCGGCCGAGGTGGACGCGCTGATCGACCGCGCGATGGCCGAGGACCTGCAGGAGGCGGGCGACGTGACGAGCCTGGCCACCATCCCCGCCGAGCAGCGCTCGGTGGCCGACGTGGTGGCTCGCAAGGACGGCGTGGTGGCCGGCCTGGCGGTGGCCGAGGCGGTGTTCGTGCGGCTGGGCGCGGCCCGCGCCGAGCGCCGGGCCAAGGACGGCGAGCGGGTCAGGGCCGGCGACGTGCTGATGACGGTCGAGGGCCCGGTGCGCGCGCTGCTGACGGCCGAGCGCACCGCGCTCAACCTGCTCACGCACCTGTCCGGGGTGGCCACGCTGACTGGCAGGTGGGTCGAGGCGATCGACGGCACGGGCGCGCGCGTGCGCGACAGCCGCAAGACGCTGCCGGGGCTGCGCTCGCTGGAGAAGTACGCGGTGCGCTGCGGCGGCGGCGTCAACCACCGGATGTCGCTGTCGGACGCGGCCCTGATCAAGGACAACCACGTGGTGGCCGCCGGTGGCGTGGCCGAGGCGTTCAGGGCGGTCAGGGAGCGCTACCCCGACCTGCCGATCGAGGTGGAGATCGACCGGCTGGACCAGCTCGGCCCCGTTCTCGAGGAAGGCGCGGAGCTGATCTTGCTGGACAACTTCACGGTTGAGGACACCGCACATGCGGTACATGTCGTGAAAAATCGGGCGAAAAACAGGGTTGCGCTTGAGGCGAGCGGGGGATTGACCTTGGAATCGGCCCGTGATGTAGCGGAAACTGGCGTTGACTACCTTGCGGTAGGCGCGCTGACTCACTCTGCGCCGGCCCTGGACATCGCGTTGGATTTGCGGGGGTAATTGATGCTGCTCACGATCGACGTCGGCAACACGCACACGGTGCTGGGGCTGTTCGAGGGCGAGGACGTCATCGAGCATTGGCGGCTGGCCACGGACGCCCGCCGCACCGCCGACGAGATCGCGGTCGTCCTGCAGGGGTTGCTGACCCAGTCACCGCTGCTCAAGGGGGCCGACGTCGACGGCATCGCCATTTGCTCCACCGTGCCGAGCGTGCTCAACGAGATGCGCGAGATGTGCCGCCGCTACTACGGCGACGTGACCGCGGTGATCGTGGAGCCGGGCATCCGCACCGGGGTGCCCGTACGCATGGACAACCCCAAAGAGGTCGGCAGCGACCGCATCGTGAACGCGCTGGCCGCCATCGACCAGTACGGCGGCCCCTGCGTCATCGTGGACTTCGGCACCGCGACCTCGTTCGACGCGGTCTCGGCCAAGGGCGAATACGTCGGCGCGGTCACCGCCCCCGGGATCGAGATCTCCGTGGACGCGCTGGCCGCCGCCGGGGCCCAGCTGCACAAGGTGGAGCTCGTCCGGCCGCGCTCGGTGATCGCCAAGAACACGGTCGAGGCGCTGCAGGCCGGCATCATCTACGGCTTCGCCGGCCAGGTGGACGGCATCGTGGAGCGCATGGCGGCCGAGCTGGCCGACGACCCCGACGAGGTGACCGTGGTGGCCACCGGCGGGCACGCGGCGCTGGTCGTGGGCGAGTCGCGGTCGATCGACGTGCACGAGCCGTGGCTCACGCTCATCGGGCTGCGCCTGGTCTACCACCGCAACACCACCTGACAAGGCGAACGAGCGGCCCCCGCTCGGGCAGGGGGCCGCTCGTGTCTTCAGACGTCACTCGCTCTCGGCGGTGTAGAGGTACTCCCAGGGGCCGCACTTGCTGGGGTAGTTGCTGTGCGGGCCGATCTGGCACACCTTGGCGCGCAGGCTGTAGACGTCGTGCTCCTGGAAGGAGAACTTCTTGTAGCCCGGGTAGCCGCAGTACTTCTTGTAGTAGACCGGGGACCAGTCGTGGTCGAAGTCGCTGGCCTCGAACTTCACGAAGGCGCACTTGCCACCCTGGCCGTAGGAGCGGTTGTCCAGGTCGTACAGGCGGCCTCTGACCGAGACCTCGTTGGAGTCGCCCTGGTGGTCCCAGTCGACGCTGACCCGGCCCTCGGCCTTGGCCAGGTGGTACTTGGAGTAGACCGGGCCCCAGTACTCGGAGTAGTCGTCGTGGTCCGACGTGGTGGCGCTGGCGGCCGACGGAAGCGACAGGGCCACGGCGGTGGTCGCGGCGACAGCGAGGAAACCGGTCGCGATCTTCTTCAACATCTTCTCTCCTTGAGCTCCCCTGGGCCGGCTCCCTGCCGGCTCCCCCCTGAGCTCGTGAGATATTGATAGGCGAGGGCTCTTGCAGCGGTCCTGCAGAGAACCGACGAGCCCTTGCAGTTCGCCATATCCCCTACCCTTTGATGTTGTGAGCGACGAACTTCCCGAGCAGATGCGCATCCGGAGGGAGAAGCTCGACCGCCTTCGCAGCGAGGGCGTCGATCCTTACCCGGTGAATTTCCCACGCACGGCGACCAACGCCGAGGTCAGGGAGAAATACCAGGGCCTGGAGCCCGACACCGCCACCGGCGACACGGTCGCGGTCGCGGGGCGCGTCATGCTCAACCGCGTGGGCGGCAAGCTCTGCTTCGCCACGCTCCGCGACGGCGGCGCCGACCTGCAGGTCATGATCTCGCTCGACAAGGTGGGCGAGGAGTCCCTGGCCCGCTGGAAGCGCGACGTCGACCTGGGCGACCACGTGGGCGTGCGCGGCGAGGTCATCACCTCCCGCCGGGGCGAGCTGTCGATTCTGGCCGAGAGCTGGGAGATCACCGCCAAGTGCCTGCGCCCGCTGCCGGAGAAGCACGTCGGCCTCACCGACCCCGAGGCGCGAGTGCGCCAGCGTTACGTCGACCTCATCGTCAACGACGACGCCAGGAAGATGGCGCGGGTCCGCAGCGCCACGGTGCGCGCGGTGCGCGACTTCTGGCACGAGGAGGGCTACCTCGAGGTCGAGACGCCGATGCTGCAGCCGATCCACGGCGGCGCCACGGCCCGGCCGTTCAAGACCCACATCAACGCCTACGACATGGAGCTCTACCTCCGCATCGCGATCGAGCTCTACCTCAAGCGGCTCGTGGTCGGCGGCATCGAGAAGGTCTTCGAGATCAACCGCAACTTCCGTAACGAGGGCGCGGACTCCACGCACAACCCCGAGTTCACCATGGTCGAGGCCTACGGCACCTACCTCGACTACAACGGCATCGCGGACCTGACCCAGCGGATGTACCAGAAGGCCGTCATGGCCGCCCTGGGCACCTCTGTGGTCGTGCACGAGGGCACCGAGATCGACCTCGGCATCGCCGAGTGGCCCCGCGTCACCCTCTACGACGCGGTCTCGCAGGCCGTGGGCGAGCACATCACCACCTCCACCACTCTGGAGGAGCTCCGCAAGCTGGCCGACCATCGCGAGATCCACTGGGACCCGAAGTGGGGCTCGGGCAAGCTCGTGCAGGAGCTGTTCGAGGCGCTCGTCGAGCACACGCTCGTCCAGCCCACGTTCGTCATGGACTACCCGCTGGAGACCTCGCCGCTGGCCCGCACCCACCGCGACGACCCGCTGCTGACGGAGAAGTGGGACCTCATCGGCTTCGGCACCGAGCTGGGCACCGGCTACTCCGAGCTCAACGACCCGATCGAGCAGCGCCGCCGCCTGGTCGAGCAGTCCCTCCTGGCCGCCGGGGGCGACCTGGAGGCGATGCAGCTCGACGAGGACTTCCTGCAGTCGCTCGAATACGCGATGCCGCCGACGGGTGGCATGGGGGCGGGCATCGACCGGATGATCATGGCCTTCACCGGCCGCAACATCCGCGAGACCATCCTGTTCCCGCTGGTCAAGCCCACCCACTAGGGCCGGGGCAGGCGCACCGGCAGCGCGGCCAGGCCGCGTAGCACCACGTTCTCCTTGTACGGCGGCGCCGGGTCGGCCAGCTCCAGCTTGGGCGCCGCCGCGGCCAGGGCGGACAGCGCGATCTCGCCCTCCATCCTGGCCAGCGTGGCGCCGAGGCAGAAGTGGATGCCGAGCCCGAACGCGAGGTGCCGCCCGGGCTCCCGGGTGACGTCGAAGCGGTCGGGATCGGGAAAGGCCGCCGGGTCGCGATTGGCCGCGCCTATCACCGCCATCACGAGGGTGCCCTTGGGCACCGGCACGCCGGCCAGCTCCACGTCCTCCATCGTGAGCCTGGAGGTGAGCTGGACCGGCGGGTCGTACCTGAGCACCTCCTCGACCACCTGCTTGGGCCGCTCCGCGGCGTGCGCCAGCAGGCCGTGCCGGGCCAGGTGCAGCACCCCGTTGCCGATGAGGTTGACGGTGGTCTCGTGCCCGGCCACGAGCAGCAGCACGCAGGTGGCCAGCAGCTCGCCCTCGGTCAGCTCCCGTACTTGCGTCAGGGCGCTCAGGAGGTCGTCCCCGGGGCGCTCGCGCCGGATCGCGGAGAGCTCGCGGAAGTAGTCGCGAAACTCCCTTCTGGCGCGCCCGGTTTCCGATACGAGGTCGTCTGTAAGCATCGGGTCAAGGCCGCGAGCCAGGATCTCGCTCCAGCCGCGGAAGCGCTCCTCGTCCTCCGGAGGCACCCCGAGCATCTCGCTGATGACCATGACCGGCAGCGGGTACGCCAGGCCGGACACGAGATCGGCCTCCTCGGGCAACCCGGCGACCAGCTCGGCGGTGATCGCCTCGATCCGCGGGCGGAGCCGTTCCAGCATGCGCGGGGTGAAGGCCCTGCTCACCAGGGCACGCAGCCTGGTGTGGTCGGGCGGGTCCAGCCACAGGAACGATTCGACGGGCTGACCTGGGTTGTTCCGGTTCGCCTCGGCGGAGCCGCGGCCGAAACGCGGGTCGCGCAGCAGCACCGTACAGAGCTCGTGGGTGGTGGCGACGAGCAGCCCGCCGCGCGTGCGGAAGAGAGGCCCGCGCGCGCTCATCTCGCGATAACGGGCGTACGGATCGCGCAGGAACCCTTTGTCGAACGGGTCGAAACCCAGGACGTCCGCCGCGCTCATCGACGCCGGATCCGGAGCTGGAGAAGACTCGACGAGATCACTCATCGGGCGACGATCGGTGCCGACATATCGCGAGTACGTCACATATTTCGGATCATGTCAATAGTGCTCGTCAAGGGTGGAGATTGTCATGCTTGACGACCTTTCCAGGATGCGTTTACCGTCTGCGAGGAGCAACTTTGGCCGGGTCGATCGGTCCAAGTTCTGCTGTTGGGGGGGAGGGCTCCCGATGGATGTGCTCACTGAAGGTGTTGAGCTGAGCCATGCGGACCTTGCGTTGCTGGCGGAGCTGGCCAAGGGGGTCACGGTCGACCGGGTGGGGAGACGACTGGATATCAGCGGGCGGACGGTACGCCGGAGGTTGCGGGGCATCTGCGACCGCATCGGCGTGGCCACGGCGATCGAGGCGGTGGCCTGGGCTGCCCGCCGCCAGTTGATCTAGCGGCGGGCGGTGCCCGGGGCTCAGTCGGCGATGCGGACGGCGCCGGCGAACGGCCGCCGGGCGATCGAGGCGATGCGGACGACGTCACCGGTCTGCGGCGCGTGCACCATCATGCCGCCGCCGAGGTAGATGCCCACGTGGTGCAGGTCGTTGTAGAAGAAGACCAGGTCACCCGGCCGCAGCTCCTCGCGGGAGATGTGCCTGCCGGCGGTCCACTGGCTGCCCGTGTAGTGCGGCAGGGAGATGCCCACCTGCTGGTAGGCCGCCATGACCAGGCCCGAGCAGTCGTAGGAGTTCGGGCCTTCTGCGCCCCAGACGTACGGCTTGAGCTGCTGCGTGAGCGCCCACCGGGCGGCCTGCGCCGCCTTGCCGCCGCCGATGATCGGCAGGTTCACGCGCACCGCCCGCGTGCCGGGCCGGCCGGCCTCGCCCAGCGCCCGCTGGAACAGGTTGCTCTCGACCTTGGTGACCAGCTTGGTGATCTTGTCGCGCTTGGTGTCGAGCTCGGAGACGAGCTCCTGGACCTCCTCGATGCGCGTCTTGGCGCCGGCTCTGGCGCGCTCGGCGGCCTCCCTGGCCCTGGCGACCTGGTTGACCTCCTCGCCCTGCTGCTGTTCGAGCACGTACGTGGTGGCGGCGCGGTCGAGGAAGGTGTCGGGATCCTCGGAGGTGGCGAACGCCAGCGCCTTGCCCAGGCCGCCGGTGATGTAGGCGTTCTCGGCTAGCAGGGCGGCCTTGGCGCGCTTGGCCTCGAGATCGGCCTCACTGGTCGCCAGCGTCTTCTGCGCGGCCTCGGAGGCCTTCTTGGCGGTCTTGAGCTTCTCCCGCTGGCCGTTGTACTCCTCGGACAGCGTCTCGATCTCCGTGTGCATCTTCTCGACCTGCTTGGCCAGGTCCTGGAGCGACGGTTTGGGGTCCGCGGACGCCGAACCGACGGGGATGGCTATCAGCAGCGCGGCGATTGTGACACTTACCACACCGAAGCGGCGCGGTCGCCGGGCCCGTTCCGGAGGGCGGGCGTGCTTGCCCGCCGCCTTCCCCCCACGGTTGAGCGTGAGCTCCACCAACCAGCTCCTCTCATAGACGCCTACCGGGTTAGCTGACGGGTTCGGGCCGGAGCAGCCCTACCGAATGATTCGGATTCACCCCAGTGGTGGCGTCGGGTGACGCCACCGGCGGGTCCCCGGCTCCCCTCGCGGGGATTGGGCGTGTCCCCCTCGTCGCGATACGCGGGGAACATCGTCGCAGGACACTAATGCACTCCGGGTTCGTGCTCAACCAGAACTGCCGAGTCTGTAGAGGTTTCACAACCGAAGGGTCACAAGGTGATCTCGTGCACGCTCGTGCAGAACCGACTTTATGTCCTGTTTGCCGTCGATGGGGCCGAATGCAGAGATCCGCGGGGTGCGTGCCCGCATGGCAACGGGATGTAACAGGATGAGCCCAGAGATGGGAGTTAGGGCTGAGCCGTAATGACATCTGTACTCTGGAGAGCCATGGAGCAGGTGGCCGAACTGACAGTGCCCGAGACCGCGGTGGTGGTCCGGCGTGCCCGCACGCCCGACGTGCGGACGGTCAGGCGCCTGGTGGACACCTACGCGGGCGCGGGACCGCGGCTCCTGGAGAAGGCCACGGTGACCCTGTACGAGGACGTACAGGAGTTCTGGGTGGCCGAGCTGGGCGGACAGGTCGTCGGCTGCGGCGCACTCCACGTGCTCTGGGAGGACCTCGCCGAGGTCCGCACCGTTGCCGTGGACCCCGAGTGCCGGGGGATGGGCGTCGGCCATCGGATCGTCTCAGCTCTCATACAGCAGGCGAAGGATCTGGGTCTGCGGCGTGTATTCTGCCTGACTTTTGAGGTCGACTTCTTCGCGAGGCATGGCTTTCGCCCGATTCAGGGCACACCGGTCTCCCCTGAGGTGTACGCCGAACTGCTGGCCTCGTACGACGAGGGTGTGGCGGAGTTCCTCGACCTGGAACACGTCAAACCGAACACCCTGGGCAACACCCGCATGCTGCTCCATCTGACATCGGGTGACGCGGACCTTGACCAGATGGAAAGGTGATTGTTGATACCTATGTCGATACGTTGGGCAGCACAGGCATGTGTCCTGACACGTGCCACATGCGCACTCGAAGCGAGGTGACACGGTGAGCACCGGACAGCCGCCGTATCCACAGGACGAATCCGGCGAAAATTCTGCGCCTGCCACCCCCTACGGGCAGCAGAACACGGGCCGCCACCCCGGCGAGCCCGATCCCGACGTCACTGTGGTCGGCTACCGGGCGGACGATGCCTACGGGCAGCAGCCCCAGTACGGCCAGCAAGGCTATGGCCAGCAGCAGGGCTACGGCCAGCAACCTCAGTACGGCCAGCAGCAGGGCTACGGCCAGCAGCAGCCGCAATATGGCCAGCAGGGCTACGGACAGCAACAGCCGTCCCAGCCCGGCTACGGCCAGCAGGGCTATGAGCAGCAGCAGGGCTACGGTCAGCAGCAACAGCCGGCCCAGCCCGACTACGGTCAGCAGGGCTACGGCCAGCAGCAGGGCTACGGTCAGCAGCCGCAGTCGGGCCAGCAGCCGCAGTACGGTCAGCAGCAGGGTTACGGCCAGCAGGGTTACGGGCAGCAGCAGCCGTCCCAGCCCGACTACGGCCAGCAGGGTTACGGCCAGCAGCAACAGCCGTCCCAGCCGTCCCAGCCCGACTATGGCCAGCAGGGCTACGGCCAGCAACCGTCCCAGCCTGACTACGGCCAGCAGCAGGGCTACGGCCAGCAGCCGCAGTCGGGCCAGCAGCCGCAGTACGGTCAGCAGCAGGGTTACGGCCAGCAGGGCTATGGACAGCAGCAGCCGTCCCAGCCCGACTACGGTCAGCAGGGTTACGGTCAGCAGCAGGGCTACGGCCAGCAGCCCCAGTCCCAGCCTGACTACGGTCAGCAGCAGGGTTACGGGCAGCAGCAGCAGTCCCAACCCGGCTACGCCCAGCCCGGCTACGGCCAGCAGCAGTACGGCGACCAGCAGCAGTACGGCCAGGCCTACGGGCAGCAGCCCCAGGCTTACGGCCAGGGCGGTTACGGGCAGCAGCCCGGTTACGGCCAGCCCTACGGCCAGCCGGTCGGCGTCCAGCCGCCCGGGGCGCCGGCGCCGCTGGCGGAGTGGTGGCAGCGGCTGGTGGCCAGGATCATCGACGGTGTCATCTTCGGCATCGTGCTGTTCCTGGTGCAGTTGGTCCTCACCCCGCTCTATCCCTCCTACAGCTCCATCACCGGGATCACCAGCGGCCTCACCTTCGGGCTTTTGTACTACCTCGTGGTCTCGATCGTCGCGACCCTGATCTACGTCGCCTACGACTTCCTCCTGGTCAAGATGAAGGGCCAGACGGTCGGCAAGATGGTGATGGGCATCAAGGTCGTCCAGATCGGCGGGCACGTGCAGCCGGAGGGCCTGCCGACCGACGTGTCGCTCAAGCGGGCGCTCGTGACGGTGGGCGGCTACATCCTCTACTGGGTGCCTCTGCTCGGCCCCCTGCTCGCCGCTGTGATCTACGCCCTCAATGGTGCATCGCAGCTCTGGGACAAGCCGCTGCACCTGACCTTCGCGGACAAGTTCGCGAAGACCGTGGTGGTGAAGATCAAGTAGTCCTCCGCACACACAAAACAGGGGCCGGCTTCCCGCCGGCCCCTGTGTTTTGTCCACGTGCCCGTACCAGAATGGAGATCCAAGCCGACGATGACGCGAGGTGGGAAGTTATGGCCGGGACGGTCCCGCGGCCGGACGCGCCGCCCGCGGAATGGTGGGAACGGCTCGCCGCCCGGTTGATTGAAGCACTCGTCTTCGGGGTCTTCTATTACATTCTGTTCATCGCGCTGTGGGGCATCTTCCGAACTGTCGGGATGATGGAGGTGTTCGAGGGGCGGCTCCCGGGCGTGTTCGCGTGGCTGGTGGCCGGGCTGGGTTATGCGGGCTACGACTGGTGGGCGCATTCCCGGTACGGGCGGACGTTCGGTAAGGCGATCATGAGGATTCGCCTGGCGCCGGGTGACCTGCCGTCCCGCGCACTGCTCAAACGGGCCCTGGTCTATCCCGCCCCCGTGATGCTGATGGGCATTCCGGTCGCCAATCTGCTGGCGGGAATGTTGCTCTTCGGCGTCGGGCTGCTCATCCTGATCGACAAGCCGCTGGAGCGGGGCCCGCACGACCGGCTGGCCGGTACGCGGGTGGTAAAAGATCTTCGCTGAGCCATCCGTACCTGGGCAGATGCCTGGTGGGTGCCTTTTCGCAAAATTTTCGCTTGATCCGGTAAGGAGCCTGGAGAGACTGGCATTAGGCTATGGGGCGTCCGGGTTGCCGGATGTTGGCGCCCCTGCGACGCGCAGGGCATCTGTGTGCCGCTATGGTCGGGTGCGGGCGGTAGTCGCCTGCGCTGTCATGAGGAGCCGGGCTCACCGGGCCGCGCTCCCAGCGCATAATGCGCCCCCGAAACCCCGCTAGCCGTGGAGGCGAGGACGAATGGAAGCCCTTACAGACGTATTGTCAGCGCTCATCCCCCCTGTGGTGGTGGGCGGCGCCTTCATCTTTGGCGTAGTGAAGTTGGTCCGGTCGGAGGCCCTGGGAGGCCGTCGAAACCGCGAGGATCAGCCCGAGAGCCAGAACTGATCGGCTAGTCAGCCGAATCCCCGTAGCGCTGAATTGTCTCCACGCCTTTCCGGGTATATGTTTGGGCAGGCGAATGAAACAATGCTCCGCGAAAGGATTGCGTAGATGGCCAAGCAGATCCAGGAGATTCTCATCGATGACCTCGATGGGGGCGAGGCCAATGAGACGGTCAGCTTCGCTATTGACGGCTCCTCCTATGAGATTGACCTCAGCGACCTTAACGCGAAGAAGCTGAGGGACGCTCTCACGCCTTTCGTGCAGCATGCGCGCAGGGCGGGCGCCGTACCCACGCGTCGCCGTGGCCGCGGCGGCAACCGTGCGATGAGCCGCGAGAAGAGCTCGGAGATCCGGCAGTGGGCCAAGGCTCACGGCCTGCCGGTCAGCGAGCGCGGCCGCATCGCCTCCACCGTCGTGGAGAAGTACGAAGCTGCTCACTAAGGAGCCGGCTCTCGACCATGCGCTTATGATGTTCGCCTTGGACCCCGGCGGCCGCCATAAGCGCATGATCGTTTCTGGGGTGTTCCCGAAACCGGGATCCTCCCCGGATGTTGATCTCCTGGGCCCCATATGCGGGCGTTTTGGGCACACGTTCCTGCCCACCCCGGCACTGATTCACCGGGCGGTGCCAGATATGTGATGGCGCCATGCTCCGCGCGGCCGAATGCCGTGTGGTGTGCCCACGCCGCATTCAACGAACGCCCGGCACGCGCGGCATGGCGTTCCCCGCCGTGCATTGCCACGAGGCGGCGACATTGGCCAGCCGCGGCGGGCGGGCGCCGCCCCCATCCAACCGCGCCCGTGGAACGGGCCATCGCGAAAATCGCGGGCGCGGTTAACCCGGTGGCGATCATCACTCGCTGTAACGCTTTTCGCGAGATCTTCATGGGCGTCCGGCCGCCCAAACCCCGCTCTGTGCGGAAGCGTCGCCTCGCTCGGCGGGTTGCGGGGGCGCTGGGTATAACGGCCGCCGGGAGCGGGGCATAACCCGCAAGTATGAGCATCCCTCGCACAATGTCGCTTCCCGGGGCACCGGTGCACAATCTTCGGCCCCTCAGAGTGCGATTGCCACGCAACTGCAAGAGTGAGGAGAGTGCCGGAATCCCGCCGCCGCCCGGGGATGGCGTCTCATGATGCGGGATGGATCCGGTAACCGGGCTGACCGGATGCCGGATTATCGATTACCGTGTGTACCGTATGTGTCCCGCCGTACGGATGTGCGGTCCGTACCGTGTTGTGCTCAGGGCGTAGCGCGCTCGCTTGGCCAAGCATTGCGGTGGGACATAGGATGATTAGGTATCAAGATACGGGCGCGGCATCTGAGATGCATGGGAGTAGAGGCGTCCCTGCGCCGGCTTCACGCCCCGGCGTCCGATGGCCGGCCCGTGCGGATCCGCGTACGCCGCGGGCGGCAATTTACAGCCGCTTCCGCGAAGGGTCCTAAACATCGTTCGCTTGCGGCGTATCGGGAACACGTCACCCCCGAACAGTAGTTGGATGGAGGGTGAACGCCCTGCTCTCGGGGAACGTGTCTGCTATAGAGCGTGTCAGCGGCGAGTGGGCACGGTTCGCCGAGCCAGGGCTAGCATGCGGGAGGACGGGACCGGATTTACCGGCCTGACTGACCGCTCTGTGAGGAGCGACGAGATGTTCGAGAGGTTCACCGACCGAGCGAGGCGTGTTGTCGTCTTGGCCCAAGAAGAGGCCAGGATGCTCAACCACAACTACATCGGCACTGAGCACATTCTTCTTGGTTTGATCCATGAAGGTGAGGGCGTAGCCGCCAAGGCTCTGGAGAGCCTCGGCATCAGCCTTGAGGGTGTGCGCCAGCAGGTCGAGGAGATCATCGGCCAGGGCCAGTCGGCTCCGTCGGGGCACATTCCGTTCACCCCGCGGGCCAAGAAGGTCCTCGAGCTGTCGCTCCGTGAGGCTTTGCAGCTGGGTCACAACTACATCGGCACCGAGCACATCCTGCTCGGGCTCATCCGCGAGGGTGAGGGTGTGGCGGCCCAGGTGCTGGTCAAGCTTGGAGCTGATCTCAACCGTGTCAGGCAGCAGGTCATCCAGCTGCTGCACGGTTACCAGGGCAAGGAGCCTGCCGCGGCGGGCGGGCCGCAGGAGTCGGCCCCGTCGACCTCCCTGGTGCTCGACCAGTTCGGCCGAAACCTGACCCAGGCCGCCCGCGAGGGCAAGCTGGATCCGGTCATCGGCCGTGAGAAGGAGATCGAGCGGGTCATGCAGGTCCTCTCCCGGAGGACCAAGAACAACCCGGTTCTCATCGGCGAGCCCGGCGTCGGCAAGACCGCCGTCGTGGAGGGCCTGTCGCAGAAGATCGTCAGGGGCGAGGTGCCCGAGACGCTGAAGGACAAGCAGCTCTACACGCTTGACCTCGGTGCTCTGGTCGCCGGTTCGCGCTACCGCGGTGACTTCGAGGAGCGCCTGAAGAAGGTGCTCAAGGAGATCCGCACGCGCGGCGACATCATCCTGTTCATCGACGAGCTGCACACGCTCGTGGGGGCGGGCGCCGCCGAGGGCGCGATCGACGCCGCCAGCATCCTCAAGCCGATGCTGGCCCGCGGCGAGCTGCAGACGATCGGCGCGACGACGCTCGACGAATACCGCAAGTACCTGGAGAAGGACGCGGCGCTGGAGCGGCGCTTCCAGCCGATCCAGGTGGCCGAGCCCAGCCTCAGCCACACGATCGAGATCCTCAAGGGTCTGCGCGACCGCTACGAGGCGCACCACCGCGTGTCGATCACCGACGACGCCCTGGTGGCCGCCGCGCAGCTGGCCGACCGCTACATCAGCGACCGCTACCTGCCCGACAAGGCGATCGACCTCATCGACGAGGCCGGTTCCCGGATGCGCATCCGCAGGATGACCGCTCCGCCGGACCTGCGCGAATACGACGAGAAGATCGCCAATGTCCGCCGCGACAAGGAGTCCGCGATCGACGCGCAGGACTTCGAGAAGGCCGCTGCCCTCCGTGACCAGGAGAAGCAGCTCCAGCTCAAGCGCGAGCGGCGGGAGAAGGAGTGGAAGGCCGGCGACATGGACGTCGTGGCCGAGGTCACTCAGGAGCTCATCGCCGAGGTCCTGGCGACCGCCACCGGCATCCCGGTCTTCAAGCTGACCGAGGAGGAGTCGCAGCGCCTGCTCCGCATGGAGGACGAGCTGCACAAGCGGATCATCGGTCAGGACGACGCCATCAAGGGCCTGTCGCGCTCCATCCGGCGCACCCGCGCCGGTCTGAAGGACCCGCGCCGTCCCGGTGGCTCGTTCATCTTCGCCGGTCCCTCCGGGGTCGGTAAGACCGAGCTGTCCAAGGCGCTGGCGGAGTTCCTCTTCGGTGACGAGGACGCTCTGATCAGCCTGGACATGTCGGAGTTCATGGAGAAGCACACCGTCTCCAGGCTGTTCGGCTCGCCTCCCGGCTACGTCGGCTACGAGGAGGGCGGCCAGCTCACCGAGAAGGTGCGGCGCAAGCCGTTCTCGGTGGTGCTGTTCGACGAGATCGAGAAGGCCCACCCCGACATCTTCAACTCGCTGCTGCAGATCCTGGAGGACGGTCGCCTGACCGACGCCCAGGGCCGGGTGGTGGACTTCAAGAACACGGTCATCATCATGACCACCAACCTCGGCACCCGCGACATCTCCAAGGGCATCGGGGTCGGGTTCGCCAAGTCCAACGACACCGAGTCCAACTACGAGCGGATGAAGGCGAAGGTGCAGGAGGAGCTCAAGCAGCACTTCCGGCCCGAGTTCCTCAACCGTGTCGACGACATCGTGGTCTTCCACCAGCTCACGCCGGCCGAGATCATCAAGATCGTGGATCTGATGCTCGCCCAGGTCGACGCCAGGCTGAAGGACCGCGACATGGGGCTCGAGGTCTCGCCCGAGGCCAAGCAGCTGCTGGCCGACCGGGGTTACGACCCCGTCATGGGCGCCCGGCCGCTGCGCCGGACCATCCAGCGCGAGCTGGA
>NZ_JBQQCB010000025.1:0-117872 GCF_052246675.1 Nonomuraea sp. KM90 | reverse complement strand
CACCCCCTCCGCCCCCACGCACTCCGGCCCCACGCACTCCGACACCCCGCACTCCGGCCCCGCCGCGCTCCCCGACCCCAGCGGGCCCGGCGCCGCCGACCCGGCAGGCCCCGCCGACCCGGCCGGCCCTGCCGACCCCGCCGCCCGCCTCGTCCTCCCGGACGGGGAGGACGAGCGCGAGCGGGCGGAGTGGGTGCCGATGCTGCGCGTCCAGGGGCTGATCGAGGAGCAGGCCATCACCTCGGCCACCACGTCGGCGGCCCTGCTCCACGTCCTGGCCAACCTCCTCCAGGCCCGTACCTCCCACTGACAACGCAGGAGCCGCCCGGCTTTCCGCGGGTGCCGCGTGTCCGCAGGCTGACCGCCTGCGGACCTCCCACCGCACGCCGCTCCTCCCCCGGAAGGGACAGCGCGGGCAGGCGCGGTGACGTGCGGAGGGCCGGGCCCGGCGCTAGTCCTTGGCCGGTTCCGGGACCGGTTCCGGAACCGGTTCCGGGCGGCTCGCCCCGGCCGCGGCCGCCCGGAGGCGGTCCCGGCGGTTGGCCATCAGGCTGGTGATGGTGACCGTGACCAGCACGAACACGATGACCGCGAGCGAGGCCAGGGTGGGGATCTCCGGGAGCTGCGGCCAGACGCCGTGCCCCCAGTGCAGGACCAGCTTGACCCCGATGAAGGCCAGGATGACGCTGAGCCCGTGGTTCAGGTGGCGCAGCTTGGTCAGCACGCCCTGGAGCACGAAGTACAGCGCCCGCAGGCCCAGCAGGGCGAAGGCGTTGGTGGCGAAGACGAGGAACGGGTCCTCGGTGACGCCGTACACGGCCGGTACGGAGTCCACGGCGAAGACGATGTCCGTGGCCAGGATCGCGACCGCCGCCAGCGCCAGCGGGGTGAGCGCCAGCCGGCCCTTCTCACGGACGAGCAGCCGGGAACCCCGGTAGTCCTCGGTGACCGGCATGAAGCGCCGTACCAGCCGGACCGTGCGCATGGAGGAGATGTCCACCTCCTGCTCGCTCCCGGCCAGCACGTCCTTGAGGATCTTGCCGGCGGTGACGATCAGGATCGCCCCGAACAGCAGGAACGCCCACGTGCCGCTCTGCAGCGCGGCGGCGCCCAGCGCGATGAAGATCACGCGTAGCACCAGTGCCCCGACGATGCCGTACAGCAGCACCCGCCTGGCCAGCGCCGACGGCACCGCGAACGCGGACAGCAGCAACATGAAGACGAACAGGTTGTCGACCGACAGCGACTTCTCCACCACGAACCCGGTGAAGAACTCCACCGCCGTGCCGCCACCGAAGTCCAGCCACAGGTAGACCCCGAAGATCACCGGTAGCAGCAGGTAGAAGACCGACCAGCCCACCGCGTCCCGGATGCGCTCCTCGCGCTGACGGCGGGTGAGCAGCAGGTCCAGCAACAGCAGCAGGACCAGAACCGCCACCGTGATGGACCAGAGAGCCGGAGAAGCGATGGTACGCAGCTCGACGGCATGCGAAAACGTCCCCGCGGACATGGGAAACCTCCCTCGAACGCACTTATCCCGTTCGAGGTCTCCTTCACCCATGCGGGCAGCCGTCCGGGGACGCGCGGGACGTCCGTACTGACCGGGCCGACTCTTGCGAAGTACTCCCCTCGCGCGTTCAGACTAGATGAAACCCGGACATGCCTCCACCCCGAGATCGTGTCACGCGAAGCGGTCGGCGAAGGCGGCCCGGTTCGCGGACTCCGGCGTTCGGTCCCACACCGCGAACACCACCTGGTCGAACACCGCCGCGTACGCACCCGTGAGGTGCTCGTGGAAGACCCCGGCCACCTCGCGCGGGTCGTTGCGGAACACCCCGCAGCCCCAGGCCCCGAGCACGAGCCGGCGCGCGCCGTGGTGGGCGGCCACGGCCAGCACGCGCCCGGCGCGCTCGCGCAGCGCCCGCAGGACGCTCTCGCCCCGGCCGGGGTCGCGGCGCAGCACCTGCCCGGCGTTGGGCGCCGGGGAGGTCAGGAACGACACCGGGTACGGCTCCCGCAGCAGCCGCCCGTCGTCGCCCCGGTGCACGGGCACGTCGGGGGACCAGATGACGCGGTGGCTGTAGAGCAGGTCGGTGGCGGCGCGGTGCGCGGCGTAGTAGTCGGGGGCCTGGAGCAGGCAGGGGTACAGGAGGCTGTGCCGGCACAGGTCCTCCTCCTGGGCCGTGGCCCCTCCGAGGTAGCCGCCGCCCGGGTTGCGGGCCGAGGCGAAGTTGAGCACCGCGACGCGTCCCTCCCCGCCCGGGTCGAGGTGCAGCCGCCGGGCGGCCTGGAGGCTGCCCTCGGCGGTCACCTCGAAGGACGTGCGCAGGCCGGGCCGCGGAGCGGGCGGGTCGAAGCGCGCGTCGGGCGCGTAACTCACGGTGCCGTCGATCGCCGCCTTCAGCGCCGGTCCCACGACGACGAGATCGCCGTCGCCCGTCGTGTACCCGCCCGTGTCGACGATCTCCGCGTTGGCGTCCGCGATCTCGCGCAGTCTGCGCCGTCTTCTGTCCACGCGTCCGCATGCTAGGACGCGACCGGCTCCCGCGCCGAACGGTTTTCGCGATCCGCCTTCCGACCGCCGCACGGGACGCGGTGCCACAACTCGACGTCAGAGACGGAGCTGCTGCGATGACCGTGGAGGACCGCTTCGGCCAAGGCCTTGACGAGGAGCGCAGGAACCGGGTGCTCGGCACCTTCAGCGAGACCGTGACCGACCCGGTCTCGGACTGGGCGACCGACTTCTCCCCGTGGATCCCGTATGGGCCGCCGACCCCCATCCGATCCACGACGGCCCGCCTGGCGCCGGCCAACTGCCCCGAACGCGCCATCGACCTCCGTTGACGCCGGGCGGGGCGCCGCTGGCTCATGACCTTCGCGCGGACTCCTCCGGGGCGCGGAGCCCGGCGATGATGCGGTCGAGGTCGGCCAGGTCGCCGGGGTCCAGGGCGAGCAGGGAGCGCGGCGGGCGGGCCAGGATGCGCTCGGCCTCCTCGGCGGCGGCCCTGCCCGCCGGGGTGAGGGCGACGATCTTGCTGCGGCGGTCGTCCGGGGAGACGCTGCGGGTCACGTAGCCGCGCTGCTCCAGGTCGTCCACCATCAGCGTGGTGTACGGCTTGTCGGTGGACAGGTCGGCGGTCAGCTCCCGCATGGTCATCGGCCCGGCCAGCAGGTGGCGCAGCGCCTTCACCCGGAAGAAGCTCATGCCGAGCGTCTCGGCCACCTCCTTGCGGCGGTCCTCCTGCCGCAGGACGAGGTCGTACATGCCGGCCCAGACGCGGGCCACCGCCTCCTGGTCGAGGGCATCGCTCATGGGGTGTCCGCCGTTCTGTCGGGAGCGTGGGCGAGGCGTTCAGCGGTGCGGGCGGCGCTGCCATGGGCCCAGCCGGTCGTGGTCAGGATACCGAGCAGTACGACGGCCGCCCCGCACCCGACGATGATCCACCAGCCGACGCGGCTGGCCGCCGGGAACCCGGTGGCGAACGAGCCGGACACCGCCGAGGTGACCAGCGAGCCGATGACCGCGACGCCGAGCGACTGCCCGATCTGGCGGCTGGTGGAGGCCACGGCCGCGGCCACCCCGGCCTGGGCGCGCGGCATGCCGGACACGGCGGTGTTGGTGATCGGCGCGTTCACCATGCCGAAGCCCAGCCCGAACAGCACGTACGCGGCCATGAGCCGCCAGGTGGGCGTGTCCGCCGCGAGCCCCGTCATGATCAGCCCGCTGGCCGCCATGGTGGCCCCGGCCAGCACCAGCGGCACGCGGGTCCCGGCGTTCGCGACGATCCGGCCCGACAGCGGCGCGCAGACCACGGTCAGCGCGGCCATGGGCACCGTGTAGAGCCCGGCGTGCAGGGCGGACAGGCCCAGCACGTCCTGAAGGTAGAGGGTGTTGACGAACAGGAACCCGCCCAGCGCGGCGAACGCGCACACGGCGATGACGGTGGCCCCCGCGAACGGCGCGCTGCGGAAGAAGCGCAGGTCGATCAGGGGCTCGGCGCGGCGCAGCTCGTACGGCACCAGGCAGGCCAGCGCCAGCGCCGCGACCGCGAAGCAGCCCAGCGTCCGCGGCGAGCTCCAGCCGGCCTCCGGCGCCTCGATGAAGGCGTACGTCAGGGTTGCCAGCGCCACGATGACCAGCACCTGCCCGATCGGGTCCACCCGGCGCGGGCGCGGCGCGCGCGACTCCGGCACGAACAGCGCGCACAGCACGAACGCGGCCACCCCCACCGGGATGTTGATCCAGAAGATCGCCTGCCAGCCGACCGAGTCCACCAGCGAGCCGCCGACCAGCGGGCCCAGCGCCATGCTGACGCCGACCACCCCGCCCCACACGCCGATGGCCCGCGCCCGCTCGCGCGGCTCGGTGAAGGTGTTCGTGATGATCGACATGGCGACCGGGTTGAGCATGGAGCCGCCGACGGCCTGCAGTGCCCGCGCCGCGATCAGCCAGCCGAGGGTGGGCGCGAGCGAGCACATGAGCGAGCCGAGCGTGAACAGCACCAGGCCCGTCTGGAACGTACGGCGCCGGCCGACCCGGTCCCCGGTCGAGCCGGCCAGCATGAGCAGGCTCGCCAGCACCACCGTGTAGGCGTCGATGATCCACTGCAGGCCGGAGACGGAGGCGTTCAGGTCGCGGCGGATGGCGGGCAGCGCGATGTTCACGATCGTGTTGTCCAGGCCGACGATGAACAGGCTCATGCAGCAGATGGCCAGGACGAGCATCCGCCGGCGGGGGCCGAGTCCGGTGGTCGACGCGGGCGGGGCGGACACCCGTCTGGTTATATGCATATAACGATTATATTCGCATAACTAAGTAGATGTCCAAATTATCCCAGGCACGATGCCGGCCGCGCCGCCACGGCCCGGCCGGCCGGGCCGTGGCGGCGGCGGTCACTCGCGGGCGACGATGACCGAGATGGCGCTCCGCCGCAATGCCGACCGGGCCGGCAGGAGGGTCGCGACCAGGCCCAGGACGGCCGCGAGCGCGACGATGGTCAGGTAGACGAGCGGCGGGGCGGCGAACGCGGGGGTTCCGGTGAGCGCCAGGCTGGAGGTCACCAGCGTGGTCGCGGCGATGAGCGTGCCGAGGAAGACCGCGATGGCCACGGTGATCGCGGCCTCCGTCCCGATCATCGTCAGCACCTGACGCCGCGTCGATCCGGCGAGTCGCAGGGCCGCGAACTCGCGGCTCCGGGCGGCGGTCGCCGCGGCCAGCGTGTTCACCACGGATATCGCCGTATAGAGGCCGATGAGCATGATGAACACGTAGACGGCGGTGGTCTGGGAGTCACCGCCCTTGCCGGCCTCCGCGAGGTAGGCCTCCCGGGAGAACGCGACCAGCGTGGGATGGTGCTCCGCGAGCGCGCCGAGCCTGTCTCGCGTCAGCGAGTCGTCGCCCTCGACGTAGACGGCCGCCGCGAGCGCTCCGGGTGCGTGGTGGGTGGCCAGGGCGGCCGGGACGAGCACGTCGCTCAGGCCGAGGCTCCGACCGTAGGTGGCCACGAGCCGCAGGTCCTTACGGGTGCCGTCCGGCAGCGCCACCGGCAACGTGTCGCCCACCTGCCAGCCGTTCTCCCCGGCCGCGTCCGAACTCGCCGCGATGCTGTCGCCGACGAGCGCGTCGAGGTCGCCGTGGCGCACGTCGAGATTCAGCAGCGCCGCCAGCCCGGCGGGTGCGACGGCGAGCGCCATGAGGGTGCGGGTCTGAACTGGACCACCGGCTCCCATACCGAGGCGCACCGGGATGGGGGTCGTCGCCGCGACGGCGGTCACACCGGGGAGGCGGGCGGCGTCCCGGGTGACGGCGGGAGGCAGGCCCTGCCCGTCCGCCGAGGCGAGCACGTGATCGGCCCGGACACGCAGCCGGCTCTCCTGGAGGCTGATCATCTGCATGGTCAGCGGCATGAAGATCATGACGCAGGTGAACGTCACAGCCAGGGTGATCGGAATGCTCGCCGAGGCGATCCGCCGTGGGTCGGCTCTGACGTTGTGGGCGGCGAGGACTCCGGCTCCTCGCCCCAGGGCGAGGATCAGCGGTGCGATCAGGCGGACCACCGGCACGATGATCAACGGCCCGAGCAGCGTAACCGTGATCATGAGGGTGAACACGACCACGAAGGCATCGCCCGATCCCTTGGCCCCGCCGGTCGCGATGCTGTTGAGGACGACGAACACGCTCAGCACCAGGAAGCCGGCACCGGCGAGCAGCCGCGGCCGGGACAGGCGCCTGACCGGGACCGCCGCCTCACGCAGCGCCTCGGTCGGGCGTACCCGCGCGGCGCGTCCTCCCGCCGAGAGGGCGGCCAGCTGGGTGAGGCCGATCCCCACCACCGCCGCCACGACCACCGGGACGATCCCGTAGACGGGGCGGAAGCCCGCGGGGGCCACCCCCAAGGACACCAGCAGGCCGGCGAGCGGCCGGGACAGTGCCAGCCCGCCCGGCACACCCGCCGCCACGGCCACCACGGAGACCACGAGAGCCTCCGCGGCGATCATGCGGCGGATCTGCCGGCCGGTGGCACCCACCGCCCGCAGCAGCGCCATCTCCCGATGCCGCTGCGTGATGAGGAGGGCGAAGGTTCCGGCGACCACGAAGATCGCGACGAATCCCGCCACCGCGCTCATGATGCCGAGGAACGCGGCCGCCGTGACGTACGCGCCGGAATCGACGGACGGTTCCGCGCGGGAGGTGTCGCTGAGCACCAGGGTCCCGTCCCCGGCGGCCTTCCGGACGCGCGCGGCCAGCTGCGCGACGTCCGCTCCCGGCTGGGCGAGCACGGCCACCGCGGCGGCCCGGGCGGGCTCTCCGGACAGGCGCGCAGCAGTTTGGTCGGTGAAGAAGACGGCGGGGTGGAGCGACCCGGGCACTCCCGGATCCGCGACACCGGCCACCCGGTAGCGGCGCGTGCCGTCGGCCGCCGTGACGACGTCCGCCGTGTCCCCGACGCCGAGGCCGGTACGGACGGCGACGCCGCCGTCCAGGACGAGCTCGTCGGGCGCGGCGGGCGCGTGTCCCGCCCGCAGCCGGTACGGCGTCAGCCGGGCACTGCTCCAGCCGTGCCCCCGAATGGCGCCGCCTGCCCGCACGCCGCTCGACGGCCCGCCCACCTTGACGACCTGGCTGTAGAACGAGACGTCGGTCACGACGTCGCGTGCGCCGGTCACCTGTGCGACCCGATGGGCGACCTCGAGGGGAAGCGGCGGAGGCGGCAGCGTGTCACCGACGGGATCGGCTCCGACGTCCCAGGCCCGGCTGTCCGCGGGCGCCACGGACACGTGCGGGTCGCCGACGACGACCAGGGCGGCGGCGTGGAACCGATCGGTCCCCCCGTCCCCGGTCACGGCGGCCTGCAGCAGGAAGCCTCCCGTGGTGATGACGGTCACGGCGAGCACGACGGCCAGCAGCGAGCCCACGAAGCCGGCCTTGCGGGTGCGGGCGGTTCTCAGCGCGAGACGCAACACGGCTCACGCCTCCAGCCGGGACAACCACGCCGCGGTCCGCTCGGCCGTCGGAGCGGTCATCTCGTCCACGATGCCGCCGTCGACGAGGAAGACGACCCGGTCGGCGTACGCGGCGGCCCGTGGATCGTGCGTGACCATGACCAGGGTCCGGCCGAACACGTCCACGGCCTCCCTGAGCAGGCGGAGAACGTCGCGCCCCGCCCGGGTGTCGAGTGCCCCGGTCGGCTCGTCGGCGAAGATCACTTGCGGGCGGGTGACCAGCGCCCTGGCGATGGACACCCGCTGCTGCTGTCCGCCGGACAGCTCGGCGGGAAGATGATGCATCCGCTCCGCGAGACCCACCCGCTCAGCGATCTCGTCGACCCATTTCGCGTCCGCCCGTCCGCCGTTGAGCAGGAAAGGGAGCGTGATGTTCTGCCGGGCGGTGAGCGACGGGAGGAGATTGAACGACTGGAACACGAACCCGATGCTCTCCCGCCGGAACACGGTCAGCCGGTTCTCGGACAGCTTCGCGATGTCCACCCCCGCGAGGAGAACCGCTCCGGCATCCGGCCGTTCCAGACCGGCCGCACAGTGCATGAACGTGCTCTTTCCCGACCCGGAAGGGCCCATCAGCGCGGTGAAGGTGGCGTGCGGGAAGGCCATGGAGACGTCGCGCAGCGCGGTCACCGAGGTGGGACCCGTGCCGAACGACTTGGAGACATGCTGAAGGACCACGGGGAACCCCGGCCCGGCGGGCGGCACCGGATCCGGCACCTCGGGACGGGAAGGCTCGGCGGAGCGAGTCACAGACTGATCCTGTCGATAGGAAAATGCGCGAACAGCAGCAGGAAGTACAGCGCGACGCCCGCGGCCCTTGTCCTCCGCCCATGATCGACGTCTTCCGCCCATGATCGACTGAGCCGGGGCCCGCGGCCATCCGGGACAACCCTGAGGCCACCCCTGAACGGCCCCCGCCGCCCGCCGGCCCTTCCCCGCGAGGAGTTCGGACCGCACTATCAAGTCATGCGGATCACAGCCCTGTTGGCCCTGCTCTGCGCGGTCGCGTGCGGCTCCGCCGCCCCGGGGCTGCCGTCCGTACGGCCCTCACCGGCGCCAGGCGTGCAGGCCGAGGCCACGCGGCTGGTCGAGGCCGGATCGTCGGGCGCGGTGGTGCACGTCAGGAAGGGCGATCGGACGTGGCAGGCGGCGGCCGGGCAGGCGGACACGGGGGTGCCGATGCGGACGGATCACCGCTTCAGGATCGCGAGCATCACCAAGACGTTCACCGCGACGCTCGTTCTGCAGCAGGTGGAGGAGGGGCGGCTGGCCCTCACCGACCGGGTGGACGAACTGCTGCCGGGTGTCATCAGGACGAAGGCGACCGTGGCGGACCTGCTCCGGCACACCAGCGGCATCTCCGACTACCTGCGTGACGAGCGTTTCCTGAAGGACCTGGGCGACGGCGCCCACCTCCGGCACTGGCCACCCCGAGAACTGCTGAAATATGCGGATAAAGAGGCGCAGGGCTATTCCAACACCAACTTCATCCTGCTCGGCCTGATCCTGGAGAAGGTGTCCCGCAAGCCGTACCGGGAGCTGCTGAGCGAGCGCATCACGGGCCCGCACGGCCTGACCGCGACCGAGCTGCCCGCCGACGACCTGCCCAAGGATCTCGCGCACGGAAAGCACACCGACGGAGTGGACAACGCCGAGCTGGACTCGTCGATCTTCTGGACCGCGGGCGGGCTGATCTCGACCGCGGCCGACGTGTCGAGCTTCTACCACTGGGTGTTCAGCCAGGAGGTGGGCAGGCGGCTGCGGTCCGGCGGCTTCGGAATCTTCGCCGGGACGCTCGGCTGCGGACGGCGCGTCTTCAGCCATTCCGGGTGGATCTTCGGCTACAGCGGGATGGCGATGAGCAGCGCGGACGGTGAGACGGAGGTGGTCGTCCAGCTGGCTTCCGGCCGACCGGCCGACGCCATCGCCGCGGCCGAACGGCTCATGTGCGCCACCTGACGACGACGCCGGAGCCGCTGTGACGACCGTGTGACTGGCGTGCCGGTAGCCTTCCGCTCCGGAACGGTGTCGCGGTCGGACAGACGGGAAAAGGGCGGATGAGGGTCCTGGTGGTCGAGGATCATGTGCGGCTGGCCGACTCGGTGGCGCGGGTGTTGCGGCGCGAGGGCATGGCGGTGGACGTCGTGTACGACGGGACGGCGGCGCTCGACCGCACCACCGAGGTGGACTACGACGTGATGGTCCTCGACCGCGACCTGCCGGGCCTGCACGGCGACGATGTGTGCCGGCAGCTGATGCGCGAGCCGCGGCGTACCCGGGTGCTGATGTTGACCGCGGCCGGGACCCTCGCCGACCGGGTGGCGGGGCTCACCATCGGGGCCGACGACTATCTGCCGAAACCGTTCGCCTACCCCGAGCTGGTGGCGCGCATCCGTGCGCTCGGCCGCCGGTCCCGGACCGCTGTGCCGCCTGTCCTCGTCCACGGTGACCTGATGCTCGATCCGGCCCGGCGGCTGGCGACCCGGGCCGGAGCCCGGCTACCGCTCAACCCCAAGGAACTGGCCGTGCTGGAATACCTGCTCACCGAGCGAGGCCGGGTCGTCTCCGCCGAGGAGCTGCTGGAACGGGTGTGGGACGAGGCCGCCGACCCGTTCACCACGACGGTCAAGGCCACGATGAACCGCCTCAGGTCGAAGCTCGGTGAGCCACCGGTCATCGAGACCGTGCCCCGAGCGGGCTATCGCATCTGAACGGATGGGATCTCTCATGAGCCTGACGGCCAGGATCTCCGGCATACGGGTCCGTCTGCGGCTCACCCTGCTGTACAGCGTGCTGTTCCTGCTCTCCGGCGCCGTCCTGCTGGCCATCACCTATCTTCTCGTCACCCAGAGCGGGTGGGGCGTCCGGATGTCCACCTCCAGCTCGTCCCCCTCCGGCGATCGGAGCGTCAGCGACGTCATCGTGGGCCACGGCGTGCCCGAGAGCCCCCCGCTGACCGAAACGGAACGCGGCCTCGTCGAGGCGGCCCAGCAGCAGGCCGTGCAGCAACACGAGGAGTTCGGGCACCAGCTGCTCGTGAAGTCGGGCATCGCCCTGGCGATCATGTCGGTCCTCTCGGCAGCGCTGGGCTGGCTGGTGGCCGGGCGGGTGCTACGGCCATTGCGGACCATGACCGACAGCATCCAGCTCATCTCGGCGCGGAACGTGCAGGAGCGGCTGGCCTTCACCGGGCCGCGTGACGAGCTCAAGGACCTCGCGGACACCGTGGACGGGTTGCTCGGCCGGCTGGAGACGGCGCTCGACTCGCACAGGCGGTTCGTCGCCAACGCCGCACACGAGCTGCGGACGCCGTTGACGCTGGAGCACGCCCTGCTGGAGGAGGCCGTGCTCGATCCGGACGCGACGGTGGAGTCGTACCGGGCGCGCTTCGAGGACCTGGTGGTCGTCAGCGAGCAGCAGGCCCGGCTCCTGGAGTCGCTGCTGGTGCTGGCCACCAGCGAACGCGGCCTGGACCGGCTGGAGAGCGTGGACCTGTCAGAGCTCGCCGGCAGCGTGCTGCGCGCCACCCGGCCGAGGGCGTGCGAGCAGGGCCTGGCCGTCGTGGTACGAGCCCGGCCGGCGCGGGTCACCGGTGATCCCGCCCTCGTCGAGCGGCTGGTGGCCAACCTGGTGGACAACGCGATGAGTCACAACGTCCCGGACGGCTGGATGGAGGTCGAAACCGGCGTGGCGGGCGCGGACAGCTTCCTGTCGGTGACCAACACCGGGCCACCGGTCCCGCCGGAGATGGTGGACCGGTTGCTCGACCCGTTCCAGCGGCTCGACCGCACGGCGGACGACGGTCACCACGGCCTGGGGCTGTCCATCGTGCGGTCGATCGCCGTGGCGCACTCGGCCGACCTGAGCGTGCGCGCCCGGCCGGAGGGCGGCCTCGCGATCCGGGTGGATTTCCCGGCGGAAAAGTCACCGGCGATATCCGGGTAGCTTCCGGCCCTTTTCACATTCGCCCTGGTGGCGGCCATTTTTTCGTACGAGCGGCTGGCCGCCCTTTTTGTGCCCGTGGTGTAACCGGCCGGCGCGTAGAAAAAGACGCATGACGACGATGACGAAAAGGCGGCGTCCCCTGTTGGCCATCTCCGCGGTCACACTGGCGCTCGCATGGGGAGCGACGGGTTGCGCCCAGGATGCGGAGCCGACGGTCGCCACGGCCGGTCCCAGCGCCCGGAGCACCGCGGGCGCGGGCGGTGACAGCGAGGCCTCGCCCATCAGGTTCTCCCGGTGCATGCGCGAGCAGGGCATCACGTGGTTCCCCGACCCGCAGCCGGACGGCGGTCTGGTGGTGAGCGAGCCCGAGGGCACCGACCGCAAGAAGGTCGAGGCCGCCGAGGAGGCGTGCAAGAAGTACAGCCCCCACGGCGGCAAGCCGGGCCGCACCGACGCCGAGGGCATCGCCAAGATGCGGCGGGCGTCGCAGTGCATGCGGGAGCACGGAGTCACGAACTACCCCGACCCCGACGCGAACGGCAACGTGCGCATCGACGAGAAGTCCGGGATCTCGCCCGGGGACCCGACGGTCAAGAAGGCGCAGCAGGAGTGCCAGAAGTACTTCCCGACCGGTAAGGACAGGTGATGGGCACACGGCGCACGGTGGGCGTGGTGGCCGGTGCGCTGGCGGTCGGCACGGTCGCCGCCGCGGTCACGGCCTTCAACCTGCCGGATCCGGACGACAGCCCCCGTTCGACCGGCGGCACGCCGGCGGCCACCGCCGAGATCACCAAGCAGACGCTGGTCGACCGGGAGAGCCATGACGGCGTCCTGGCTCGCGGCGACAGCACGACGATCTCGTCACGGGGCAGCGGCACGATCACCGCGCTGCCCGCGGAGGGCACGACGATCTCCCGCGGGAAGGCGATCTTCCGCCTCGACGACAAGCCGGTCACCCTGCTGTACGGGTCGCTGCCGCCGTACCGCACGCTGAAGACGGGCGTCAAGGGTGCCGACGTCAAGCAGTTCGAGCAGAACCTGTGGGCGCTCGGCTACCGGGGCTTCACCCCGGACAGCACCTACAGCTGGGCGACCGCCTCCGTGGTCAAGGACTGGCAGGACGATCTCGGGATCAGGGAGACGGGCATGGTCGAGCCGGGCCAGATCGTGTACGCCGACGGCAGGGTCCGGGTGGACTCGCTGAGCCTGCAGAGAGGAGCGGTGGTCGGGCCGGGCACCGAGATCGAGCAGGTCACCGGCACCTCGCCGCTGGCCACGGTCGTACTGGACGCGAGCTCGGGGCGGCTGGCCAAGCAGGGAGCCGCGGTGCGGATCGAACTCTCGGAGGGGAAGGTCGTCCCGGGGAAGATCAAAAAGGTGGCGACGATCGTGACCAAGGCCGACGACGGCCAGTCGAACACCACGAAGTTCCAGGCGACGATCAGCTTCGACGACGACGTCAAGAGCCAGGGCATGGCGGCCGTCAGCGTCGCCTTCGCCGCCGGGCGGCGTCCGAACGTGCTGGCGGTTCCGGTGGCCGCGCTGGTCGCGCTCGCCGAGGGCGGGTACGGGGTGCAGCTCGTCGAGGCAGGCGGGACGCGTTTCGTGGCGGTGGAGACCGGGCTGTTCGCCGACGGCAAGGTGGAGATCACCGGGTCCGGACTCGAGGCGGGCATGAAGGTGGCGATGCCGTCGTGACCACCGCGGATGCCGTCGTGACCACCGCGGACGGCGCGGTCGGTCACCCCGTGATCGAGCTCGCCCATGTCAGCAAGAGCTATCCCGGTGGGGTCGCCGCGCTGCGTTCGGTGGACATGGTCGTCGGCTACGGCGAGCTGCTGGTGATCGTCGGACCGTCCGGGTCCGGCAAGTCCACGATGCTGAACCTGATCGGCACGCTGGACCGCCCGTCGTCGGGCACCGTGCGCATCGACGGGTACGACGTGGCGTCGCTGTCCGACCGGCAGTTGTCCGCGCTGCGCTCCCGGCGAGTCGGTTTCGTGTTCCAGCAGTTCCATCTCGCGCCGGGACGGGACGCGCTGGGCAACGTCGCCGACGGCCTGCTCTACACCGGCGCGGGCAGGCGGGATCGCGAGCAGCGTGCCGAGGCCGCGCTGACGCGTGTCGGACTGGGTGCGCGGCTGACCCACCGCCCGCACCAGCTCTCCGGCGGCGAGCGGCAGCGGGTCGCCATCGCCCGCGCCGTCGCGGGCGATCCACCGCTGCTGCTCGCCGACGAGCCGACCGGCAACCTGGACTCGGTCTCCGGCGCCGGGGTGATGGAGCTGCTGCACGAGCTGCACGAGGCGGGCACGACGATCCTGGTCATCACGCACGACCGGGAGATCGCCGACAGCCTGCCGCGGCAGGTGCGGATGCGCGACGGGCAGGTGGTCTGAGATGTCGCGTCCGACCGCCCTGCCCAGCTCCCCCGAGCCGGTCGACGAGCGCCGCCGGAGCGTTCCCCCCGGCGACCGCGAACGGGCCGAGAACGCCCTGCGGCCCGCCCGGCTGCGCCTGTCGGACCTGATCCGGCTGGGCGGGTACGGTCTGCGTTCGCGTCCGCTGCGCGCCGTGCTCTCGGCGCTGGGCATCGCGATCGGGATCGCGGCGATGATCGCGGTGGTGGGGATCTCCGCCTCCAGCCATGCCGACCTCGACCGGAAACTCGCGAAGCTCGGCACCGACATGTTGACCGTGTCACCCGGCAGGACGATGTTCGGCCGGCCGGCCACACTGCCCGACGAGTCGGTAGCGATGATCAGGCGGATCGGCCCGGTGCGATCGGCCACGGCGACCGGCGTGGTCGGCAACGTGCACGCCTACCGCAACGACCGCATCCCGGCGGCGCAGACCGGCGGCCTGTCCGTGGTCGCGGCCAAGCTCGATCTGCTCACCACGGTCGGCGCCGAGCTCGGCCAGGGAGTCTGGATCAACGCGGCGACCGAACGGTACCCGGCGGTGGTGCTCGGCGCGACAGCGGCCGAGCGGCTGGGTGACGGTCCCACCGTCTACATCGGCGGCCGGTCGTGGGTCGTGGTCGGCGTGCTGCGGAAGGTGACGCTCGCGCCGGAGCTCGACACGTCGGTGATCATGGGATGGCCGGCGGCCACGACGTACCTGGCCTTCGACGGGCACCCGACGACGGTTTACACGCGGTCGACGGAATCGCAGGTCGAGGCGGTGCGCGAGGTGCTCGCGGCCACGGCCGACCCGTCGGCGCCGAACGAGGTGGACGTGTCGAGGCCGTCCGACGTGCTGAGCCTGCGCCGCGCCACGAACGCGACGTTCACCTCGCTGCTGCTCGGGCTGGGGTCGGTCGCGCTGCTCGTGGGCGGGATCGGGGTCGCCAACACGATGGTCATCTCGGTGCTGGAACGCCGTTCGGAGATCGGCCTGCGCCGGGCGCTCGGCGCCACGAAGGGCCAGGTCCGAACGCAGTTCGTCGCGGAGTCGCTGCTGCTGTCGCTGATCGGCGGGGCGGCCGGCGCGCTGCTGGGCTTCCTGGTGACCGGAACCTACGCCACGACCCAGCAGTGGCCCACGGTCGTACCGTTGTGGGTCCTCGCCGGCGGAGTCGGCGCGACCGTGCTGATCGGCGCCGTCGCGGGCTTGTACCCGGCGATCCGCGCCTCCCGGCTGGCCCCGACGGAAGCGCTGGCGGCGACCTGACCCGCAGGCAATGAAGCGATCCCCGCCCGGCGAAGCGGCTCCTCGTCGCCTGGACAAACCCATCGAGTCCGTCAACGACACCCTCGAAGGCCGGCTCCACCTCGAAGTGCCACCGACCCGACTCAGGACTCACTCGTCCCTAGCTGAGCTCCAGCGTGACTGTCGTGCCGTCGGTGGTGACGAAGTAGCGAGCGCCGTCGAACACCCGGATGGTGCCCTCTCCGTCGTAGGTCTCGGTCCTGTAGCCGGACTCGACCACGCCCGAAAGCGTGTAGGAGTACGCTCCCCGGCTGATGCGCCTCCATATCAGGCAGCGGGTGGGCCTCTGCCTGTTCACCAGCAACACATTCCGCGCCCCTCCGGCGCCGAGCGTGATGGCGACGGTCTCGCTCTCCGCGCCGCTGGAGAGGGTGTTGCAGATCCGGGCGGTCACCGTCCGGGTCCGGCTCGGCGCGACGCTCACGGGCTGTGCGGGCGTGAATGCGGGCACGGGGCCGCTGGTGTAGGCGTACGGCGGATCCTCATTCCGGGGCTGGGCCTTCAGCGTGGACGCCAGGACCACGACGGCGGTTGTCAGCCCTACAAGCCCGCTGAGCAACGCGATGACCCCCGCTTTGCCCCTTTCTCCGGTCACAGTCGGCTCCTTTCGCGGCCGGAATGGCCCGGAGCGGCCCGTAGCCGCTCCGGGCAGGTCGGTTCTAGAAGGAGACGAACTCGTTGCTGACCGCCTTGTAGACGATCCCGCTCTTGGTGAGCAGCGTCGCGACGAACTCGTAGGAGTCACCGGCCGGGAAGTCGGCAGAGTTGACCTTGAGCTGGGAGGCCTTGGCGTAGCCGTTGTTGGATCCCAGGTCCTTCCAGTCGTAGAGGCCGCTGGTGACGGTCTCGTTGAGTGTGGCGCGGGCGAACGTCGTCGCCCCGCCCGAGGTGGAGACCGCCCGCAGGTACAGGGTGTAGGCGGCGCCGAGGTCGCCGAGGTTGTCCCCGGCCTCGACGACGATGCTCAGGTAGAACTCCGGCTGCCGGTTGCCGCCCAGCTCGGTCGGCGTGCTGTCCTGAGTGCCGCCCGATGCCTTCGTGGTGTAGAGCCTGGCGAGCTGAATGTCGTTGGCCTGCATGTTCGTTCCCGTCTGTGGTGTTGTGCAGTGACTCCTCAACTGTCGGTGTGGCCCGAGCCGGTTTCATCGGGGGATCCCCTATGTGTGAGCGCCGCGTTAGCCTGACGCCATGAGGGTGCTCGGACGAGATTCCGAGCTGTCGGCGTGCCGCCTCGCGCTGCAGGCCGGCAGGACGCCGCTGGGGATGTTGATCAGCGGGGAGCCGGGAGCGGGAAAGACGCTGCTCTGCCGTACGGTCGCGGAGCTGGCCAAGGCGTCGGGTTGGAATGTGCTGGCCACCACCGGCCTGCGTACCGAGGTCGGCGTCCCGCTGGCGAATCTGGCCGACCTGCTCGACCCCGCCGTCCTCGGCGTCCTGGACCTGCTGCCCGAGGTGCAGGCGGCCGCGCTGCGCGCCGCGTTACGGCTCGCGCCCGCCTCCAGGCCGCCCGAGCCTGCGTTGATCGCCCGGGCCGCGGTCGCCGCCATTCGCGCGCTGGCCGCCGGGCGGCTGCTCATCGTGGTCGACGACGAGCAGTGGCTCGACCCCGACACCAGGCGGTTGCTCGGCATGGCGGCCACCTGGCTGACCGACAGCCGGCTGGGCTGGCTGGTCACGGTCCGCACCGCCCATTCCGACCAGGGGCTGGGCCCGGTGCTGCGGCACGAGCTCGGTCCCGACCTGCTCAGGCTGGACCTGGCGGGCCTGGACGAGGAATCGCTGGCCACGCTGATCGGCCGGCGATTCCCCGGCTTCCGCTCATCCGGGCTCATCCAGCGGATCGTCACCCTCGCCGCGGGCAACCCGTACGCGGCACTCGAACTCGCGCGGGAGACCGCGCGCGAGCCGAAGCGCGGATCCGTCCGGGTTCCCACCGACCTGAGCAAGTCCCTGCGCGACCGTCTGGAACGCCTGCCTCCGCCGTCGTATGCGGCGGTCCAGGTCGCCGCCCTGTGCCGGCGTCCCACCAGGCGTCTCCTGCGCGTGCTCTTCGGAGAGCGAGCCGACGCCGCCGTGGACGAGGCGCTGGAGGCGGACATTCTCGCCGCCCGGCCGCCAGATCCCGTACTGACCTTCACGCATCCGCTGCTGAGCGAGGTCGCCCAGGCGACGTTGACCGGCCCCGCGCTGCGCAAGCTGCACAGGCGGCTGGCGGCGGCCACCGAGGACCCCGACGAGGCGGCCGGGCACCTCGCAGCCGGTGCGGAAGAGCCCGATGAGGAGCTGGCCGCGACGGTCCACGCGGCGGCGGAGAGGATGTTCTTCAGCGGTGCGCCCACCCGTGCCGGGGGCCTGGCCGGTGCGGCGGTGTCGCTCACGCCGGACCAGCGTGGCGCGCCCGCGTGGCGGCGCAAGCTCTTCTGGCTGGACTGTCTGGTGGTGGCGGCCGAGTGGAACGAGGCGCAGTCGCTGGCCGGCTCATGGCTGGCGGACGTACCGGTGGAGCTGCGTGGGGAGTTCATGGCACGCGCCGCCAAGCTAGAGGCCGACGTGGAGGAGTCCGTCCGGCTGTTCACAATCGCCGCCGACGATTTCCGCGACCGTCCAGGCCGGGCGGCAGAGGTCAACAGTGACCTGGCCGTCACCGTGGGCGTGCTGCTCCTGCGGCTGTCCGAAGGGCGGGCGCACGCGGAGAAGGCCGTCCGGCAGGCGCCGTCCGCCGGAGATCCGGTGGTGTTGCGCAAGGCGCTGGGCTATCACGGGTGGCTGTCCTTCTTGTCCGGCGATCCCGAGGCCGGCAAGCTGCTGCGCGCCGCCGCCGACGTACCGGGGCTCGCGGACATGCGCATCCCCTACCAGGCGCCCGAGCTGAAGCTGGCGCTGTGGCACGTCAGCAGGGGCGAGATCGAACCCGCCATGAAGCTGATGCGGACGGTGATCCAGGTCGCCGAGCACCGCGGGGCACGCGAGAGCGTGGCCGGCGTATGGACCCATCTGGTGGAGGCCCAGTGGCGCGCGGGCATGTGGCGGGAGGCCCGGGAGCACGCGACGGCGGTGGAGCGGCATGAGCGCGAGACCGGCAACCTCCAGCCGGGCGTGACAGCGTACGAGGTGTCGCTCGTGGCGGCCTCGTACGGTGAGGTGGACCGAGCGCGGGCCGTCGCCGCGGAAGGCATCGTGCAGGCGGAGGAGCAGAACGACCTGGCGTACTCGCTGCTGTGCCGCTCCGTGCTCGGATTCCTGGAACTGTCGCTTGACGAGCCCGCTGCGGCTCTCGGATGGCTGCACCCGCTGGTGGAGCGGCTGCGCGGGATGGGCATCGTCGATCCCGGCGCGTTCCCGATCTTCGGGGATGTGATCGAGGCGTACGCCAGGGTGGGGCGGCTCGACGAGGCCGAGGCGGAGCTGCGCCTCCTCCAGGGCACCGCCGCCCATCTGGACCACCCGTGGGCCCGGATCACCGGCGGGCGCGCCGCCGCGGTGCTGCACCTGGCGCGACGTGACCCGGTGCCGGCGGCCGAGGCGGCCACGGACGCGGCGGCCGAAGCCCGCGACCGCGGCCTGCCATTGGAGCTCGGCCGGTGCCTGCTGGTGCTCGGCACGGCGCAACGCCGCGGCCGCCTGCGCCGCGCGGCGGCCCGCACCCTGAACGAGGCCACCGCGCTCTTCGTCGGCCTCGGAGCCCGATGCTGGGCGGACCTGGCGGCCACCCAGCAGGCTCGTCTCACCCACGCCGGCGACGGCGTCCTCACTCCGGCCGAGAAGCGAGTCGCCGAACTGGTCATCCTCGGCGGCACCAACGCGGAGATCGCCGCCACGATGATGATCAGCGTCAAGACGGTCGAGGCGAACCTCACCCGGATCTATCGCAAACTCGGTGTGCGCGGCCGTCTTGACCTGGCCAGACGCGGCATCACCTGAGTGCGGTGAGGTCGTCCGGAAGTGCGCTGATGAATGGCAACGGCTCCTGGCCAGGGGTCCGAGCCTGCTGACCGGGTCGGAGAGCGTACCGAACGGCCACCGATATGGCTCATGCGGCAGGCCCGGTGGTACCCGCCCGGGTACCACCGGGTCCGCGAGGCGCCGTCAGCCGGCTTCTAGAACGAAGAACAGGAAGCTCAGGAACCTCGTGCCGGTGATCTCGCGGAACTCCTCGGGGAACAGTTCGCGGGCCTCCGGCACAAACGGCGGTTCGCTGATGACGCTGATGCGAAAGCCAGCCGCGGTGAAGGCCTCGGTCATCGCGTGCAGCGGCCGGTCCCAGAAGCGCATCTGGGCGGTCTGCCCACCCATGGTCCATTCATCGGTCCGGATACGGGTCTCGAAGTACTTGGGCTTTTTCCCGGCCATGTGCTGCCAGAGGGTGATGCAGAAAGGATGCTCGACCGAGACGAGGAGTCGGCCGCCAGGCTTCAGCACGCGTCGAAGCTCGGCCAGTGTCGGTTCCCAGTCTTCCAGGTAGTGCAGCACCAGCGACGCGATGACGTCGTCGAAGGTGTCGTCGGGGAAGGGCAGCGGGCTGGCCAGGTCGGCGACCCGCAGGTCTGCGTCGGTGCCCAGCCGCTGTCGGGCCATCTCCAGCATCCCGGCGCTCGCGTCGATGCCGGTGACGTTGGCGCCTCGATCGCGCAGCTCGGCGAACAGGGGGCCCGAGCCGCAGCCGGCGTCGAGGATGCGCCGGCCGGTCACGTCCCCGGCGAGTTCCAGCATCGCGGGACGCTCGTAGTACGCGTTCAGGAGGCTGGTCTCGTTCTCGGCCGTGTACCCCTCGGCGATGCTGTCGTAGTCGTTGAATCGGGACGGATGTGCAGTCTCAACGTGATCTTCCGGCATGGTGGGCATGCGGGCCATTGTGGCCCAGTAGTTCCGGCGGCACAGACATATGGCCCGTTTGCCGTGACTGAGCGCTTCAACCGGCGGACATCGCCGCCTTGCCCTCACCAGCGAAGACGCAGCAGATCGAGCCGGCCGAAGCAGCCCGTCCCCGCCCGTGGAACGCGCGAAGCTCGCCGACTCAAGCGCAGTCCGCCAACTCCGCGGTGAAGGCACAATGCCGAGCCAGGCGCCGCCGTACTCCTGCCGGTCACGTGACCATGGCAAGTTCGACGGCCGAGACGGGACGGAAGGTGGACAGCACCGCCACCAGGTCAGCCTCAGCGATACTCGAACCGTTGAGCATGACCAGCGCATCGCCCGACCTGGCGAAGACGGTGACCCAGGAGGACTCGGCACCGGTCCGGACCCATCGGTCTCCCGGGAGCGATTTGCAGCGCAGCGGAACTCCGAAGTCCTCGGTGACCGCCAAGCAGGAATCCCGCGGGTTTCCGGCCGCGGCGGGCCAGACCGTGACCTGGATCTCGGAGAATGCCCGATTCGGCGTGGCGTCCCGCCAGTACTCCAGCCAGGTGGACGGTTCCGGCTCCTTCTTCCCGGCTGGATGGAGACCCACGTGGACCAGCCGGTAACCCTCGATCGTCGGAGCGATCAGCGGCACGCCGGCCTTTTCGAAGTCGCGGATCTCCGACCAAGCCAGGATCTGCGGCTTGTACTGCGCCGCGCCCCAGGATCCGAGGGGCACGACTCCGGTCAGGGCTACCGCCCACCAGCGATGGGGCGCCATGAACGACCACGCCGACAGGGCGAGGCCGACAGCACCACCGACCACGTAGACCGGGATGACAAGGGCCGGTAGAGGGCCGAACAGTTCCGGCACCGGCACCAGCACCGCGAGGGCATCAATGAGCAACCAGGTCGCAGAGCCCCCGACCAGACCGACCCCGCCCCAGTGCGGCAGCCCGGCCAGCCGAGCGCCCACCGTACCCAGGACTATCGCCAGGAGGAACAGGGCCGGCTGGAGGTTGGCCCCGTCGAGGTCTTCCCCGTGCATGTCCGCCCAGATGGTGGCCGTGGGGATGCCCGTCACCAACCCGACGAGGGCCGCACGCCCCAGGACAGCTTTGGTCGATAAATCCTGCATCTGCCTATTGTCGCCGGGGGGGAGTGACCCGAACGGGTCCGTCCCCGGGCGTGCCGACAACCGTGGCCAGGTTCCAACGTGTCACGGCTGAGCATGGAGTCCATTGGCTTGGGCCAGGCATCTTGACGATTCAAATGAATGACTTTTTAAATTCGTTCATGGGACGCATCGCCGGAGTCACCGCAGCCGAGACCCGCGAGCGGTTGCTGCGCGCCGCCGCCGACGCGTTCGCGGAGCGGGGGTACGACGGCACGCGCGTGGCGGACATCGCCGCGGCGGCCGGGGTGAGCAACGGCGCCCTGTACGCGCACTTCGGCTCCAAGGCTGACCTGCTCGTGGCCGCGCTGCGGGCGCACGGGCGGCGCCTGCTGGCCAGCCTGTTCGCCGCCGACCCCGACCGGTCGGCCACCGAGTTGCTGCTCGCCCTCGGCCGCGGGTTGCCGCGGCGCCGCGAGGCGCAGGGGTACCTCATCGTCGAGGCGCTGATCGCGGCCCGCCGGGACGAGGACGTGGCCGGGCCGATGCGGGACTACATCGGTGAGCGGGCCGGATGGATCGCCGGCCTCGTACGCGTCGCCCAGGGCGATGGCGAGGTCGACACCGGGCTGTCGCCGGACGCGCTCGCGCACTTCTGTCTTCTGCTCGCGATGGGCAGCGCCCTCGTCACCCCGGACCTGCATCCGGTGGACGACGAGGAGTGGGCCGCGCTGCTCTCCCGGGTCATCACCGCTCTCGCCCCTGCCGACACCACCGCACAAACGGAGGCAACACCGTGAAACTCCAGATCAACTCCGAGCGGTGCCAAGGGCACGGCCGCTGTTACGACCTGGCGCCAGAGCTGTTCGGCGAGGACGACGAGGGCTACGGGCAGGTGCTCGGGGACGGCCTCGTGGCGCCGGGCCAGGAGCGGGCGGCGCGCCTGGCGGTGGCCAACTGCCCCGAGCACGCGATCGACACGGGCGAGGGGGTCTGACATGACGGTGGACGACCGCTTCATCGAGCGCTCCCGCGAGCCCGGGGACGACGAGCTCGCCGGCATCCGCAGCCCGATCGTCACCGGCCCGGTCTCGGACTGGGCGATGGACTTCTCCCATCTCGAGCCGGAGTGGGCCGCCGACCCGTACCCCATCATCGACGACCTGCGGGAGCGCTGCCCGATCGCGCACACCGGGCGGTTCGGCGGCGGGTGGCTGCCGACCCGCTACGAGGACGTGGCGGCGATCGCGTACGACACCGAGCGGTTCTCCTCGCGGGCGATCATCATGAGCAACTTCCGCCCGCCGGTCGAGCTGGCGCCGATGGGCAGCTCGCCGCCGATCTCGTCCGACCCGCCGTTCCACCACCACGCGCGCAAGCTGCTGCTCCCGGCCTTCACCAAGACCGCGGTGGCCAGGCGGGAGGCGGCGACGCGGGCGTTCTGCCACGAGCTGATCGACGCGTTAGAGGGGCAGGAGGTCGTGGACGCCGCCCGCGACTACGCCCAGCACATCCCCACGCGGGTGATCGCCGACCTCCTCGGCTTCCCGCCGGAGGACGGCCCGCGGTTCCGCACGTTCATCGAGCACGTGCTCGAAGGCGTCAACCTGCCGCCCGAGGAGCGGATGGCGAACATGGACGAGCTGTTCGACTACCTGCTCGCCCAGATCCGCGACCACGTGGACCATCCGCGCGACGACCTGACCACCTATCTCGTGGACGCCGAGCTGGGCGGCCGCAAGCTCGAGGCGGCCCACGTGGCGGGCACGATGGCGCTGCTGCTCATCGCGGGCATCGACACGACGTGGAGCGCGATCGGCGCCTCGCTCTGGCACCTGGCCAGGACTCCGGCCGACCGGGAGCGGCTGGTGGCCGAGCCGGGGCTGCTGCCGACGGCGATGGAGGAGTTCCTGCGGGCCTATGCGCCGGTCACGATGGCCCGGCTGGTCAAGGAGGACATGCGGTGGAACGGCGTGGACATGAAGGCGGACGACTGGGTGCTGCTGTCGTTCCCGGCGGGCAACCGGGACCCGGAGCAGTTCGACCGGGCCGGTGAGGTGGTCATCGACCGGGAGGTGAACCGGCACGCGGCGTTCGGGCTGGGGATCCACCGGTGCCTGGGGTCGCACCTGGCGCGGATGGAGCTGCGGATCGCGCTGGAGGTTTGGCTGGAGCGGGTCCCGGTGTTCGGCCTGGCCGACCCGGGGGCGGTGACCTGGTCCACCGGCCAGGTGCGCGGCCCGCGCACCCTCCCCGTCCGCATCGGGTCCTGAACCGTCGCCCCATCCCGTTCCGGCAGGGAGGTCCGGAAGCTGGAGGGGGGCGGGTCAGGGGGCTGGGGGGCAGCTGAGGCGGGCGGCGGCCCAGTCGGCGTGGTCGGCGCCGTTGCCGTCGCCGCCGTCCGTGACACGCAGCTCCAGCAGCGCGCCGCCCGCGACGTCGGCCGACAGCGGTTCCGCCCCGCCCGCCCCCGTCAGTACGCCGGAGGCGGCCCGCCGCTGCCCGTCCACCCACACCTCGAAGGCGACGGACCCGCTCCCGCCCATCTCGTCGTCCACCCCGACGTCGGCCCGGAAGGTCGTGCACCGCCCGCCGAGGTCGACGGCGATGCGTGAGGGGGCGTGGGCGCCGATGCCCTTCTCGTACGTCCGGCCGCCGATGGACAACGTCCGGCCGTCGCCGGCCGGCTGCTCGCCGTTGCTCCGGTCGCGCTCCACCGGCCCCCAGCCGTTCTCCGCCGCCGTGAACGGCAGGTCGCTGACCCAGACGCCGCCCGGGGGCAGCGGGGTGCGCAGGGGCGTCGTGGCGCGGGCGGTGACCGGGAAGCCCGCGGAGGTGGCCGTGACCGTGGCGGTCAGCTCGTGCTCGCCGAAGTCGGCGTCCGCCGGCGGGGTGACCGTGAAGGCGGCCTCGGCGGGCGTGCCCTGGGCGACCCGGCCGAGGTCGGCCGTGGCGGGCGTCACCGTCCAGCCCCGCGGCGCGGCCAGGGTGGCGCGCGCGCCGGTCAGCCCGTCGGCGCAGGTGGCCTCGACGGTCACGGTGATCCGCTCGGGCGCGCCGGGCTCCGCGTTCCCGTCGCCGGTCGCGGTGACGCCGGGCGGGCAGGGCGCGATGGCGTCGGAGTCGACCACGCCGCCGGCCCGTACCTCCTTGGCGGTGAGGGGGCGCAGCGTCAGCGTGTAGTCCTGGGTCTTGGTGGCGGGCACGCGGTACTCGTCCAGCACCGAGTTGGGGGTCTCCCCCATGCCGGTCTCGCCGATCGCGGCGTGCAGGGTGATCCAGCCGTCGTTGCGGACGAGGGGGAGCTGGAAGTCGTACTCGGCGCGGTCCAGCTCGTCGTACCGGGTGGCGCTGACGTCGATGCCGCCGTCCGAGCGGCCGACGAGCAGCCCGGCGCGGCCGTCGTTGAGCGTGATCCAGCGGGACCCGGTGTGGTTGCCGTGGGCCTGGGGACGGGAGTAGCGCACGTACTCGTCGTCGACGTCACCCCGCCAGACGCCGGTGAAGGCGCCGCCGGCGCGGTCGTTGTACGTCTCGTGCGGGCCCTTGCCGTAGTAGGCGAGCTCGCGCATCGAGTCCGGCACCCGGACCTGTACGCCGACCCGGGGCAGGTACGGCAGCGTGGTCAGGCGGGAGCCGCTCGGGACCACCCGGTGCCGCAGGGTGATGGTGCCCCGGCCGTCGACCCGGTACGTCAGGCTCTCCTCGAACGACAGCAGGCTCTCCATGCCGGGCGCGGCGGCCGTCCCGGTGACCTCCACGACCGCGGCGTCACCGTCCAGGTCCGCCCGCACGGCGGTGACCCGCGTACGCAGCCGGTCGAGCCCCGCCCGGTGCCACACGTCGCGGTCGGCGGTGCCCCAGTCGTAGGTCTCGTTGCTGGTGGGCGGGCGGTAGACGTCCAGCCGGGGACCGGCGCGCAGCAGCTCGCGGCCCCCGGAGCTCATCGAGGTCAGGGCGCCACCCTCGAACCGATAGCGCCAGCCCTGGCCGGAGACGGTGACCGTGTCGCCGTCGCGGCGCAGCTCGGGCGTCCCGGCGGGCGGCTGGGCGATGCCGGGCACCACGCGCCCGCCGGCGGCGAACTGCTGCCAGCCGTGCCGCCAGCCCTTGGGCGCCCATCGGGGCGGGTCGGCGGCCACGGCCTCGACGTTCAGCCAGCGCTGCCGGTCCCGGGGGTTGGCCGGCGCGGCACCGAGGTCGAGGTCGGCGCTGCCGCCCGGGTCCAGCCGCAGGTCGCGGGTGCCCGACCGGAGCGTGCGGTCGACCTCCTCCAGCGACCAGCGCACCTTGACGTGGAGCGCGCCGGCCGGCTGCTCGTTGTGCACGCGTACCTTGCCGGTCGCCGGGTCGGCGGAGGTGAACCGCACGGGGGCATGCGCCCAGGCCATCTCGGTCGTCTCCGGCTGGAGGTAGCGGTCGGAGCCGACCAGGCCGTCCGTGCCGGACAGGCTCAGGCCGAGGCTGAGGAAGTCGCCGCGCCGCTCGTACCGGTCGAAGTCGAGGGCCAGGACCGGGTCGCCGGACGGCGCCGCGGCGGCGTACACGCGGACGTCGTCGATGACGCCGCGGGCCAGCCTCGTGGGCGTGTTGTCCTGCTGGGTCTCGGCGTTGCGGCCGACGTTGACCTCGTACAGGCCGGGGGCGAGGGCGCCCGTCTGCGCGGCGGTCGCGACCTGCTGCCCGTCGACGGACAGGCGCAGCTGCGTGCCGTCGTAGGAGCCGGTGACGCGGTGCCAGGCGCCGTACCAGCCGGCGGGCACAGCGGCGGCGACGGCCTTCCATCCCGCGCCGGTCGTGACTCCGAACTCCAGCATCTCCGAGTCGCGCATCTGCAGCGCGTACGCCCGCCCCTTGGTCACGATGGGGAAGCTGCCCGCCCACTGGCCGGGCTTGACCCAGGCGTCCAGGGTGACGGCCTCGCCGGTGAGGTCCAGCCGGCGGTCCCTGAAGACGTCGACGAAGTCGTCCAAGCTGGACAGCTCGACGGCCTGGCCGCGCCGGCCCTGGACGGCGCGGGGCTTGCCGACGAGGAAGGTCTGGATCCGGTTGCGGGAGGAGTCGGGCGTGAACACCAGCGGCTGGCGCAGGTTGGCCTCGGCCCAGTCCCAGATGAAGCCGCCCTGCAGGGACGGGTAGCGGCGGATCAGCTCCCAGAACCGGTCGAAGTTGCCCAGGCTGTTGCCCATCGCGTGGGCGTACTCGCCGAACACGACCGGGCGCGTGGTGGTCCTGCCGATGGAGTCCACGTAGCCGGGAGTGGGGTAGCGCGGGCCCCACACGTCGGCGTACGGGGCGTCGCCGTTGGGGCTGTTGGACTGGTGGTAGAGCAGCCGGGTGGGCTCGTTGGCGTCGGCCCACTCGGCCATCGCGTAATGCGCGGCCCCGAGCCCGGCCTCGTTGCCGGTGTCCCAGATGATGACGCTGGGGTGGTTCCTGTCCCTGACGACCATCGCGCGGAAGCGGTCGGCGAAGGCGGCCTGCCACTCGGGCCGGTCGGCCAGGCAGTTGCGCGGGCACGACTCGCGCGAGTGGGTCTCGATGTCGACCTCGTCGGCGATCCACAGGCCGTACCGGTCGGCGAGGTCGTACAGGTAGGGGTCGGAGGGGTAGTGGGAGGTGCGGACGGCGTTGATGTGCAGGCTCTTCATGAGCTCCACGTCGCGCCGCTGGGCCGCGCGGGTGACGTGGCGGCCGGTGTCGGGGTCGGTCTCGGCGCGGTTGGTGCCCTTGATGAGGATGCGCTCGCCGTTGACGAGCACCTGGCGGTCGCGCACCTCCACCTCGCGGAAGCCGACCGCCTGGGCGGTGGCGTGCAGCGGCCTGCCGTCGGGGCCGAGCAGCTCCAGAGCGAGGGCGTACAGCGTGGGTGAGTCGGCGCTCCACTTGGCCGGGTCGCTCACCTGCGCGGTGAGGGTGGCGCCGCCGGAGCCGTCCACCGGCTGCGTGACCGTGGCGACCTGCCTGCCGCGCGGGTCGGTCAGCGTGCCGCGCACGCTGTGGCCCACGGCCGCGCCCGCCACCTGGACGCGCGCGGTGAGCGTGGCGTCGCGGTAGCGGTCGTCCAGGTCGGTGGTGACGTAGGCGTCGCGCAGGAATGTCCGCGGGGTGGCGTACATCCAGACGTCGCGGAAGATGCCGCTGTAGCGCCACTGGTCGTAGTCCTCCAGGTACGACCCCGCCCCCCACCGGTGCACCTGCACGGCCACCCGGTTCGCCCCCGGCCGCAGGGCCTCGGTCACCTCGAACTCGGCCGGGGTGTAGCCGCCCTGGTCGTAGCCGACGTACTCGCCGTTGACCCAGACGAAGTAGCCGCTGGTGACGCCCTCGAACCGGAGGAACACCCGCCGCCCGGACCAGGTGCCGGGGACGTCGATCTGGCGGACGTACGCGCCGGTCGGGTTCACGTCGCGGGGCACCCTGGGCGGGTCGTCCGGCCAGACCTCCTCGGTGATGTTGCGGAACATCGGGTGGTCGGTGAAGTCGGACTGCCAGGTGTGCGGCACCTTGGCCGTCGGCCAGCGCGACACGTCGTGGCCGGCGGCGTGGAAGCCCTCCGGCACCTCCTCGGGCCGCTGGGCGAGGTGCAGCCGCCAGTCGCCGTTGAGGGTGGCGATCCAGGGCGAGCGGGCGTCGTGCTCGGTGATGTCGGCGCCGACCGAGCGGGCGGCCGAGCGGGCGTCGGCGTACGGCCGCAGCACGGTGTGCGGGGCCTGCTGCCCCTCCGCGACCATCCCGGGATCCTCGAGGTAGCGGTGGACGTCCACCTCGGCCCGCGCGGCGCCCGCCGGCACCGCCGTCAGGAACGGAACGAGCACGGCCGCGACCGCGACCACGAACCCGCTGAGCCTTGCTACCCGCCCGGGACCGTGCGACATCGCCACTCCTGGAAAGAGGCGCGCTGAGGGTGCTTGGTGCTGACAAGAGGGTTGACTCCCGCATGTGTAACACCGAACGGCGGCGAAGACAATCGGTTGCCGATCTCGTACGCGGCCGGGCCCTGGAAATCGGGATCCCCGTGGTGTTCGCTGGCGGGCGTACCCCCCCCGTCCGAGGGAGAAGCCATGACCGCCACCCCGCACCCGCTCGACCCGCTGGCGCCCGCCGAGCTCACCGCCGCCCATGCCGTGCTGACCGCCTCCGGGCTGGTCAAGGAGACCACCCGCGTCGCGTACGCCGGCCTGGAGGAGCCGGCCAAGGACGCGCTGCGCGCCCACACGCCCGGGGACCCGGTCGACCGCCGGGCCCGGGTCCTGCTGCTCGACGTCGGCGGGGCCGCCCCCCGCGACGTGATCGTCTCCATCACCCGGGAGGCGGTCGACTCCGACCGCGCGCTGGACCCGGCGACCGACGGCCAGCCTCCCGTGCTGGACGCGGAGTTCGCGGTGGTCGAGGAGATCCTGTCCACCGACGAGCGGTGGATCGCCGCGCTGAAGAGCCGGGGCCTGGACGTCTCCCGGGTCCGGGTGTGCCCGCTGTCGGCGGGCGTGTACGCGGACGAGTACCCGGGCGAGGCCGGCCGCCGCATCCTGCGCGGGCTCGCCTTCGTGCAGGAGCACGAGAAGGACCACGTCTGGGCGCACCCGGTGGACGGACTCCTCGCGTACGTGGACGTCCTCAACCGCTCCGTGGACCAGGTCATCGACCACGGCCCGGTCCCGGTGCCGGCCGTGTCGGGCAACTTCGACGACCCCGCCGTCACCGGCCCCCCGCGCACCACGCAGCGGCCCATCGAGATCACCCAGCCGGAGGGCCCCAGCTTCACCCTGGAGGGGAACCTGCTGCGCTGGGAGAACTGGTCGTTGCGCATCGGCTTCGACGCCCGCGAGGGGCTGATCCTGCACCAGATCGCCTTCGACGACAGGGACACGGGCCGCCGCCGCCCGATCGTCGACCGCGCCTCGATCGCCGAGATGGTGGTCCCGTACGCCGACCCGTCCCCGGTGCGCTCCTGGCAGAACTACTTCGACACCGGTGAGTACCTGATCGGCCAGTACGCCAACTCCCTGGAGCGCGGCTGCGACTGCGTGGGCGAGATCACCTACCTCGACGCCGTGGTCGCCGACGCGCACGGCGCCCCGCGCACGCTGCCGAACGCGATCTGCCTGCACGAGGAGGACCACGGCATCCTGTGGAAGCACACGGACCTGTGGGCGCACTCGTCGGAGGTCCGGCGGCAGCGCCGCATGGTGCTGTCCTTCTTCACCACCGTCGGCAACTACGACTACGGCTTCTACTGGTACCTCTACCTCGACGGCGTCATCGAGTTCGAGGTCAAGGCCACCGGCGTGCTGTTCACCGCGGCCTACCCCGACGGCGGGTCCGCGTACGCGGCGCAGGTCGCGCCGGGCCTGGCGGCGCCGTACCACCAGCACCTGTTCTGCGCGCGCCTGGACATGGCGGTGGACGGGCCGGCCAACCGGGTGGAGGAGGTCGACGTCGCCCGCGTCCCCATGGGCGACGGCAACCCGCGCGGGAACGCCTTCACCTACCGTAGGACGCCGCTGACCAGGGAGAGCCAGGCGCAGCGGGTGGCCGACGGGAGCGTCAACCGGGCCTGGCACATCACGAACCCGGGCTCGCGCAACGCGCTCGGCGACCCGGTGGCGTACGCGCTCCACCCCGAGGGCAAGCCGCTGCTGCTGGCCGACCCGGGCTCCTCCATCGCCGCGCGGGCCGCGTTCGCCACCCGGCACCTGTGGGTCACCGCGTACGACCCGGCCGAGCGCTACCCGGCCGGCGACTTCGTCAACCAGCACCCGGGCGGCGCGGGGCTGCCCGCGTTCGCCGCCGCCGACCGCGACCTCGACGGCCGCCCGCTGGTCGTCTGGCACGTCTTCGGGTTCACCCACGCGCCCCGGCCCGAGGAGTGGCCGATCATGCCGGTGGACCACGCGGGTTTCCGGCTCAAGCCGGTCGGCTTCTTCGACCGCAACCCGACGCTGGACGTCCCCGCGCACCACGGGCACGAATGCGGGTGACGGCCAGAGGGTGACGGCCGGAGGGTGACGGCCGGAGGGTGACGGCCGGAGGGTGACGGCCGGAGGGTGACGGCCGGAGGGTGACGGCCGGAGGGTGACGGCCGGAGGGTGACGGCCGGAGGGTGACGGCCGGAGGGTGACGGTGGGAGGGTGACGGTCAGGGCGCCGCGGGCACGGGCGCTGCGGTCGAGGTGCGGGCCATCAGGTCGGGCTGGAAGATGACCTGGCGGTGCTCGTGCCCGGCGGGCTGGTTGGCCTCCTCCAGCAGGAGCGTGGCGGCGGTGTGGCCGAGCTGCTCGCGCGGCTGCCGGATCGACGACAGCGGCACCGCGGCCGCCGCGGCGAAGTCGATGTCGTCGTAGCCGAGGATGGCCAGGTCGGCCGGAACCCGCAGGCCGCGCAGGGTCATCTCCTGCAGCACCCCGATCGCGACCAGGTCGTTGGCGCAGAAGACCGCGGTGGGCCGCTCGGCGGGGGGCAGGTCGGCGATCTCCTTGCCGACGGCGCGGCCGGTGGCGACGGTGAGGTCGGGCAGGCGGATGACGGTCATGGTGTCGTCGGGGCCGAGCACGGCGGCCAGGCCGTCGTGCCGCTCGCGCACCTGGCGGACGGTGAACGGGCCGCCCGCGAAGGCGATGTGGCGGTGTCCCCGCTCGCGTAAGTGCAGGCCGGCCAGCCGCCCGCCGAGCACGTCGTCCACCGCGACGGCGCAGCCGTGGCTGTGGCGGGCCGAGCTGTCGAACCGCACCACCGGGATGCCGCGCGCGATGAGCCGGCTCAGCCGCTCCTCCTCACCGCTGTCGTTGACCGGCGTGATCAGCACGCCGAGCGGGCGCTGCTCCTCGAACGTCTCCAGCAGCCCCGCCTCGCGGGTGGCGTCCTTGTTGCTGTTGAAGACCATCACGGTCAGCTCCGAGCGCTGGGCGACGGTCTCGACGCCGCGCAGGACGTCGATGAAGAACGGGTTGGCCAGGTCGAGCGCGACCACCCCGATGGTGCGGCTCCGGCCGGCGCGCAGCTGCCGGGCGGAGCCGTTGCGCACGTAGCCGAGCCGCTCGATCGCCTCCCGCACGCGGCGCAGGGTGTCGGGGGCCACCATCTCGGGCCGGTTGAGCACGTTGCTCACGGTGCCGACGGAGACCCCGGCGAGCCGGGCGACCTCTTTGATGCTCGACATCGTTCCTCGTGTCCCGTGAGCGGCGACGACGGGCGGGGTGGGGATCGTTCCAGGTCGTCGTCGGTGTGATCATAGCGCAGGCGGTTCCGGCCGGTCCGGCACGATTCGCTTCCCGCCGGGAGGCGCTCTCCACCCGCTTCCGGCCGGGAGGCGTTCTCCACCCGCGGGTGGAGAACGGGGAAGATCCACCCCGGGTCCGAGGTCCGGCGGGCCCGGCCGCGCCACCTTGGAGGGGTTCGCATGAGTCCTGACCGAGGGAGCGTCGTCGATGTCGCACGGGAAGCGCGCCGGAGCACGGGTGTGGCGGATGGTGGCGAGCGGGGTGCTGAACGGGCTGGTGCCGCTGGCCGCGTACGCGCTGGTCCGCCCGTACGCGGGGTCCGACGCCACGGCGCTGGCCATCGCGGCGGGCATCCCCGTGGCCTGCACCGCCGCCGTGTTCGCCGCACGGCGGCGGATCGACCCGATCGGCGTGGTCGCCTTGCTCGGGTACGGCGTGGCCCTGCTGGCGCTGCTGCTCAGCGGCGGGAACCCGCTGGTGCTGAAGCTGCACGAGGCGGTGCTGACCGGGCCGCTGGGCGTGGCCGGGCTGGTCTCCGTGGTCGTGGGCCGGCCGCTGTACCTGGTGGTGCTGCGCCGGGTGGCGCGGCGGAACCCCGCGGCGGCGGCCATGCTGCGGCGGCCCGACATCCGCCGCGTCGCGGCCGTGCTGACCACGATCCTCGGCGGCACGCTGGCGATCCACGCGCTGGTCATGCTCGTCCTGGCGGTGCGGCTGCCCACGGGCACGTATCTCGCGGTCGCCCGGCCGATCGGCTGGGCGCTGCTGGCGGGCGGGGTGGGGATCCTGCTCTGGTATCGCGCCCGCCTTCGTGCCCGCCGGGAGGCCGCCTCGCGGTGACGTGCCGGACGTTTACGGGGTTGACCGTCGTGGGCATCCATGTCTAGATCAAAAAGGTTCGCCCCTTCCTCACCCCCCAGGAGGACCCCCGCATGGGACCGGCAGGAATGCGTACGTCGCAGTCCAGTGAGCGCAGGGGTCAGGCGTTACGGATCTCCACGGTGCTGGCCGGCCTCCTCCACCTGGTTCTCGCCGGCCTGCTGATCGCCATCCCCGGCAGCTCCCCCACCCTCGACGCGCTGCCTGTCCCGGAAGGTGACAAGGAGCGCGCGCGGCGGCCGGTGGCGGCCCTCAGCCCGCGCCCGGCCACCTCGCCGGTCGAGCATCCGGCCCCTCCTCGCCGCGCCACCGTCCCGGGGACCTCGGCCCCGCCGGCCACCCCCGAGCCCACCCCGACCCCCACCCCCGCGCCCCTGCGGGGTACGCGGGACGTGCCGCCCGTCGCCGGCCGCACGTCGCCGCCGCGGGTGGTGTCGAAGGCCGCCCCCAAGACCCCGCCTCCGACCAGGAGACCGACGCCCCGCCCCACCAGGACCACGGCGCCGGAGCCGGGCCCCACCTCCGAGCACACCCCGCCCGGCCAGACGCGCGAGCCGCCGGGGCTCGGGGGCAGGACCGACGGGCCCGTGAACGAGCCCGTGAACGAGCACGCCGACGAGCACGCCGCCCAGCCGCCGGCCACCCCGCCGGGCCAGGCCCGCAAGTAGCGCCCGCCGGGCAGCCCGCCTTCCCGGCCGCCACGGCGAGGCGACCGGTGGATGCGCTGCCGCGGGAGGCGCCCGGACCGGCTCCTCCGACGCTCCTGCGGCGACGTCCTCCCCGCAGCGCGACCCCATAAGGGCTGCTCGGCGGGCACCGGTAGATTCGCTCCGGAGAGATTTAAGGAGCCCCCGTGACCATTCCCCATCTGACCGGCGTCCATCCGGCCTGGCTGCCCCCCGAGGCGTTCCGCGCGATCGGTTCGCGCCGCACTCTCGTGCTCGGCGTCGACTCCGCGCTCGCCGCGACCGTGCGGGCCGAGGTGGCGGACGCCTGCGAGCGGTACGGCGGCGGGGTGGCCGCGCCGGGAGAGGCGTGCGACCTCGTGCTCGCGCTGTCGTCGGCCGGCCCGTTGCCGCCCGCCGTGGCGGCGGTCAGGGGGCCGGCGGCCGGTCCTGAGGGCTTCGTGCTGGGCCGCCTGGACGGTGTCACGGTGGTGCTCGCCGACGACCCGGCCGGGCTGCTGTACGGGTGGTTCGAGGTGGTCCGGCTCGGCGAGGCGGCGTTCGGCGCGGAGCGGCCGGCCGAGGCGTACCGGCCGGCGTTGCGGCGGCGCATGCTGGACCACTGGGACAACATCGACGTGCATCCGGTGATGGGCCAGGTCGAGCGCGGTTACTCGGGCGGGTCGATCTTCTGGCACGACGGTGTGCTGCGGGCGGACCTGACCCGGGTGCGGGCCTACGGGCGCCTGCTGGCCGCGACCGGGATCAACGCGGTCGCGGTGAACAACGTCAACGTGCACGCCGCCGAGGCCCGCCTGCTGACCGACCGGCTCGGCGAGGTGGCCGCGATCGCGGCGGAGCTGCGCCCGTACGGCATCCGCGTGCACCTGTCGGTCAACTTCGCCTCCCCCATCGCGCTCGGCGGGCTGGACAGCGCCGACCCGCTGGACGAGGGCGTGCGGGAGTGGTGGGCGCGGACGACCGAGCGGGTGTACGCGACGATCCCCGACTTCGGCGGTTACGTGGTGAAGGCCGACTCGGAGGGGCAGCCGGGCCCGTTCGCGTACGCGCGCAGCCACGCCGACGGCGCCAACATGCTCGCCGACGCCCTGGCGCCGCACGGCGGGGTCGTGCACTGGCGCGCTTTCGTCTACAACCACCGGCAGGACTGGCGCGACCGCTCCACCGACCGGGCCCGCGCGGCCCACGACCACTTCGCCCCGCTCGACGGGCAGTTCAGGGACAACGCGATCCTCCAGGTCAAGTACGGCCCCATGGACTTCCAGGTGCGCGAGCCGGTGTCACCGGTGATCGCGGCGATGCCGGGCACCCGCCTGGCGGTGGAGCTGCAGGTGACGCAGGAATACACCGGCCAGCAGCGGCACGTGTGCTACCTGGCCCCGATGTGGAGCGAGGTGCTCGGGTTCCGCTTCTGGGGGCCCGAGGGCCGCACGGTGGCGGAGGTGGCCGGCGATGGCGGCCTGGTCGCGGTGTCCAACGTGGGCGACGACCCGTACTGGACCGGGCACCCGCTGGCCCAGGCGAACCTGTACGCGTTCGGCCGGCTCGCCTGGGCGCCGCGGCTCGACCCGGCCGCGATCCTCGACGAGTGGATCGGCCTGACGTTCCCAGAGGTAGGCCCAGAGACGGGCCCAGAGAAGACGGGCAGGGCGGTGCGGAGCACGCTGCACCGGATGATGGACGGCTCCTGGCGGACGTACGAGCGCTACACGGCCCCGCTCGGCGTCGGCTTCATGGTCCGCCCCGGCCACCACTACGGCCCCGACGTGGACGGATACGAGTACACGCCGTGGGGCACCTACCACTTCGCCGACCGCGACGGCATCGGCGTGGACCGCACCCGCGCCTCGGGCACCGGCTTCACGGGGCAGTACCCGACGCCGTGGTCGGAGGTCTACGAGTCGCTCGCCGACTGCCCGGACGAGCTGCTGCTGTTCTTCCACCACGTGCCGTACGAGCACGTGCTGCGCAGCGGCACGACCGTCGTCCAGCACATCTACGACACCCACTTCGCGGGGGCCGAGGAGGCGGCCGGGATCCGGCTGCTGTGGGAGAAGCTGGCGGGCGAGGTGGACCCGGCGCTGCACGAGCGGGTGCGGGAGCGGCTCGACGAGCAGGTCCGCTCCGCGGAGGAGTGGCGCGACCAGGTCAACAGCTATTTCCTGCGCAAGTCGGGGGTGCCCGACGCCCGCGGGCGGCGCATCTACTGACGCGTGAACCTCTGCTGGACCTCGGTGATCATCGAGCGGCTGTTCCACAGGAGCGTCGCCACGAGCACCGAGGCCAGCAGGGACAGCACCGCCTCGGAGGCGATCAGCGTGACGCCGCCCGCCACGACGAGCAGGCAGGCGTTGGCAAGGGTGGCGGCGGGGAAGCGGCCGAGCGACCAGGCGGCCAGCCGGGCCACGTCCACCGCCCTGAACGCGAACAGCGACGTGACGACCAGCGCGTTGGCCACCCAGAGCGTCGAGCCGGCCGCGATGACGACCTGCAGCACCGCCCACCAGCCGGGGACGCCGGCGGCGGAGAAGTTGCCCAGGCTGGTCCCGAGCACGGTCAGCAACAGCAGCCAGGGCACCCAGATCTTCATGACCCCGCCGAAGTTGGCCCGGTAACCGCGCCAGAACGCCGCCGCCGGGCGCAGCTCCGTCAGCTCGCGGCGGCGGTGGCGCAGCGCGTAGAGGGCGGCGGAGATCGCCGGGCCGGCCGGGAGCAGGCACGCGGCCATCAGGGGGACGTTGCTGGCGTGCCGGTCGAGCAGGACGAGCCCCACCAGGCCGGGCACGGCCGTGAGCAGGACCAGCAGCTCCACGGTCAGCAGGGTGTAGATCAGCGCGGAGGCCCGTGAGAGCGGCCCCGTGCCGAACTGCCGTGCCGCTCCGACGTCGCTCATCCCGCGTCCTCCTCCGGGCCGGGCAGCCGCCCGCCGCTCATCGCGCGCCCTCTCCCAGGCCGAGTATCCGGCTGTCGTCCCACCACGGCGGGGTCTCGTCCGCCACCGGCGTCAGCTCGACCAGCGTCACCTCGTGGCGGTCGAGCGACAGGTCGAGATCGAGCGGCCCGCCGGCGACGGGCAGGTTCCGGTGGCGGCGGACCGGTTCCGCCGCTTCCCGGAGGATATCGAGCTGTCTGGAGTGTGGTGACCGGGGACGTCCCATCTCGCACCAGGCCGCCCAGGCGTTGCCCATCTCCTCGCTCACCGACGAGCGCAGCATGAAGGCCGAGTCCGCCGCCATCGGGATCGACAGGCGCACGCTGTGACCGGCGACGGCGGGCCCGCCGGTGACGTCCACCGGCGCCCAGGCCAGCACGGTGACCCGGCCGGTGTCGTCCCGGGTGACCAGGTGGTCCTCGCCCCTGGTCAGGAGCTGGTCGCCCATGCGGGCCATGAAGGCGTACAGGTGGTAGGTGGGCTTCTTGATCTGGCGGTGGGTGAGCAGGCCGAAGCCGCCGTGGAAGATCGAGGTCGGGATCCCGACCTCCTCGAACATGTCGCTGAAGGTCCAGTACGAGAAGGAGTCCACCAGCTCGCCCCCGGCGGCCAGGACGGGCGCGAGGTAGGCGGCGTTGAAGGCCGTGTCGTGGACGGGGTTGTCGGGGCGGTAGGAGGAGTTGAACTCCGTGATGTGCACGGGCAGGTCCGCCAGCGGGCCGCCGCGGAGCTGGCGGCGCGGGGTGGCGAACTGCTCCAGCAGCTCGGCGGCGGGCCTCATGGTCTGGTGCACGCCGAACGGCACGTGCTGGGCCGGGCCCGAGGTGTAGGCGTGCCTGCTGACGAAGTCGACCGGCACGTCGCGGGCGGTGACGAAGTCGGCGAAGCGCGGCATCCACTCGTCGGAGCCGGGCGAGATGGACGGGCCGCCGACCTGCAGCGACGCGTCCACGTCCTTGATCGTGCGGGCGGTGACCTCGTACAGGCGGTGGTAGGCGGCCTCGTCGGCGCCCTGCCAGAACTCCTTGAGGTTGGGCTCGTTCCAGACCTCGATCGGCCAGCGGCGCACCTGGTCGAGGCCGTACCGGTCGATGAGGTGGGTCACGGTGGCCCGGACCAGCTCGGCCCACTCCTGCCACGAGCTCGGCGGGGTGACGTTGCCGCGCCACCAGAACACGGTCTGCTCGCCGGAGGCCAGCCCCGAGGGCATGAAGCCCAGCTCCACGAAGGGCTGGATGCCGAGCTCCAGGTAGGCGTCGACCACCTGGTCCACGTACGTGAAAGAGTGCCGGACGTGGCGGGCGCCCCCGTACTCGTAGGGCCGGTGGACGCCCACGCCGTCGCTCAGCAGGCCGTGGCCGCGGATGTGCCGGAAGCCGATGTCCCGCTGGACCAGCGCCAGCGAGTCCTGGTAGTCGCGCCGCAGCGCGAGCTCGAAGCGTCCCGTGCCGACGCAGAAGCGCCAGGCGTCGGACAGCCGCCCGGAGGGCTCGCCGGGTACGAGGTTGCGCATGGATCGATCCTTGAAAGAGACGGCCGGGCCGCCCCGGCAGGAGGGGACGGCCCGGCCTGCGGGAAATCAGCTGCCGTGTGCCTTCTTGAACCGCTCGTAGGCGGTGTTGATCAGGTTGACGTACTGGGTCGAGCTCTTGGCCTCGAGCTCCTTGACGTAGGCGTCCCACTCGCCGAGGTCGCGCTCGCCGAGGATGAACTTGAGCGTGTTCTGGGTGACGTGGTCCTTCAGCGGCGTCTCCCACATGGAGGCCTGCTCGCGCTCCTCCTCGCTGAGCGGGGCGGCCGGCTCGACCGGCCACTGCTTCCTGGTGTTCATCACGTTCTGGAACTCCATCTCCTCGTCCGAGAACGTGGACTGGAGCAGTTTGGTGGGGCCGCCGTAGGCGAACACGCCGTTGCCGAAGCCGAAGTCCTTCTGCAGGTGCTTGGGGGCGCCGGGGTTGAGGCCGACGTAGTCGACGTCATCGGCCAGCTTGTACTTGCCGGAGGAGTCCTTGGTGAACGTGGTGCCCTCGACGCCCCACTTGGCGAACTCCATGCCGGCCTCGGAGTACCAGAGCCAGTCGATGAACTGCATCATGGCGACGAAGTTCTTGTTCTCCGTGGCCTTCTTGGAGATCATGATGCCGTTCTCCAGGCGGGTGGCGAACTTGAACTCGCCCGCCGGGCCGAGCGGCACCGGGATCTTGACGATCTTGGCGTCCTTGTCGTTCTCGGTCAGCGCCGCCCGGTAGTCGTTGATCAGGACCTGCGCGTTGGTGCTGATCACGAAGGACTTGCCCGAGATGAACTTCTGCTTGGCGGCCTCGTCCTGCTGGGTGAAGCTCTCGGGGTCGAGCAGCTTCTCCTTCACCAGCTTGTTGAGGTACTCGATCGCCTGCTTGTATCCCGGCATGGCGCCTGTGTAGACGAACTTGCCCTGGGCGGCGTCGAACATCGCGTGCTGGTACTCCCAGCCGCCCTTGCTGCCGAACGCCTGGGCGATGAGCTTGATCAGGTTGCCGCCCGGCGTGGGCACGCCCCACCGGTCGGTCATCGGGTAGAGGTCCGGGTACTCGGCCTTCATCGCCTTGAGCATGTTGTAGAAGTCGTCCAGCGTCTTGGGGACTTCCAGCTTGAGCTTCTCCAGGATGTCGGTGCGCACCGCGAAGGAGTAGTCGGCCCAGGCGGCCTCGTGCAGGCCGGGCAGCAGGTAGATCTTGCCGTCGGTCTGCATGATCGAGTTAAGCTCGGGCTGGAGCTGCCACTTGGCGACCTTCTCCTGGAAGTTGGGCATCAGGTGGAAGTAGTCGCTGACCGGCAGGATGGCCCCGGAGGAGACGAACGCCTCCTCCTGCGGGTGGTAGGTCTTCGGAATGATCAGCGGGGCGTCGCCGGACGCGATGAGCAGGCTGCGCTTCTTCTCGTAGTCGCTGAGCGGCACCTCGATCGGCTTGATCGTGACGTTGGTCCGCTTGGTCAGCTCCTGCCAGAACAGCCAGTCGGCCTTGTTCGGGTAGAACGAGTGGTTGTTGTAGAGCACGTCGAACGACAGCGGCTCGGTGGCCTTGAACTGCTGGCCGACGCCGTAGCCCGCCATCGAGCCCGCCTTGTTGGCCGCGTCCGTGGCCTTCGCCGGGGTCTCGCTCTCGCTGCCGCAGGCGGTCAGGGCGAGGGAGGCGAAGGCACCGAGACCGATGATCGCCTGACGCCGCGAGATTTCGCGCATGGGGGGAATCCTTTCCCGTGATTCTGCTGGGGTTTGTGAGGCGCCGGGAGGTCAGCCCTTGACCGCGCCGAGCATGACGCCGGAGACGAAGTACCGCTGGACGAACGGGTAGATGACCAGGATCGGCAGGACGGTGAGGACGATCGTCACCGCCTGGATGTTGGCCCCCACCTGCGTCACTTCCGCGGCCGCCGCGCCGAAGGAGTCGGCACCGGTGGCTCCGGCGATGAGGTTGCGCAAATAGACCGTCACCGGGAACATGTCCGACTCGTTCATGTACAGGAACGCCGCGAACCAGGAGTTCCAGAACGAGACCGCGTAGAAGAGGATCATCGTGGCGATGACCGCCTTCGACAGCGGCAGCACGATCCGCCACAGGATGCCGTAGGTGTTCAGGCCGTCGATGGCGGCGGCCTCCTCCAGGTCCTGCGGCAGGCTCTCGAAGAAGGCCTTCATGACCAGGAGGTTGAACACGCTGATGGCGTTGGGCAGGACGATGGCCCAGATCGAGTTCTTCAGGCCCAGGCCGCTGATCAGCACGTAGTTCGGGATCAGGCCGCCGGAGAAGAACATGGTGAAGACCGCGACGCCGACGAGGAACTTGCGGCCCTTGAGCTGCTTCTTGGACAGCACGTACGCGTAACACGTCGTCATCACCATCGCGATGAGCGTCGCGACGACGGTGTACACGACCGTGTTGCGGTAGTTCGTCCAGAACATCGGGTCCGACGCCACGATCTTGTACGTCGTCAGGTTGAACCCCTTGGGAAGGAGGTTCACCTCGCCCGCGCTGATGGCGGTCTGGGAGCTGAACGAGCGGGCCAGGATGTTGACGAACGGATAGAGCGTCACCACCACGACGAGGGTCAGGGCGACCCCGTTGAACCACTGGAAGACGCGGTAGCCGCGGGTCATCTCGTGCGTTGTCACCACAGGCTCGTCCCAACTGTGCGGCGGGAGATCACATTGGCCGAGAGGATCAGGACCAGGCCGACCAGCGCCTCGAACAGGCCGATGGCCGCGGCGTAGCTGAAGTTGCTGGCCTCCAGGCCCATCCGGTACAGGTACGTGGAGATCACGTCGGCGGTCGGGTACGTCAGCGGGTTGTACAGCAGGAAGACCTTCTCGAAGCCCACCGCCATGAACGTGCCGATGTTGAGGATCAGCAGCGTGACCGCCGTCGGCCGGATGCCCGGCAGCGTCACGTGCCAGATCTGCCGCCACCGGCTCGCGCCGTCCATCCGGGCGGCCTCGTAGAGCTGGTCGTCGATGGTGGTCAGCGCGGCGAGGTAGAGGATGGTGCCCCAGCCGACCGTCTGCCAGATCTCCGAGCTGACGTAGATCGTCCGGAACCAGCCCGGGTCCTGCATGAACGAGATCTTCTCGCTGCCGACGAAGGCCAGTAACGAGTTGATCGGCCCGTCGATCGACGTCATCTGCATGACGAGACCGGCCACGATCACCATCGACAGGAAGTGCGGCAGGTACGACACCGACTGCAGGAACCGCTTCAGCGTGCGCCGCCGGACCTCGTTGAGCAGCAGGGCCAGCACGATCGGCAGCGGGAAGCAGAAGATCAGGGTCAGCGCGCCCAGGACCAGGGTGTTGGTGAACACGTTCCAGAACGTCGGGTCGTTCAGGAACATCTTCACGTAGCGCAGGCCCACCCACTCCTCGCCGAAGATGCTGCCGCCCGGCTCGAACTTCCGGAAGGCGATGATGTTGCCCAGCATGGGGGCGTACCGGAAGATCAGGAAGAACAGCAGCGGCAGGATCGCCAGCGTGTAGAGCTGCCAGTCGCGGCGCAGAGCGCTGCGCCAGGAGCCGGCGCTCTGCCGCCGGCGGCGCCCGGGCGCGGGTGGCGCCTCCTGCTCCGCCGGCCTGCTGACCTCCAGCGTCTCGGGTGTGCTCATCCTCGGCCCTCCGGTGGGTTGCGGTCGATGTGCGCCGGCGCCTGGAGGTGCCGCCGGTGGCCGACCTCGCGCTCCGGACCGGTCAGGCGCAGCGGCAGCGTCGCCGCGGCCGCCGCGCAGGAGCGGCCGAGCCGCAGCTCCACCTCGCCCGGCTCGACGATGCGGCGCCCGTGGACCCCGGTGAACGACGTGACGTCGGCCGGGACCGTGAAGGTCACCCGGGCCGCCTCCCCCGCCTCCAGCGGCACGCGGGCGTAACCGATCAGGCGGACCTCCGGCCTGGTCGTCTGCGCGACCGGGTCGTGCAGGTAGAGCTGGACGACCTCCGCGCCGGAGCGCGACCCGGTGTTGCGGACCGTGACCTCGACGGCCACCTCGCCGTCCACCGCCCACTCCGCGACGTCGCCCCGGACCCGGGCCTGGCTCCACTCGAACGTGGTGTAGCTCAGGCCGTGCCCGAACGGGTACGCGGGCGTCGGGTCCACCGACGACACGTCGGAGCGGCGGCCGAGCGGCGGCGCCAGGTACGTCGCCGGCAGGCCGCCCGCGTCGCGCGGCACGCTGACGGGCAGCCGGCCCGACGGGTTCACCGCGCCGGTCAGCACCTCCGCCAGCGCCTGGCCGCCGCGCTGGCCGGGGAAGAAGCCGAACAGGACGGCCTTGGCCGCGTCGACCTCGGACCCCAGCGCGTACGGGCGGCCGGCCAGCAGCACCAGCACCACCGGGGTGCCGGTCGCGAGCACCGCCCGGACCAGCTCGGCCTGCACGCCCGGCAGGCGCAGGTCGGTGGCGTCGCAGCCCTCGCCGGAGGTGCCGCGCCCGAACAGCCCGGCCCGGTCGCCGACGGCGAGCACGCACACGTCGCTCCGCCCGGCGAGCGCGACCGCCTCGGCGAAGCCGGAGGTGTCGTCGCCGGTGACGGCGCAGCCCGGGGCGTAGGCGAGGTCGGGGACCAGCCGGCCGAGCGACTCGCGCAGCGTCGGCAGGTCCAGCCCGAGGCCCTGCTCGGGGTGCGGGCCGACGTGGTTGGGGAAGGCGTAGCAACCGAGCATCGCCATCGGGTCGTCGGCGACGGGACCGATGAGCGCCACCTTCCCCGCGGGGTTCAGCGGCAGGACGGCGTCGTCGTTGCGCAGCAGCACGATGGCCTCGCGGGCCAGCCGCAGGGCGAGCTCCCGGCTCTCCTCGTCGTCGAGCCGCACCTCCTCGGCCGGCCCGGGCAGCGGCTGCCAGCCCTCGTCGAGCAGGCCCTGCTCGGCCTTCTGCGTCAGCACGCGGCGCAGGGCCCGGTCGACCAGCGCCTCGTCCACCGTCCCGGCCTTGAGCGCCTCGATGAGCGGGGCGCCGAACGTGTCCACCGTGGGCAGCTCGACGTCGATCCCGGCCTTGAGCGCGAGCCCGGCCGCTTCCCCGGCGTCCGCGGCGACGCGGTGCAGCCGCTCCAGGAACCGGACCGCGAAGTAGTCGGCGACGAGGGTGCCCTCGAAGCCCCACTCGTCGCGCAGCAGCCCGGTGAGCAGGCTCTCGTCGGCCGCCACGGGGACGCCGTCGATCTCGGCGTACGAGTGCATGACCGACCGGGCGCCGCCCAGGCGCAGGGCCATCTCGAACGGCGGCAGCACGACGTCCGCCAGCTCCCTGGGCCCCATCGGGACGGGGGCGAGGTTGCGGCCGCCGCGGGAGGCGGAGTAGCCGGCGAAGTGCTTGAGGGTGGCGACGATCCCGGCGGCCTCCAGACCGCGCACGTAGGCGGCGCCGAGCGTGCCGACGAGGTACGGGTCCTCGCCGATCGTCTCCTCGGTACGCCCCCAGCGGTAGTCCCTGGTCACGTCCACCACCGGGGCCAGGCCCTGGTGGATGCCCGCGGCGCGCATGGATCGGCCGATCCGGCCGGCCACCTCCTCGATCAGCCCGGGGTCGAAGGAGGCGCCCCAGCTCAGCGGCGCCGGGTACACGGTCGCCCGCCAGGCGGCGAAGCCCGTCAGGCACTCCTCGTGCACCTGGGCCGGGATCCCGAACCGGCTGGCCCGGACGATCTCGGCCTGGGAGGCCGCCAGTGAGCGGGCGCCGGCGACGGGATCGACCGGAGCCGTCCCGAAGGGCCGCGTGAGCTGGCCCAGCCCCTGCCGGACGGCGTCCTCCCACTCGGGCCCGTCACCCATGTCGGTCTGGTGTGGGGCGACGCCTCCCCCCGATGCGTCGGCGCCGACCCACACCCCCACGAGCTGGGCGACCTTCTCCTCAAGGGTCATGAGCGGGATGAGCGCGTCGGCCCGCTCGGCGGGCGGCAGCCGCGTGTCCCGCCATTGCTCGCTCTCGCCGGACGCCGAGCTTGTGTCGATTGGTACCTGGCCCCTCATGCCATCCCTTCGGGCTATGACGGCGCCGGCCCGCGGCGAGAGCGGGGGGGTGTAACGCGGGGGTGACGCCGAAACTTTCAAGCAGTTCTCTTTAATATTGCGGCAACATAAGGGGACCGCTGTGGCGTGTCAAGAGTGCTGCCAACTGCTATGTTGCAGGTCCCACCGCCGGCCGAGCCGCTCCAGGTCCGGAGCTTGCCGGGGTGGAATGGGCGACAAGTTGCCCGAAAGTTTCGGAAAACTCGGAGTGGGACTCGCGATGACAGACACCGCTGCCGGCGGCCCGCGTGGGGCCGTCTTGACGTCCCGCGTTGACAAGCAGGTTACCGGTCACCGGACACCGGCTCTCATGGCCTCCGCATTTCGGAAATGTCCGGCAGCGCGGCTGCGCCATCCGAGCGCGGCGGCGAGCCGGCCGAGATACAGCGCCACCGGGCCGAGGCTGACCAGCCCGCTACCGGCGCCGGCGAGCTCCCCCTCGGCGGGCAGCAGCCGGTCGTAGAGGCGCTCCATCGTCGGCCGGTCGGCCGCCTCGATCGCGGCGAGCGCGTGCAGGCAGGTCCTGGCCTCGAAGAGCAGGTCACGCGGGGAGTCGGGGACGGTGCGGGCGGCGGCCAGCGCCTCCTCGCGACGGCCCCGGGCGAGCAGGACCAGGGGACGGGCCCACCTCTCGTACGGCCCCCAGTCCGCCTCCGCCGGCACGGCCCCCGCGTCTCCCCCGTCGAGACAGAGCAGGGCGAGCGGCAGCATGCCCTCCTCCACCCCCGCCATGCCGGTGCCGCTGAGCCGGGCGGCGGCCGCACGGTACGCGGCGCGCGCCGCGCCCTCCGGGCCGCCCGTCACGGCCAGCCGGAGCGCGGCGTACCAGGTGGTGAACACCCCCACCAGCGGGAGGTCGTACCGTGCGGCGAGCCGGTCGGCCGCGGCGGCGTGCCGGTCGGCGGCCTCCAGGTCGGCGAGCGCGGCCCGGGCCTGGAGCAGGATCAGGTGCCCGAGCACCTCGAACGTCACCAGGCTGTCGTGGGCGGCCAGGCCGAGCAGTTCCTCGCCGATCGCGGCCCGCTCCGGCGCCAGCCCGGCGCGGTGGAAGGTCTGCATGTAGCGGCCGTTGAGCGCGTACGCCAGCAGGGTGCGGTCGCCCAGGCGGCGGGCGATCGCCTCGGCCTCGCACGCGGCCTGGTCACCCCGCCGTCCGGCGTCGGCGCGCCGCTCCATCGCGATGGTGATGAGCAGGCGGGCGCGCTCGCTCTCGTGGCCGGGGGGCAGGGCGGCCAGCGTACGCTCGGCGGCGGCGACGAGGCCGGCCGACAGGGCCGGGTCGTCGTTGGAGGTCCAGATGGCGGGCACGTCGAAGGAGCCGATCACGGCGGCGGTCAGCACCGGATCACCGAGCGCCTCGGCCGCCCCGACCGCCTCCGCGCGGTACCGCCGCGACTCGTCCAGCTCCCCGGTCACCGCCAGCGCCCTGACCAGCCCCATGACCGCCTCCAGCCGCTCCAGCCCACCCCCGGCCCACCCCGAGCCGCCGTCCACGCCGCCACCCGCGAAGGGGCCGTCGTCCGCGCGGTCCAGGGCGGTGAGCGTCTCGCGCCACAGCCGGGCCGCCTCGTGCGGGGCGAACCTCCGCTCCGCCCGCTCGGCCGCGGCACGCGTGTAGTGGGCGGTGCGGGCGGCGCCCGCCCGTCCCTCCGCGCGCAGGCAGTGGTGGGCGATGGTCTCCACGTCGCCGGGCCGGGCGCGTTCGAGGATCCCGGCGACGCGTGCGTGCCAGCGGGCGCGGCGGGCACGCGGGATGTCGTCGTACAGCGTCTCGTGCACCAGCGCGTGGGCGAACCGCAGCCGGTCGGCATCCTGCTCCACCAGGAAGCCGGCGATCAGCGCGGACTCGACGGACTCCAGCACCCGCTCCTCGCCCCCGTTCGAATCCCCGGACAGGGAGATCAGCACGTCGAGATCGACCTCCTGCCCGAGGACCGCGGCCTGGCGGAGGTGCGTACGGGCCGCGTCGGTGAGCGCGGCCAGGCGGTGCCGGATGACGTCGCGAACCCCGGCCGGGACGGTGTGCAGCGCCGCGTCGCCCTCGCTCTCCCACACGCGGGTGAGCTCCCGGACGAAGAACGGGTTGCCCGCGCTGCGCGCGTGGATCGTGCGCGCGCCGGCGTCGGGCATCCCGCGGCCGGTGATGGCCCGGACCAGCTCGCCCACCTGCGCTTCGGTCAGGCCGCCCAGGTAGATCCGCGCCGGTTCGGCCCGTGCGGCCCGGCCCAGCGCTTCCCCCAGCCCGGCGGAGATCTCGGTCGAGCGGTAGGTCGCGACGATGAGCACGGGTGCGGCGCCGAGGCCGGTGGCCAGCGTGGTGAGCAGGGCCAAGGTCTCCTCGTCCGCCCAGTGCAGGTCGTCGAGGACGAGGAGGATCGGGCCCTGCCCGGCCGCGGTGGCGGCCAGGTAGGAGGCGATCGCGCGATGCCTCCTGAAGCGGGCGGCCAGGCGATCGTCCCCCGGGCCGGCTGTCGCGTCGGTGCGCGCGGGCCCGTCCGCCGGTGCGGGTGGGGTGGCGCCGGCGGAGGGGGTGAGGTGTTCACGCATCTGGGTCCAGGGCCAGGCCGGCGGCGCGCCGCCGAGCTCGGGGCTGGCGCCCCAGGCCGTGCTCCAGCCCTTGGCCTCCAGGCGCCGCGCCAGCGCCCCGGCCAGCGCGGTCTTGCCCGCGCCCGCCGCGCCGGACAGCAGCGCGAGCCGCGCCCGCCCCGCCGCCGTGACCTCCGCCGCGACGCCCTCCAGCTCGGCCAGCTCCGCGACCCGCCCGACGAACGGATGCCCGGCCCACCCCAGCCCACCCTCATCCGCGTCCGGCCCGCCGGACTCGCCACCGCGCACGCCCGGCCCGGAATCGCCGCCGCGCCCCGTGCCCGGCTCCTCGGTCCCCTCACCAGGACGCTCGAACAGGTGGGGCGCGTGGGTGAGGATGTCGGACTCGAGCCGCCGCAACCCCTCCCCCGGATCCACCCCGAGCTCGGCCTGCAGCGTCTGCCTGGCCCGCCGCAACGTCGCCAGCGCATCCCCCTGACGCCCCGTCCGGTACAGCGCCAGGGCCAGCAGCCGCCACCCGTCCTCCCGCAACGGATGCCCGGAGACGTGCGCCTCCAGGTCCGGTACGGACTCGGCGGCCAGCCCCGAGGCCAAGGCCGCCTCGGCGCGGCGTTCCACGGCCAGCAGCCGCAGCTCGTCCAGCCGGGCGGCCTCCCCCCTGGCCCAGTCCTGCTCGGCGAACTCCGCGTACGCCGGCCCCCGCCACCACCCCAGCGCCTCGTCGAGCACCGCGCGGGCCTCGTCGGCGGCACCGCCGGCCAGCAGGCGCGCCGAGTCGGCGACGGCGGACTCGAACCGCGCGGCGTCCACCGCCTCGGCGCGCAGCGCGTAACCCGGGGGCGAGGTGACCAGGAGCCGGGAGGGTGTGCGGGGCGGGCGCGACGGCTCGAGCGCCTTCCTGAGCGCCCCGACGAACGTCTGTACGGCCCCCAGCGCCCCCTCAGGCGGATCCTCCCAGAGGTCGCCGATCAGCCACGACACCGGCACGACCCGCCCCTTGGCCACCAGGAGCCGCGCCAGGACGGCCCGGTGCCGAGGCCCCTTGAGGTGGACCGGGCCGCGCTCGTTCTCGGCCGTCAGGGGGCCCAGCACACCAAATGTCACCATCGCCGTCCAACCTATCCGCCCAGGTGAGCAGAGCTGACCCGGCGCTGATCGGGTGCTGATCGGCGGGCGGCAGGCTGGCCGCATGGACAAGGACACGACACCTCGGATCAGCGGATTCAGCCGCCGCCGCGTCACCATCACCGACGGCGTGGCGCTCAACGTCGCCGTCGGCGGCACCGGCAGCCCCGTCGTGCTGCTGCACGGCTTCCCCCAGACCCACCTGATGTGGCGGCACGTCGCCGCCGACCTGGCCGCCGACCACACCGTGATCTGCCCCGACCTGCGCGGGTACGGCGACAGCGACAAGCCCGCCGACGACGGGCACGCCTACTCCAAGCGCACGATGGCCCGGGACGTCGTCGCCCTGGCCCGCGCCCTGGGGCACGACCGGTTCTCGCTGGCCGGGCACGACCGGGGCGCGCTGGTCGCCGTCCGCGCGGGGCTCGACCACCCGGACGTCGTCACCCACCTGGCCGCGCTGGACGTCCTGCCGACCCTCGACTCCTGGGAGGTCATGCACGGCCGGTCGGCCGCCGTCGGCTTCCACCTGTACCTGATGGCGCAGCCGCCGGGCCTGCCCGAGGCCATGATCGGCGCGTCGGCGGACGCGTTCTTCGGCCACTTCCTCGACCTCTGGACCTCCGACCCGAACGCCATCCCCCCGGACGTGCGCGCGGCGTACCTGAAGGCGTCCCGCGAGGCCGTCCCCTCGATCGTGGCCGACTACCGGGCCACCGCCACGGTCGACGTCGAGCACGACGAGGCCGACCGGGCGGCCGGCGCCAAGTTGCGGATGCCCGTCACGGTGCTGCAGCAGGACTGGGGCGCGGCGCTCGGGTTCGACGCCGCCGGCCGGTGGCGGGCCTGGGCCGGGAACCTGGACCACCGTACGGTCACCTGCGGCCACTTCATGGCCGAGGAGGCCCCGGCCGAGGTGGTCAAGGCGCTGCGCGACCTGCTCAAGAGGTGAACTGACCTCTTGATCTAAGCGGTAGACCGTCTACCATCTTCGGTATCCGGTATGGAGCTGATCGAATGGCACCACTCGAAGAGGCCATCCGCCTGGAGGCGGTCTACAAGGCGTTCGTTCCGCGAGGCCGTTCCGCGCAGCCGCTGCTCGCCCTGGAGGACGTGAGCTTCGCGGCGCGCCCCGGCGAGTTCATCAGCCTGGTCGGCCCGTCGGGCTGCGGCAAGTCCACGGTGCTCAACCTGCTGGCCGGGCTCATCCAGCCGTCCGCGGGGCAGGTCGTGCACCACGGCCGGCCCGTCACCGGGGTGAACACCGAGGTCGGCTACATCACCCAGGACGACAACCTGCTCCCGTGGCGCTCGATGTCACGCAACGTCGAGTACGGCCTGGAGCTGCGCCGCGTGCCCAAGGAGGAGCGGCGCCGCCGGGCCCGCGAGTTCATCGAGCTGGTCGGGCTGACCGGCTTCGAGAACCACTACCCGCACGAGCTGTCCGGCGGCATGCGCAAGCGGGCCGGGATCGTGCGCACGCTCGCGTACGACAGCGACGTCGTCCTCATGGACGAGCCGTTCGGCCCGCTCGACGCGCAGACCCGGGTGATCCTCCAGGACGAGCTGCTCAAGCTGTGGGAGCTGCGGCGGCCGACCGTCCTGTTCGTCACGCACGACCTCGTCGAGGCCATCGCGCTCAGTGACCGGATCATCACGTTCACCTGCCGCCCCGGCCGCATCAAGCGCGAGTACGAGGTGGGCCTCCCCCGGCCGCGCGACGTGTTCCACATCCACGGTCTCCCGCAGTTCAGGGAACTGTACGACGCGTTGTGGGACGACATCCGCATGGAGATCGCGGCGACATGACGCTCCCCGACGCCCGCGTGGCCACGGTGCCCGCCACCGCGGGGGTGCTCGGCCGGGCCGCCGCCCGCTCCCGCGCCGCCGCGGCCCGGGAACGGCTGCTCGTGCGGTCCGGGATCGTGCTGCTGGGCGCGGCGCTGCTGCTGATCTGGGAGTTCGGCGTGCCACTGGTCGTCGAGCGCCGGTACGTCAGCAGCCCCTCGGAGGTCGCGGCCCGCCTGGTGGAGCTCGTCGTCGACGGGCAGTTGTGGGGGCACATCGGGGTGACGCTGGGCGAGGCGGGCGCCGGCTACCTGATCGGCATCGCGGTGGGGCTGGCGGCGGCGCTGGTCCTGGTGGCCGTGCCGGTGCTGGACGAGATAGCTGGGCCGTTCCTGGCCGCGTTCTACTCCATCCCGAAGATCGCGCTCGCGCCGATGTTCATCATGTGGTTCGGGCTCGGCCTGCTGCCGAAGATCCTGCTGGCCGCGCTGATGGTGTTCCTGATCGTGCTGGCCAACACCATGGCGGGGGTGCGGGGCATCAGTCCCGGCCTGGTCGAGGTGTCGCGGGTGATGGGGGCCCGGGGCGCGACGCTCGTGCGTACGGTCGTCCTGCCCGGCGCCGCGCCCGCCGTGGTGGCGAGCATCCGGCTGACCTTCTCGCGCGCCATGGTCGGCGCGATCCTCGGCGAGTTCATCGCGGCGACCCAGGGGCTGGGCTTCCTGATCGTGCGCTCGTCGCGCCAGTTCGAGACCGCGACCGTCTTCGCCGGGATCGTGGTCGTGGCCGCCCTGGTCATGCTGGTCAACGCGGCCATCCGGGCGGTGGAGGCGCGGGCGCTGCCGTGGTGCGCGGACAGGCCGCACGGATGAGCGGGCGGACGGCCGAAGGAGCGACGAGCGAGCAGGTGCTCGACGGGGTGCGGCGGCGGCACGCGCGGCGGCGCCGGGCGCGGCGGGCGCTCGTGTGGGCGGGGCGGATCGGGGTGGCGGCCGGGGCCGTGGTGGTGTGGGACCTCGTCTCCGGCACCCTGGTCCGGCCGTTCTTCATCAGCAGTCCGCAGGCCGTGGCCGCGCGGCTGCTCGACTGGTTCGGTTCGGCCGACTTCTGGTTCCACGCGCGGTTCACGCTCACCTCGACCGCGCTGGGCTTCCTCTCCGGGGCGGCGCTGGCCGTGCTGCTGGCCTGGCCGCTGGCGCTGCGCCGGGTGGCCTACCGGGTCGTGGAGCCCTACTTCCTGATCGCGTACTCGATCCCGGCGGTGGCGCTCGGGCCGGTCTTCATCCTCTGGTTCGGCATCGGGCTGGCGCCCAAGATCGTGCTGGCCGCGTACTTCGTGTTCTTCGTGGTCTTCATCAACACCGTCGAGGGCATCCGGCAGGTGCCGCAGGGGTTGCTCGACGTCACCCGGGTGATGGGCGGCACCCGGTGGGCCACGATGCGGTCGGTGCTGCTGCCGGGCGCCCTGCCGTACGTGCTGGCGGCCCTGCGCGTCACCCTGCCGGCGGCCATGATCGGCGCGGTGGTCGGGGAGTTCATCGCCTCCAACCGCGGCATCGGCTACCTGACCAGGGCGGCGGCCGGGCGCTACCAGACCGCGGGGGTCATCGCGGGGACGATCGTGCTGGCCGCGATCGTCCTGCTCCTGTCCATGTCCCTGCGTCCCCTGTCCCGCGTGCTGCGCTGGCGGCCCGAGGTCAGGCTGCGCGGCGACGACGTCGTGTAGAGGGCCCTGCGAGTCGAGGAGGTCGGTTCGGATGAGGTTGGCGGCGATCGCGGTGCTCGTCCTGGTGACCGCCGGATGCGGCGGTGGCGGCGAGCCGGCCCAGGAGGCGAAGCGGATCACGATCGCGTCGGCGCCGAACGTGTTCCTCTCCGCCCTGTACGTCGCCCAGGACGACGGCCTGTTCGCCAAGGAAGGGCTCACGGTCGAGATCGTGGAGGTGGAGAGCGGCAACGACAGCATCGCCGCGCTCGCCTCGGGCCAGGCCCAGTACGCCGACGTCGGGTTCGAGGACCTGGCCGAGCTGAGCAAGGCGGGCGACGACTCGGTGGTCATGGCGCACGACATCCTCGATCGGGTCACGCTCACGCTCGTCATGCGCAAGGAGGTCGCCGAGCGCAAGAACGTCACCGCGGCCTCGCCGCTGCGCGACCGGCTGGGCGCGCTCAAGGGGCTCAAGATCGGCATCACCTCGCCGGGCTCCCCCACCGACACGTACATGCGCTACTACCTGGGCTCGGTCGGCCTCGACCCGGAGCGCGACGTGGAGCTCGTGCCGCTCGGCGGCGGGTCGGCGCTGCTGGCCGCCCTGGAGAAGGGCCAGATCGACGCCTACCACCTGTCGCCGCCGACGCCGTACGTGGCCGCCGAGAAGGGCTTCGGCGTGGTCCTCATCGACGGGCCCAAGGGCGAGGTGCCGGAGCTGGACAAGTTCGACTACACCGCGTGGGCCACCTCGCGGCAGTGGGCCGAGGAGAACGCCGCGACCGCCACCGCCTTCAGCCGCGTGCTGGCGCGGGCCACCACGAAGGTCAAGCAGCAGCCGGAGGCGGTGGCCGGCCAGATCATGGACGACCTGGGCAGCAGCGACCGGGCGACGGTGCTGCGCACGGTGCGGGCGATGTCCTCCGCGCTGTCCGACAAGGGGTGTTTCGACCCGGCGGTCGTCCAGCGCACGCTCGATGTCATGCTCAGGCTGAAAATCCTCGAGGAGAAGGCGGACGCGGCCGAGGGCCGCCTCTGGACGAACAAGTACAACGGTTGCTGAGGAGCGAGATGCGCATCATCAGGTACGACGACGCGGGCACGGTGCGGTGGGGGGTGCTCGACCCCGACGGAACGGTACGCGCCGCCCAGGGTGACCCCTTCACGGAGCTGGTCCCCGGCGCGGTCGTGGGCAACGTCGAGGACCTACGCCTGCGCGCCCCCGTCACTCCGAGCAAGATCGTCTGCGTCGGCCGGAACTACGCCGACCACGCGGCCGAGTTCGGCAACCCGGTGCCCAAGGAGCCGCTGATCTTCCTGAAGCCGCCGTCCTCGATCGTCGGCCCCGGGGACGAGGTCGTCTACCCGTCGCTGTCCGGGCGGCTCGACCCGGAGGCGGAGCTGGTCGTCGTGATCGGCCGCGCGGGACGGCGGGTCGCCGCCGAGGACGCGATGTCGCTGGTGTTCGGCTACACGATCGGCAACGACGTCACGGCCCGCGACATCCAGAAGAGCGACCCCCAGTGGACGCGCGGCAAGGGCTTCGACACCTTCTGCCCGCTGGGGCCGTGGGTGGACACCGACTTCGACCCGTCGGACGTCCGCGTCACCTGCACGGTGAGCGGTGAGGTGCGCCAGGACGGGCGTACGCGGGACTTCATCTTCGACATCCCCACGCTGATCGCGTACGTGTCGGCGTTCTCCACCCTGGAGCCCGGCGACGTGATCATGACCGGGACCCCGCCCGGAGTGCGCCCGGTCCAGGCCGGTGACACGATGACCATCGCGGTGGAGGGGCTGGGCGAGCTGAGCAACCCGGTGGTGGCGGAGGCCCCGTGAGCTGCCGGGTGGCGCCGGCGAGGTGCGCCTTATAGTGGCTTGCGTGACGACCGTCGTGCTGAAGCCCGGCCCGCCCGCGCGCACCGCGCACGCCTTCGTCTACGAAACGCTCCGGCGGGCGATCCTCGGCGGCGACCTGCCGCTCGGCTACCGGCTCGTGCAGGCCGACGTCGCCGCCCAGCTCAAGGTCAGCATCACGCCCGTGCGCGAGGCCCTGCGCGACCTGGCCGGCGAGGGCCTGATCAGGATCGACGCCCACAAGGGGGCGATGATCCGCGAGCTCGACATGGCCGAGGTCAGGGAGATCTACGAGCTGCGCCGCATGCTGGAGCCGGTCTCGATCCGCAAGGCCGTCGAGCGCATCACCGACGACGAGCTCGACCGGGCGGCCGCGCTGCTGGAGCTCATGGAGGAGGAGCGCGACCCGGGGCAGTGGGTGGAGCTCAACCGCCAGTTTCACGCCGTCTTCGGCGACGCGGCGCGCTCGCCCCGGCTGTGCGCGATCCTCAAGGGCCTGCGCGACGGCGCCGCCGTCTACGTCGGCCTCTCCCTGCGCGGTCAGGAACGGGCGCGCAGGGAGCAGGCCGACCGCGATCATCGCGAGCTGCTGGCGGCCTTCAGGCAGCGGCGCGCCGAGGCCGCCGTGGAGATCGTGCTGCGCCATCTCGACGCCACCATGGCGGCCATCGGGCGGCTGGCCTAACCGCTGCTCGTGGGCTGCGGCTCGTCGTACTCGACGGCGTAGTCCTGCTGCGAGCGGTCCTTCAGCGCGTACGCGGCCACGACGCTGATCGCGGCGCAGATCGCCATGTAGATGGCGATGGACAACGAGCTCTGGTAGGTGGCGTACAACCAGACCGCGATCAGCGGCGCGGGGCCGCCGGCCGTCAGCGAGGCGAGCTGGTAGCCGAGCGAGGCGCCGCTGTAGCGCAGCCGCCCGGTGAAGCTCTCGGCGATGAACGTGGCCTGCGGGCCGTACTGGATGTCGTGGATGGGCGCGGCCAGCACGATGGCCAGGAAGACCAGCGCGGGGACGCGGGTGTCGAGCAGCGGCCAGTAGATGAACGACCAGACCACCATGAGCGCGGCGCCGATCATGTACAGCCGCCGGCGGCCCACGAGGTCGGACATGTAGCCCCAGAACGGCACGGTGAACAGCGAGACGACGCCGGCGGCGATGACGTACGTGTAGACGTCGCTCGCCTGGAAGCCCAGCGTCTTCGTGGCGTAGGTGAGGATGAAGACGGTGAAGATGTAGAACGGCGCCTGCTGGCCGGTGCGCAGCAGCGCGCTCAGCACGATCTCCCGCCAGTTCATGGCCAGCACCTGGCGCACGGGCACGCGCTCGACCCTGTTCTCCCTGACGACCTTGGCGAAGACCGGCGTCTCCAGGATGCCGAGCCTGATGTACAGGCCCACGGCCGCCATCACGATGCTGAGCAGGAACGGGATGCGCCAGCCCCAGTAGGGGTCGAGCGGCTGGAAGATCTGCAGCGCCAGGTAGCCGAGCACGAGCCCGACGGGGACGCCGAACTGCGGCCAGCTGCCGAGGAAGCCGCGCTTGCCGCCGCGCGTCTTGCCCCACTCGGTGGCCAGCAGGACGGAGCCGCCCCATTCGCCGCCGACGCTGATGCCCTGCAGCAGGCGCAGGAGGGTGAGCAGGATGCCGCCCCAGATCCCGATCTGCTCGTAGGTGGGCACCAGGCCCACGAGAGCGGTCGCGATGCCCATGGTCAGGAGGGTGATGATCAGGGTGGCCTTGCGTCCGATGCGGTCGCCGTAGTGGCCGAAGATCGCCGCGCCGATGGGGCGGGCGGCGAAGCCGCCGAAATAGGTGCCGAGGGCGAGCAGGAGTCCGGTCGTCGGGTCGTTGGTCGGGAAGAACAGCTCCGCGAAGATGGTGCTGGCGGCGAAGCCGTAGAGGAAGAAGTCGTACCACTCGATCGAGGTCCCTACGGCGGAGGCGATCACCGCCCGGACCAGTTGCCGTCTCTTCTGCTGACCTGTCGCGTCGAGTCCTTGCTGCTCAACCATCTACCGCTCCTGGGGTAGGTCACGCGTTAACGGTGACGGTACATGATGCATCATCGATGGTCACCAGCCGGAAATGGCGGGGATCCCGGCTTTCCCGCACCTGCCGGAGGTTGCGATCCTGCCTGGTTGCGGGCGCGGTTCGGGGGTAGCGGGAGGACTACTGTCCGAGAGGAGGACCGCGATGCGTCCCATCGTCACCGCCGCGATCGTCGTGGCCCTGGCCGCCACCGGCTGCACGAACTACGGCTTCGACAAGGCCAACCGGGTCCCGCAGAACGACGGGGCCAACGCCGACGTGGCGGGCGTGAGCCTGCGCAACGCCTTCCTCCTGCGCGGCAACGCGGACCCGCCCGCCGCCGGCACTCCCGAGGCGCTCTTCGCGGTGCTGGTCAACGACTCCGCCCGGCCCGTCCAGCTGGAGCGGATCACCGTCGACGGCGGCGGCTCGGTGCAGCTCGCCGGCCCGGTCACGCTGCCGCCGAACCAGCCGGTCGGCACCGGCAACCAGCCCATCGGCACGGTCAGCGGCGTGCGCGCCAACACGGTGCCCATGACGTTCATCTTCAAGGACGCCGACGCCATTCGCGTGTCGGTGCCGGTCAAGACGCGGACCGACCATTTCGCCAACCTGCCGTCCGCCCCGGCGGGCCCCGTTACGCCGGCGCCCGCGCCGCCGTCGCCCACCAGGCCGATCAGCCCGCCGCCGAGCCCGTCCCCCACCGGTTGAGGTGACGCCGGGCCTTGGCCGGGGACCGCGCGACGGCCTCGACCACTTCCCGTCGCCGCAGCCGAAATGCCTGCCTCAGCCGAGCGACTCGCCCAGGGCCCTGGCCGCCTGGGTGACGAGCTTGCCGTATTCGGCGCGGAGCTCCTCCGGCATGCGGCTGGCCGGGGTGGAGACGCTGAGGCTGGCGACCGGCCCGTCGGGGCCCAGGACGGCGGCGGCGACGGCGGCGATGTCGGAGCGCCACTCGCCCCGGTTGTCGGCGTACCCGCGGGCGAGCACCGCCTCCAGCTCGGCCCGCAGGGCGCCCGGGTCGGTGATCGTGGTGTCGGTGTAACCCGGCAGCTCACCGGCGGGGCGGTGCAGGTGGGCGAGCACGGCCTTGCCGTTGGCCGAGGCGTGCAGCGGCAGCCGGATGCCCAGCGGCAGCACGATGCGCAGCGGCTTGTCGGTCTCCAGCCGCTCGATCAGCACGACCGCGTCGCCCTCGGGCACCATCAGGTGGATCGTCTCCCCGGTGCGCTGGCGCAGCTCCTCCATGACCGGCATGGCCGCGTCGCGCAGCCCCAGCTCGGTCCCGCGCGCGACCTGTAACGCCTTGCTGGTCACCTGCCAGCGCGTGACCTCGCCCCCGGCCGGCCTGATCCAGCCCGCCTCGTGCAGCGTCCTCAGCGAGCGCTGCACCGTGCTCTTCGGCAGACCGAGCCCGCGGGCCAGCTCGCCGACGCCGATGGGCTGGCGGGCGGCGACCTCTTCGAGCACTCGGAGAGCGGTGATCACGTTCTGCATGCATTGACTCCTCTGCGGGCCGATTTTAATGTTAATGAACCGCACAGCGGCACGCCGTGCCGTGTGATGGCACGGAGGTGGAGAGAGAGTGGGCCGGCACTTCCTGCAGATCCCCGGGCCGACCAACGTCCCCGACCGGGTGCTGCGCGCCATCGCGCAGCCCACGATCGACCACCGGGGGCCGGAGTTCGCCCGGCTGGCGGGCGAGCTGCTCGAACGGCTGAAGACCGTCTTCAGGACGACCGGCCCGGTGGTCGTCTACCCGTCGTCGGGCACGGGAGCCTGGGAGGCGGCGCTGGTCAACACGCTGTCGCCGGGAGAACGGGTGGTGGTGTTCGAGACCGGGCACTTCTCCTCGCTGTGGTGCGAGATGGCCGCCCGGCTGGGGCTGGTCGTGGACCTGATCCCGGGCGACTGGCGGCACGGCGCCGACCCCGACGTGCTGGCCGAGCACCTCACCCCCGGCGTCGCCGCCGTCATGGTGGTGCACAACGAGACCTCGACCGGCGTGCGCAGCCGGATCCCCGAGCTCCGGGCGGTCATCGACCGGGCCCGGCATCCGGCGCTGCTGCTGGTCGACACGATCTCGTCGCTGGGCTCGATGGACTACCGCCACGACGAGTGGGGCGTGGACGTGACCGTCGGGTGCTCGCAGAAGGGGCTGATGCTGCCGCCCGGCATGGGGTTCAACGCGGTCAGCGAGAAGGCGCTGGCGCACCGGGGGCGGCTGCCCCGGTCGTACTGGGACTGGGAGCCGATCATCGCGGCCAACCGGCAGGGCTTCTTCCCGTACACGCCGCCCACCAACCTGCTGTACGGCCTGCGCGAGGCGCTCCTCATACTGGAGGAGGAGGGCCTGGACGCGGTCTTCGCCCGGCACGACCGGCACGCCGAGGCGACCCGGCGGGCCGTGCGCGGCTGGGGGCTGGAGGTGCTCTGCGCCGACGAGCGCGAGCACTCCAGCTCGCTCACGGCCGTGATGATGCCCGACGGGCACGACGCCGACGCGGTCAGGCGGCTGATCCTGGAGCGCTACGACATGTCGCTCGGCACCGGGCTCGGGCGGCTCGCGGGCAAAATCTTCCGGATCGGGCATCTCGGCCATTTCAACGATCTGATGCTCGCGGGCACGCTGAGCGGGGTCGAGATGGGGCTGAGCGCGGCCGGGGTGCCGATCAAGGAGGGCGGCACGCGGGCGGCGCTGGCCTATCTGGAGGGCGGTCGATGAGCCTGGCCCGCACGCTGGCCCCGCTCCTCGCCGGCGACGTCCGGGACGACCCCTACACCAGGCACCTCTACTCCTCCGACGCCAGCATGTACGCCATCGAGCCGCTCGCCGTCGCCTTCCCCCGCCACGCCGACGACGTGCAGGCCCTGGTGGCGGCCTGCGGCGAGCTGGGCGTGCCGGTGCTGCCGCGCGGGGCGGGCACCAGCCTGGCCGGGCAGACGGTGGGCGCGGCCGTGATCGTGGACTTCTCCCGGCACATGAACCGCATCCTGGAGATCGACGGCCGGACCGCCCGGGTGCAGCCCGGCGTGGTGCAGGACCAGCTCAACCGCGCGGCCCGCAAGCACGGGCTGATGTTCGGGCCCGACACCTCCACCAGCAACCGGGCCACGATCGGCGGCATGATCGGCAACAACTCGGCCGGCAGCCACTCCGTCCTGTACGGCTCCACGATCGACCATGTCCAGGCACTGCGGGTGGTGCTCGCCGACGCCACCATGCCCGACCTGGCCACCGACGCCCGCCTGACCGAGGCGGTCGCCGGCATCCTGAGCGGGCTCGACCTGTCGGGCTTCCCGCGCTTCTGGCGCCACTCGGGCGGCTACCGCCTCGACGCCGCCGCCGGCCTGACCGAGCCTGCCTGGACCGAGTCCGCCTTGACCGAGGCTGCCTCGACCAGGCCGGAACTGACCAGGCCGGACTTGACCAGGCCGGACCTGACCAAGCTGATCGTCGGCTCGGAAGGCACCCTGGCCGTGGTGACCGAGGCCACGGTGGGCCTGGTGGACCTGCCGCGGGCGAAAGCCATCGCCGTCGGGCACTTCACCTCCACCCCGGCGGCCATCGCCGCCACCGCCGACGCCCTCTCCTTCGACGCCGCCTCGGTCGAGCTCCTGGACAAGGCCATCCTCGACCTGTCCAGGCGGCGAGTGGACTACGCGGGGCTCGGCGACATCCTGGAGGGCGATCCGGCGGCGCTGCTGTTCGTGGAGTTCTTCGGCGACACCCCGGCCGAGGTCGCCGACCGCGTGGACAAGCTGGCCGCCACCTGGAAGTCCAACGGCCACGGCTACCACACGCTCAGGGCGGTCACCGCGCAGCAGCAGGCGGCCGTGCTCAAGGTCCGCAAGGCGGGGCTCGGGCTGCTGATGGCCTCCAGCGTGGGCAGCCGCAGGCCGCTGGCGTTCGTCGAGGACACGGCCGTGCCGCCGGAGCGGCTGCTGCCGTACGTCGAGGAGTTCGCGGGGATCCTCGAGCGCCACGGGCTGAGCGCCGGCTTCTACGGCCACTGCTCGGTCGGCTGCCTGCACATCCGCCCGTTCGTGGACCTGCGCGCGCCCGGCGAGATCGGCACCATGCGGGCAGTGGCCGAGGAGATCGCCCAGCTGGCCGCCCGGCACGGCGGCGTGAACTCCAGCGAGCACGGCGACGGGCTGGCCCGCTCCGAGTTCAACCGGCAGCTGTTCGGCGACGCCGTCTACGAGGCGATGCGGCAGGTCAAGCAGGTCTTCGACCCGCACGGCCGGCTGAACCCGGGCAAGATCGTGGACGCGCCGCCGATGACCGACCACCTGCGCGACCCGGCGATGCCCGAGCCGCGCCCGCTGGCCACGGCCTTGACGTTCGACGGCGGCATGCACGCCGCGGCCGACCGGTGCATGAACGTGGGCGTGTGCCGCAAGGACGACACGGGCGTCATGTGCCCGTCGTACATGGCCACCCGCGAGGAGGAGCACTCCACCCGCGGCCGGGCCAACGCCCTGGTCAAGGCGCTGTCCTCGCCCGACCCCCGGCGGGCGCTGGGCGACGAGCGGCTGCACGGCATCCTGGACCTCTGCCTGGAGTGCAAGGCGTGCCAGTCCGAGTGCCCGCTCGGGGTGGACATGGCGGCGCTGAAGAGCGAGTTCCTCCACCAGTACCAGGAGCTCCACGGCGTGCCGGTGCGCGCGCGGCTGTTCGGGGCGATCAGGACGCTCAACCGGCTCGGCTCGGCCACCGCGCCGCTGTCGAACTGGCTGGCCGGCGCCCTGCGCGGCCCGCTCGGCCTGAGCCGGCGCCGCCCGCTCCCCCGCTTCCACCGCGACCACCTGCTCCGCTGGCACGCCCGCCGCCCCCAACCCGCCGGCACCGCCGACACCTCCGGCACTTCGGGCACTTCGGGCAAAGAGGTCATCCTGCTGGCCGACTCCTTCACCACCTACAGCGAGCCGGCCATCGGCCGCGCCGCCGTCGAGCTGCTGGAGCGCGCCGGCTACCGGGTACGCCTGGCGGCCGAGGGCTGCTGCGGCCGCTCCAGCATCTCCAAGGGCCTGCTCGATCGGGCCCGGACGATGGCCGAGGCGATGGTCACCCGCCTGGCCGCCTCCGACGCGCCGATCGTCGGCCTGGAGCCGTCCTGCCTGCTGACCCTCAAGGACGAGTACGCCGCCCTGCTCCCCGGCGATCCGCGCGTGGCGGCGGTGGCGGCCCGCGCCCGGCTCATCCCCGAACTGCTGGCGGAGGCGATCGACGACGGCTCGCTCGTGCTGGGCGACGCGCTGCGCGGGCGCGAGATCCTCCTGCACGGCCACTGCCACGAGAAGGCCGTCACCGGCACCGCCGCCACGCGGGCGCTGCTGTCCAGGATCCCGGGAGCGGAGGTGACGGAGATCGACGCCGGCTGCTGCGGCATGGCCGGATCGTTCGGCTTCGAGGCCGAGCACTACGACCTGTCCATGAAGATCGGCGGCCTCCGGCTCTTCCCGGCGATCGCCGCGTCCTCACCCGACACGCTGCTCGCGGCCACGGGGGTCTCGTGCCGCCAGCAGATCGCCCACGGCGCGGGACGCCGCGCCCGCCACCCGGTCGAGCTCGTCCATCGGGCGGCCGGCCTGCACTGACGTTCGGGGGAGATCGGAGTAAGCAGTGTCCGCAGAGCTCCTGTCCATTCTCGCCCTCATCGCCATGTTCGTCGTGGCCACCATCTTCCCCGTGAACCTCGGGGCGCTGGCCCTCGTCGGCGCCTTCCTGGTCGGCACGCTGGCCGCCGGCATGAGCACCGACGACATCCTCGGCGCCTTCCCCGGCAGCCTGTTCGTGATCCTCGTCGGGGTGACGCTCCTGTTCGCGATCGCCACCAACAACGGCACGGTGGACTGGCTCGTACGGGCCGCCGTGCATCTCGTACGAGGCCGGCTGGCCGCCATCCCGCCGGTCGTGTTCGTCATCTCGGCGCTGCTGACGGCCGTGGGCGCGCCCGCGCCGGCGGTGGCGGCGATCCTGGCGCCGATCGCGTTCGGGTTCGCGGCCGACTACCGGATCCATCCGATGCTGATCGGGCTCATGGTGGCGCACGGGACGCAGGCGGGCGCGTTCTCGCCGATCAGCGTGCTCGGCGGGATCGTGAACGGCGTCACCAGGGACTCGAACCTGCCGAGCGACAACCTGGTGCTGTTCCTGTCGAGCTTCGCCTTCAACGCCGCCGCGGCCGTGGCCGTCTTCTTCGTCTTCGGCGGCCTCGGCCTCGTGCGCCGGGGCGCCATCGGCTCCGCCACCCCCGACCCCCTCGATGAGGAGCCCGGCCCGTCCGAGGGCGGGACCGGTGGCGGGGTGGGCACCGCCGTCGCCCGCGACACCGTGACCGGCGGGAGCCTGCGGCTCACCGCGCACCAGGCGCTGACGCTGACCGGCATCGTCGCGCTCTGCCTGGCCGTGCTGGTGTTCAAGCTGGACGTGGGCCTGACGGCCGTCACCGTCGCGGTCATCCTCTCCCTCACCTCCCCCAAGACCAACAAGGGCGCCGTGGAGAAGGTGGCCTGGCCGACCGTGCTGCTGATCTGCGGCGTCGTCACGTACGTGGGCGTCCTGCAGGAGATCGGCACCGTCGACTACGTCGGCTCGGCGGTGGCCGCGATCGGCATCCCGCTGCTGGTGGCGCTGCTCATCTGTTACGTCGGCGGCGTCGTGTCGGCCTTCGCCTCCACCGTGGGCATCCTGGGCGCGCTGGTGCCGCTGGCCGTGCCGCTGCTGTCGCAGGGCACGCTGGGGCCGATCGCGATGATCGCGGCGCTGTCGGTGTCGTCGGCGATCGTGGACGTCAGCCCGTTCTCCACGACGGGCGCGCTGCTGGTGGCCAACGTCCGGGGCATGCCGCGGGACGACTTCTACCGCAGGCTGCTGGCGTACGGGGGTGTGATCGTGCTGGTGGGGCCGCTGGCGGCCTGGGCCGTCCTGGTGGTGCCCGGCTGGCTCGGCTGACCGGGGACGGTGGCGCGGGAGCGCTCGGCCCCCGAGATCATTCCGTGATCGCGAACCGCCAGGATTCCCCTGCATTCGCCGATCGCGGAGGAACCCCCTTGAGGAAACGTCTCGTCGCCGCCACCGTCCCGGTGGTCCTGGCCGCCGCGCTCACCGGCGGCGCCCAGGCCCACGCCACCGCCACCGCGGGGTCGACCAGGACGGCAAGAAGGTCGAGGAGACGTTCCGCCCCGTGACCGACACCCGCTACACCGGCTGGGGCACGAAGGTGAAGATCGTGCTCTGAAACGGCCGCCACCAGGGCCCTTTCGCGCGGGCGCCGGCGGGGGTTTCATCGAAGGGCACATCCCCGACCATGGAGGCGGACAGTGGCTTTCCAGCTCATCGTGCTCTACCACCACCCCGAGAGCACCGCGGCCTTCGACAAGCACTACGACGAGACGCACGCGCCGCTCGCGGCCCGGCTGCCCGGGCTGCGGGCGTACACGGTCATGCGGCCCGCTCCGGCGCAGGGCGCGCAGCCGGCGTACCACCTCGTCGCCGTGCTGACCTTCGACGATCAGCAGGCGTTCAACACGGCCATGGCCGGCGAGGAAGGCAAGGCCGCCGTCGCCGACCTGGCGAACTTCGCCGGAGCCGGCGTCACCATGCTCACCGGGCCGGCCGGCGCGGTCCTCTGACGACGCGGGGCGGGTCGCACGGCTCATTCCATACGCGCCGCGATCCGCCCACGGTGTACGCGAGGCTTTCATCGGCCACGGCCCGGCCGTCACTGAATTCCGGCACCACGGCCACCATTTCCCCCCGCCGCTGACCTGGGCATTCGATTGTCCAAAGGCCGATGGAAAATGCTCGGACAATTGTCGGACGGCAATTGCTTGGCACCGTGTCCGGCGGCAGGCAAAAGTGTTGGGCAGAAAGAACGGCAAGCCCAACGAAATGGGGGGAAGTCCCATGAGAATTCGTACGAAGGCCACGTTCGCCATGGCTTCCATGGCTGCCACGATGCTCACCTGCTCGGCGGCGGCCACGGCGGCGCCTGTCACAGCGGCGCCCGTCACAGCAGCCCCGGCCGTCTCCGCGCAGACGCAGCTGAGCGCGCTCGACGTCGTCCGGGGAAAGACGCGGTGCTTCAGCTACTCGTACGGCGACGACGGCACCACGAGCGTCACCGTCTACTTCCACAACCGGTGCAAGCACTCCCGGGGCATCAAGATCCGCGTCGCGCAGGCCAAGGACGCCTGCATCTGGGTGCGTGGCGGCGACTTCGACAAGAAGAAGTTCAAGGGCGCGCACCCGACCGTCCAGTCCATCAAGGAAGTCTCCCACTGCGGCTGACGCCTGATCGCCCAGGCGTCCGCCGCTCGGGGCGCCCTGGGGTCTCAGGTGAGGCGGTTTTGCGGTGGCATCCGCGTCGCCTGGGGCTCCGGGGTCCCGCTCTCCACTTATGACGTGGTTGTCGCCCCTTGACGGATCGTTCACCGGAGATGGCTTTGGTAACCTCCTTTGGTCTTGGCGTGGTGCGGCGCAGGCCGTACGAAGCGGTCGACCGAAGCAGAGGTGGGATGGCGGAGTCGCCCGGATCGCAGGACGAGGGCACGGGGGCACGGCGGGGGCGCCGGCCGATCCGGCCGGATCCTGAGTCCGGCCCCGTCGCGCTGCTCGCGCACCGTCTCTGGGAGCTCAAGGAGCAGGCGGGTGACCCGTCCTTCGCGGACATGGCCTCCCGCCTCGGGGCGGCGGCCTCGAAGTCGTCGCTGGCCGCGGCGGCCCGGGGCAGCGCGCTGCCGAGCTGGGAGACGACGTGGGAGTTCGTCCGGGTGCTGGCCGTCGACCGGCTGGGCCGGGATCCGGCGGAGGTCCGGCGCGAGTGGCGGGCGTACTGGGAGCAGGCCGCGAACACCGCGTACGCGGAGAATGAGGCCCCCATGCCCGAATCCCACCCATCCTCCCCTGACAGCCGTCCACCGGCCGGGGACGTCGGCCCCAGAGGTGGCCCGCGCGGCGGCCCACACGGTGGCCCGCACGGTGGCCCGCACCCCGGCCGCCGGCCGTCCGGCAGGAGGACGGCCGTGCTGGCGACGGTCACCGGCGTGGTCGGCATCGCCGCCGTCCTCGTCGGCTGGGTCCTGCCGATGATCATGGAGAGCGCGAAGAGCGAGCCCGACCCCCCGGCCGTCCCGTCCCCGTCCGCCTCGCCGCACGACGACTCCGCCTTCGAGGGCGACGTGACATACCCGGACGGGACCGTGGTCAAGGGCGGCACGTCCTTCGACAAGACCTGGCGCCTGCGCAACGCGGGCAACGTCCCGTGGCAGGGGCGCTATCTCACCCGCATGAACGACACCCCGTGCAAGGCTCCCAAACGGGTCGGGATCGGCCCGGTCCTGCCGGGCGAGTCCGTCGACATCACCGTACGCGTGCGCGCCTCCGAGACCCCCGGCCGGTGCAAGATCTTCTGGAAGATGACCGACGAGGACGGCACCCCGCTGCTCGCCGCGAAGAAACCCATCTTCCTCGACGTCACCGTCGCCTGACCGCTTCCCTCATCAGGTCAGGACGGCCGGCAGCCCGAACCGGGCGAACAACGACGGCTGCTCGAAGGCGGCGACGTCGACCAGCGCGCCCTGGTCGAAGCGCAGCAGCGTGAGCACGAACGGCACGAACACGCTTTCGCCCGGACGGCGTACGTAACCGGCGACGCCGGGCTGCCCGTTGGCCGGGATCGGCAGCAGCCGCCAGCGGCCGAGGGAGTTCATGCCGCGGCGCAGCGCGGCGGCCACGTCGTCGCGGCCGCGCCATTCGCCGACCCGGGAGATGGCCAGCCGGATGTCGTGGCGGAGCACCGCGATCAGCATCTCCGGATCGGCCTGCTCGTGGGCCTCGATGTAGGTCTGCAGCAGCCGGCGTTGCCCCGGGTCGGACCGGGCGGCCGGCGCCCACTCCAGCCGCCCGCCCGGCCACTGGTCGCGCAGCGTGGCGCGGGCGCGTTGCAGCGCGCTGTTGATCGCGGGGACGGTCATGTCGAGCAGGCCGGCGGTCTCCGCGGCCGACCAGCCGCCCACGTCGCGCAGGATCACCACGGCCCGCTGGCGCGGCGGCAGCAGCTGGATCGTCGCCAGGAAGGCCAGCGACATCGTCTCCCTGTTCACCGCGACCGCCTCAGGGCCCGGCTGGTCGTCGGCCAGCTCGTCCAGCAGGTGGTCCGGATAGGGCTGCAACCAGGGCATCCCGGCGACCGACGGGCCGAGGCCGGCCGACGGCCCCGGCGATGCGGGCACGGCCCGGCGGGCGTCCCTGCGCAGCGTGTCCAGGCACGCGTTGGTGGCGATGCGATACAGCCAGGTGCGTACGCTCGACCGGCCCTCGAAGTCCTCCCGGGACCGCCAGGCCCGCAGCAGCACGTCCTGGACATGGTCCTCGGCCTCCTCGAAGGAGCCGAGCAGGCGGTAGCAGAGCACGTGCAGCTCGCGGCGATGGCGGCGGACCAGCTCGGCGAAGTCGTCGGCCTCCGGTCCCGACGACGGGACCTCCAGGTCCGCGGCGCTCCCGGCCTGCTCGCTCGCGCCCACCGTTCTCCTCACACCCGGCCAAGGGATCACCACCGTACCGTGCGCGCCGCCACCACAAGGCGCACATTAACCGGACATTTCACGATCCCTGGCTATTTTCTCCGCGGACCGATGAGTTCTTCCGGACGGCACGTCAGTACCGACGACACCCGCCCCACCGTGGCCGCCCGTCCGGCGCGGCGGCCACCTCTGACGAAGGAGCCGGAACATGCCGATCAGCGACAGCAAGGTCGTCCTCTACATGTCCATGTCCCTGGACGGCTTCATCGCCGGCCCGGACGACAAAGTGGGTCGAGGACTCGGGACAGGCGGCGAGCGGCTGCACGACTGGGTGCCCGCGAGCGGCGGGGACCCGCGTTCGCGCCGGCCCGCCGACGGGGCCGGCGCCACCGTGTTCGACGAGCTGATGGCCACGGGCGCGGTGATCACCGGTCGGCGTACCTTCGAGCTCGCGGGCGGCTGGGCCGGTGACCACCACGACGGGGTCCCGATCTTCGTGCTGACCCGTGCCGCGCCCGGCGAGCCCGCGCCGGGGCACGCGCGATACGTCACCGACGGCATCGCGTCCTGCGTCGCGCAGGCCAGGGTCGCGGCCGGTGGCCGGGACATCCTGCTGCACGGCGCCGCGACCGCACGGGCGTGCCTTCGCGCCGGGCTGCTGGACGAGATGGAGCTGCGGCTGATCCCCGTGCTGCTCGGGCAGGGCCGCCGGCTGTTCGAGGACATGCCGCCCGACCACATCGAGCTCGAACCGCTCCGCGCCCTGGACGGGCCGGACGCCCTGCACCTGCGCTACCGCGTGCGATCGGAGGCCTGACCGATGGCGATCATCCGGCTGTACATGACCATGTCCCTGGACGGCTACGTCGCCGGGCCGGACGACAGCGCGGACGCGCCGCTGGGCATCGGCGGGTTCCGCCTGTTCGACTGGCTCGACCGGCGCGCCGAGCCGGGGCCGAGCGGCCAGGTGTTCAACGAGGCGATGTCCACCCGTGCCGTCGTCTCGGGCCGCCGTACGTACGAGCTGGCCGGCCGCTGGCAGGGCGACCACCACGACGGCGTGCCGATCTTCGTCCTGACCCACGACGTCCCGGACGACCCGCCGCCCGGCGGCGTCCGCTACGTCACCGACGTGGTCGAGTGCGCCGAGCAGGCGCGCGCGGCCGCCGGGGACGGCGACGTGATGGTGCACGGCGCCGGAGCGGCCCAGGCGCTGCTGCGCGCCGGGCAGCTCGACGAGCTGGAGCTGCACGTCGTACCGGTCCTGCTCGGGCAGGGGCGGCGGCTGTTCGACAACCTGCCGGCGGAGCGCGTGGAGCTCGACCTGGTCCGCCGGTTGAGCACGCCCGAGACCGAGGCGCCCGCGCAGCGCGTCACGCACCTGCGCTACCGCGTCCGCCACCCGTGACCCCGTGCCGTCGCCGCCCGTCGCCGCCCGTCGCCTCCCGTCGTGCGACGGCACCACCCTGTCGCACCGCCCTTCTGACCCGCCGGTGAACGCCGTCCCAACCTTGACGGACTCGCCGGTAGCGCCATGACGACCAATGTCAGGAATCGATCAACACCTTCCCGGCAGCTCGGCAAACCTGGCCATATATGGACCAAGCGGACGCTGGCACCGTCGAGATGCCCGCCCTCCTCGCTCCCTGACCGGCAGTTGCGCCTGTCCGAGGACGGCGGCAGAAGGGCCGATCCCCCATGCATCGCGACCGCGCGTTACCCGCTGCCCTGACGCTCGCCTGCACCGCCGCCCTGACCCTGACGATCAGCACCCAGCCCGCCGCCGCCATCCCCCCGAACATCCCCTCCGCCTCCACCGCCGCCTCCCGCCTGGCCGCGCTGACGGTGTCCGCCGAGTCGCACGGCAGCACGTACAACCGGGACCTGTTCCCGCACTGGACCACCGTCAGCGGCACCTGCAACACCCGCGAGGAGGTGCTCAAGCGGGACGGCACCGGCGTCGTGACGGACTCCTCCTGCGCGGCCACCTCCGGCTCCTGGTACAGCCCGCACGACGGCGCCACCTGGACCGCCGCGAGCGACGTGGACATCGACCACATGGTCCCCCTGGCCGAGGCGTGGGCCTCGGGCGCGTGGTCCTGGACCACCTCCCGCCGCCAGCAGTTCGCCAACGACCTGGGCGGGCCGCAGCTGTGGGCCGTGACGGACAACGTCAACCAGTCGAAGTCGGACCAGGACCCGGCGCAGTGGCAGCCGCCGCGCACGGCCGAGCGCTGCCGGTACGCCCGCGCCTGGATCCAGGTCAAGTGGTACTGGGGCCTGACCACCGACAGCGCCGAGAAGTCGGCTCTGAACAGCATGCTCTCGACCTGCTGATACCCGCCACCGGGACCCGGCCGGCAGGTCCGGCCGGGTCCCGTTACGACGAGGTTCCGGCGGCCCCCGTCGCTGGATCACAATTTGCACACATCCAACGACAGAGAGCGACCAAGCGGTAAAGATGTCGCCGTGCCCTTCCGAAAGCCCCGATGGCAGACCGTCACCGTCGTAATGGTCGGCGTGGCGCTGGCCTCCCTGGTCGTCCTGGTCGTCACCGCGGTGCGGCCCGAGGCCGAGGTCAGCCTCGCCGACGCCGTCGCCGTCCTGGTGGCCGCCGCCACGGCCGTGGTCGCGACGGCCGTCTGGAGCCACCGCTCGGCCACGACCGCCCCGACCCGCGCCGAGGCGGACGCCGCCGCCCAGGAACTGGCCGAGCTGGTCGATCGCCAGTGGCGGGCGGAAGCGCGCCACCGCCTCCTCCACGACCCCGAGCCGATCCCGGTCCTCTGGCGGCTCACCGCCGACGAGAAGGTGATGAGCCCGGCCCGGCTGGTCACCGGCACGGCGGAGCCGGCGACCTTCACCGGCAGCGCGACCGACATCGCCGCCCTCGCCCGCGCCTTCCAGGCGCTGCCCCGGCACTGCCTGGTCATCACCGGCGGCCCCGGCATGGGCAAGACCACCCTGGCCGTGCAACTGCTGCTGCAACTCCTGGCCACCCGCGCGGCCGACCTCGCCGGGGCGGAGCCCGGCGAGATCGTGCCCGTGCCGGTGCTGCTGCCGGTCAGCGGGTGGGACGTCGACGCGTACCCCCGCCTGCACGACTGGCTGGCGGTGCGGCTGGCCCAGGATTACCCGTCGCTGGCGGGCGCGCGAGCGCGCTCCATACCGGCGGGCGTGCGGACGGGCCCCCTGGGCGTCCGGGTCCGCCGCCGCCTCGGGACCGCGGCCACGCTCGCGTACGACGGCCACATCCTGCCCGTCCTGGACGGCCTGGACGAGATCGGCGAGAGCGCCCGCGCCAAGGTGATCAGTGCGCTCAACGCCTCGCTCACCTCCCGCGACCAGCTCATCCTGACCAGCCGGAGCGTCGAGTTCGGCACCGCCGTCCGCCAGGCGGGCCGCCCGCTGACGGGCGCCGCGGTCATCGCGCCCAAGCGCCTGAGCCCCGAGACGGCCGCGGGCTACCTGCGAGACTGCCTGCCCGCCAGGCCCACGGAGCCCTGGCAGAAGGTGCTGGCCGCGCTGTCCGCCCGTGCCGCGCCGGGCCTGACCGCGCTGGCCGGCACTCCCCTGGGCCTGTGGCTGATCCGCACCGTCTACGTCGCGCCCGGCGCCGACCCCTCGCCGCTGACCGGCCACGTGGGGGCCGACCTCGGCACGCTCCGTACCCACCTGCTGGACCGCCTCATCCCCGCGCTGATCGAGACCCGTCCGCCCAGCGCCGACCCCGCCGACCACTTCCGGCCCCGCCGCCGCCTCGACCCGGACGACGTACGCCGCCACCTGGGACACCTCGCCCGCCACTTCCACGCCACCCGGGACATCGCCTGGTGGCGCATCGCCCGCACCGCGCCCCGGTTCCCGCTCGTGGCCTGGCCGGTGATCTGGGTCTCGACCGTGATCGTGTGCATGGCGCTGTGCGCGCTCGTGTCCGGGGTGGCGGCCGGCGTGGTTCCGGGGCCGGGGACCGGGCCGCTGTTCGGGATGTTCACCGGACTGATCGACGGGTCGGTCATCGGCCTGGGGTTCGGTCTCGCGATCGGCGTGGCGGCCCTGCTCGGGACGGCACGCGACCGGCGGGCCGGGAGCGGCGGCCGAACGGTCGGGAGCGGCCGGACGAGCCGGGGTGCCCGCCTGCGCTCGCTCGCGCGTCATGTCGGGGTGCGGCTCGCGGCCGGGGCCACGTTCGGGCTGGTGTTCGGGGCGATCATCACCCTGGTCGACTCGTTGCTCACCGGGCTGCTCCTCGGGATCAGCACCGGCTTCGCGGTGGCGCTGGCGATCCACGGTTCGTGGCTGGACGAGACGCCCGGCCACGCGGACCTCCGCCTGCGCCGGCGAGGGGCCATCACCGCTCTGGGCCGGGGGCTCGCGCACGGCCTGGTGTTCGGGCTGACAGCCGGGATGGCGTTCGGGCTGGTGCTCTTCGTGGCGATCGGCGTGCTGATCGGGATGACGGACCCGCTCACCCACGGGCTGCCGTTCGCGCTCAGGGGCGGCCTGGTCTTCGGGCTGGTCTTCGGGGTCGCCGTCGGCCTGATCAAGTGGGCGGAGCAGCCGAAGCTCGTCTCCTTCAGCACGCCCCGCAGCACCTGGCGCGCCGACAGGACGCTCACGCTCTTCCGCGGGGTGGCGATCTCGCTGATGTTCGGGCTGGTGATGGCCCTGACCGCGGGGCTCTGGCTGCGGGAGGGGACCACCACCTCCGTCGCGGTGATGACGGAAGTGGTGATCGAGGGCGGCCTGCAGTTCGGGCTGGTGTACGGGCTCGTCGCCGGCCGGCACCATGCCTGGCTGGCGTGCCTCGTGGCCATGGTCCGCCTGGCCGTCACGGGGCGGCTGCCCTGGCGCGTCATGCGCTTCCTCGACGACGTGCACCGGCTCGGCCTGCTGCGCACGGTGGGCCCGGTCTACCAGTTCCGCCACGCCGACCTGCACGACCACCTCGCCGCCACCGCCCCGACCCGCCGTCACCGCCGACCGTCCGGCACCCGCTAGGTTGTCCTCATGCCGCGCGACACGCTGACCCGGGAGCAGATCGTCCGGGCCGCGGTGGCGGTGCTGGACGCGGAGGGCGTCCACGGCCTGAACATGCGACGCCTGGGCACCCAGCTCGGGGCGGCGGCCACGGCGATGTACTGGCACGTCAAGAGCAAGGACGAGCTGGTCGTGCTGGCCGCCGACCACGTGTGGGGCGAGATCGAGCTGCCGGATCCCGCCGCGATCGGCTGGCGGGCGGCCGCGGCCGCGCTGGCCGCCGGCGCCCACGGCATGATCAGCCGGCACTTCTGGATCGTGCCCGCCATGAGCACCCACCTCGTGTACGGCCCCGGCAAGGCCCGCTACGACGACCACTGCCTGGCCGTCTACGAAACCGCCGGGTTCGCCCCCGCCGACGCCGACCAGGCGGCGGCCACGGTGCTCATGTTCGTGGTCGGCGCCGCCCACGGCGAGGCCGGTGAGCTGGCCTGGCGCGCCCGGTTGCGCCGGACCGGGGCGGACGAGGAGCAGCAGTTGCGCGACACCGTCGCGCGGATCGAGGAGATAGCGCAGCAGTTCCCCCACCTGCGCGCCCGCACCATGCCGTCGGTGTACGAGGCCGCGGCGCTCCCGGACGAGGACACGTTCGCGTTCGGCCTGAACGCCATCCTCGACGGCCTGGAAGCCCGGCTGGCCGCCGGCGGCACGCCCTGACGGCCGACGGCCAAGGCAGCCGCCCCCAGTCCGTTCTCCCATCCCCGCTCGCCGGCCGGCTCGCGATCGAGCGCCTCATGCGGGGACGCGAACCATCGGTCGGCGGCCCGGAGCACGCGCTAACCGCCGAAGTACACGCCGGCGGCGGGGGTGGCCAGCAGGACGATCACCAGCAGCGAGCCCAGGGTCGTGAGCGCGAAACGGATCAGGATCACGGGCCGGAGCCAGGCGGGGAACGCCTGCGCGGCCGCGTCCGCCACGGCCCCGCCGTCGAGACCCCGTACGGCCGGATCGGCCGACCGCCGGAGAACGGCCACGACGACCCGGCGGGCGAACACCTGGCTGCCGGTTACCAGCCCCCCGCCGGTGAGCAGCAGCCCGGCGGCACCCCACGACAGGATCCGTCCAGCACTGACACCGCCCAGGACGAGCCCGCCCAGCGCGAGCAGCACCACCGCGATGGACACCGGGAACATCAACTCCAGCACGCTCTCCGCGAACTTGATCCGATGCTTCGCCAGAGCCTCGGCCGGGACTCCGTGCCTGGCCAGGACCCCTTCGGCGGCGCGCTGTACGCGGTCCCCGTGGGTGTGGACGGCGAGCGGGACGGCGAGAAAGGTCGCCGCGAGCAGAAACTGCAACGTCGCGGCGACGACGACGGGAACCGGCATGTGAACAGCCTCCTGGGCGACGACATCTGACTTGAACTTTGTTCAAGCAAGTCCCGACCCTAGGCCGTACTTGAACAATGTGCAAGTAGTTGACCGCCGGAGCCGTCGCGGGCGCTGGCGCGTTCGAGGGAGTCGTGGAAGTCGGGGTCGTCGTAGGCGACCAGCTCCACCCGGCTGGTCAGGCCGTAGAGGCGCTCCTCGCTGAGGCGGGCGATCTGCGGGGTGAGGCGGGACTGCGCCCAGCCGGCCCCGGCCTGCGTCGCCGTGCGCAGCACCGCCGCCGCGCCGACCAGCGCCAGGCTGGGCAGCGCCGCCACCACGCGGTCGGGCGTCGGGCCCTCGCTGAACAGGGCGGTCAGCACGCCGGTGGTGGCCAGCAGGCCGAACGCGGTGAACACACCGCCGAGCAGGTTGAGCACGACCGTGGCCACCGCGTCGCGCGGGCTCGCCTGCCAGGCCATCCGCAGCGCCTGGGAGACGAGCGAGGGCAGCCTCCTGGCGATGGCCAGGAAGCCCACCTCCGCCATCTTGTCGGTGTGGGCGTACCAGTCGGGGACGGAGATCTCGCCGAGTTCCAGCGGCTCGTTCTGCATGCACTGAGTGTGCGCGCGGATACCGAGAGTTTTGAGTGGCGCGAGGGGGCGGATCCGGTGGAACGAGATGGAACGCCTCCAAGGCGAGGCGTTCGACCCCGGAAGGAGTCACACATGTCGTCGACGGACGAACCGCGACGGGAGCTCAAGAAGGAGTTCCCCTGGGGGTACGGCGTCCTGTGCGTGCTGGCCACCACGCTGATGGCCGCGCTCATGACGCAGCAGCGCGGCCTCGTGCCGGGGATCGTGGCCGGGGCGGCGATCGGCGCGATGACGCTGCCCTCCGTCGTGTCCACCGCGCACGCCAACGCCTGGGCCGCCCGCCGCCCCCTGATCGGCGCGGCGATGTACACCGTGGCCTTCTTCCTGGTGTTCTCGCTGTTCCCGGGCTACACGCTGATCCACTCGGCGGCGGTGGGCGTGGTGGCGGGCGTGCTGTTCGGCCTGTTCCTGTACGTACGCAACCGCCGCAGCACGTGAACCCCGGTCGACAAGGGGCTGTCATGTAAGTTTCACGGCTTGTTGACGACCCGATTTGAACGTTGCAATACTCCGCACGAATCAGCCGCCGCATTGCCCCGGTTCGCCATCCCACTCGCGCACGTCATCCCAGGTCAGACGCTTGACGCTTAATGAATCGATTCAGCGGCCGGGGACAGGTGGCCCACCCCCACCACAGGAGCGGAGTATGCGAAGCAGCAGCAAGCGCCGGATCGCCCTCACGGCCGGGCTCACCGCGATGGCGCTCATGACGGCCGGTCTGTCCGGCGCCGCGGCGCAGGGCCGTACCGGCGGCTCCGGGACCGGAAGCTCAGGCACGGGGAGCTCGGGGACCGGTGCGACGGGCGCGCGGACGCTGGCGTGCGGCGACGGCTCGTACAACGCGGAGGCGGTGCTCAGCGGCAGCACCTGGACCGCCCGCAACGGCGGCAGGACCGTCTACACCGGCACCAGCATGCTCTCGGCCATGCAGGCCGCTGTGGGCAGCCTCACCGCGGGCCGCACCGCCAAGCAGCGGGTCGTGGTGCGCGGCTCGGGCTCGATGAGCGCCGGCTCGCGGCTGTCCCTGCCGAGCTACACGGTCCTGGACGTCTGCGGCACCGTCAACGTGACCGGCTCCGGCTCCGGCGACCAGGCCGTCGTGTACGCCAGGGGCGTGACGGACGTCGAGGTCCAGCACCTGAACGTCACCGGCGCCCCGCTGTACGGCATCTTCGTGCGCAACGGCGTCAACATCACGCTCGGCCAGATCGACATGCGCCTGTCGGGCGGCCTGGGGATCCGGATCGACAACCACGGCGACCGCAGCGTCCGCACCAGGAACGTACGCGTCGACAACGTCTACGTCTCGGGCACCGGCACCCACGGCGTGGAGACGTACGGCGTGGACGGCCTCACCGTCGGCACCGTCACCGCCCGCAGCACCGGCCACTCCGGCCTGCTGCTGAACGACACCGTCAACGCCACGGTGAACACGGTGGACGCCCAGGGCGCAGGCACCGGCACCGGCTACGCCGCCTTCCGCATGGCCAACAGGAACGGCCGGATCGGCAGCGGCTACCCCACCAACATCCGTGTCAACCAGGTGATCGCGCGCGGCGGTGGACGCGGCGTCTTCTGCGTCTCGGAGAGCGGCGGGGCGGTCATCAACCGCGTGGACATCGCGCAGACCGGCAACAACGCCATCCTCATCGAGAACTGCTACAACGTGAACATCGCCGCCCAGAGCGGCACCGTGACAGGCCCCGGCGACATCCGGCTGGCGGCCCGCTCGGAGTTCCCGAACACCTCGGACATCGTCATCCAGAACCTGACGGTGACCAACTCCGCCATCACGGAGAACCCGTGCGGCGTCAACACGACCTTCAGGAACAACACGCTCGTCAACAGCCGGCAGACCGTCTGCTGAGGCCATATCACCGTGATAGGGGCAATCTGACACCTCTCCGGGAGTCACGGGGTGCGCATACCGTCACAGCACCCCCTAACTCCCGGAGGAGGATCCGTGTCAAGACCCCTTCGCTTCATCCTCTCCGTCGCCCTCAGCCTGGCGTTCCTGTGCGTCACCGCGCCCGCGCAGGCCACCGCCCTGGTCACGGTGCTCAGGTACGACGCCTCCAGAGCGGCCGAGTTCGTCACCACGGTGGACCAGGCCGCCCAGGTCTGGAACTCCAGCGTGGTCAACGTCCGGCTCGTCCGGGGCACCCCGGCCCACTTCGTCGTGTACGCCGACAACGGCTGGCCCCGGGCCCTGCCCACCAGCCTGGGCCGCGGCACGATCTGGATGGGCCGGCAGGCCGTCAACCAGGGCTACGACCGGTTACGGATCGCCACCCACGAGATCGGCCACATCCTGGGCCTGCCCGACCGGCGCACCGGGCGCTGCTCCGACCTGATGTCCGGCTCGAGCGCCCCGGTGAGCTGCACCAACGCGACCCCCAGCGCCGCCGAACGGGCCGAGGTGGACGCCAACTTCGCCGGCGGCACCCCACAGGTCGACTTCGGCCGCCTGCACGTGAACCGCTGACCCGGGCCCCGCCCCGAAGCGACCCACCCACCGCACGCGCCCGGCTGCGGTGCAAGAGCGGCGGGTGGGTTCAGGGGTGGCGGGCGACCGGCCACCCCGGCCCGCCCGCCACCCCTCACAGCGCCGCCCCCAACCGCGCGGGCAGCGCGGGGCCGCCCCGCCGCCCCTCACGGCGCCGCCCCGTCGCCGACTACGTGCAGGTGTAGCCGGAAGGCAGGGCGGTGCTGGTGTTCGGGCGGCTGGCCTGGAAGCCGAAGGAGGTGGTGGCGCCGGCGCTCAGGGAGCCGTTGTGCGGGGCGTTGCGGGCCGTGACGGTCTGGCCGGTCACCGTCAGGGTGGCGTTCCAGTGGCCGGTGAGCGTGTGGCCGGCGGGCAGGGTGAACGTGACCGTCCAGCCGTTCCGCGCCGACGTGCCGGTGTTGGTCACGGTCGCCTGGATGACGTACCCGTTGCCCCACTGGCTCTGCGCGGACGGGGCGACGGTGCAGCCGCCCGTGCCGCCCCCGCCGGTCGTCAACGTCACCGTGCCCGAGCGGGGCGAGCGGTTGCCGGCCGCGTCCTTGGCGTACACGGCGAAGGTGTAGGACGTGTTCACCGCCAGGCCCGTGAGCGCGGCCGAGGCGGTCGCGGACGAGGCCGCCGCCGTCTCGGCCGTCCCCTGGACGCGCACCACGTCGTAGCCGGTCACGCCCACGTCGTCGGTGGCGGCGGCCCAGGTGAGGGTGGCCGAGGAGGAGGTGACGGCGGAGGCGACCGGCGTGCCGGGGGCGGTGGGCGGGCTGGTGTCGTCGCCCGAGGGCTCGTACGCCAGCCCGTACCCCTGCGCGAACAGCGGCGTCTTGCCGTCGCCCGCGTTGATCGGCTGCTGGGAGGCGGCGCTCATCCAGGTCATGGGCAGCTTGCCGGTCGGCTGCACGGCCCCGAACAGCACGTCGGCGACGCCCTGCCCCTCGGTGCCCGGCAGCCAGGCGGCGACCAGGGCGTTCCAGCCGGACAGCTGGGAGGCGATGTCCAGGGGCCGGCCGGAGACGAGCACCACGACGACCGGCACGCCGGCGGCGCGCAGGGTGGCGATGGTGTTCAGGTCGGTGGTGTCCAGGCCCAGGCCGCCGGGGCGGTCGCCCTCGCCCTCGGCGTACGGGGTCTCGCCGACGACCGCGATCGCCACGCGGTAGGAGCCGTCGATCCCGCTGCCGTCCCGGCTGTAGGTGACGGTCGCGCCGGACCCGACGGTGTTCCTGATGCCCTGGAGGATCGTGGTGCCGGGGGTGATGTTCCCGGACGAGCCCTGCCAGGAGACCGTCCAGCCGCCGCTCTGGTTGCCGATGTCGTCCGCGCTCTTGCCCGCCACGAAGATCTTGCCGCCGGTCCTGGCGAGGGGCAGCAGGCCGCCGGCGTTCTTCAGCACGACCTGCGACCTGGCCACCGCCTCGCGGGCCAGCGCCCGGTGCGCGGAGCTGCCCACGCCCGCCGTGTACGACCGGTCGGTGAGCGGCTTCTCGAACAGCCCGAGCTCGAACTTCTTGGTCAGCACGCGCCGCACCGCGTCGTCCACCCGCGCCGTGCTGACCCGTCCGGCCTGCACCTCGGCGCGCAGGAGGTCGATGAAGCGCCGCCAGTCGGTGGGCACCATGGCCATGTCGATGCCGGCGTTCACGGCGGTGCGCACGTCGAGGGCGGACAGGCCCGGGGCGCCGTCGATCTGGTCGATGCCGTTCCAGTCGGAGACCACGAAACCGTCGAAGCCCAGCTCGCCCTTGAGCACCGTGGTGATCAGGTACTGGTGGCCGTGCAGCTTGGTGCCGTTCCAGCTGCTGAACGAGATCATGACCGAGCCCACGCCGCGCTCCACGGCGACCTCGAACGGCGGCAGGTGGACGGCCCGCAGCTCCGCCTCGGAGAGTTGCGTGTCGCCCTGGTCGGTGCCGCCGGTGGTGCCGCCGTCGCCGAGGTAGTGCTTGGCGGTGGCCAGCACGGAGGCGGGCCCGTTCAGCGCCGTGCCCTGCAGGCCGGTCACGATCGAGGCCATCGACGAGGGCAGGTCCGGCGTCTCGCCGAAGGACTCGTACGTACGGCCCCAGCGGTCGTTGCGCGCCACGCACAGGCAGGGCGCGAAGTTCCAGTCGATCCCGGTGCCGGCCACCTCCTCGGCCACGGCCCGCCCGATCCGCTGGGCCAGGGCGGGGTCGCGGGTGGCGCCGAGGCCGATGTTGTGCGGGAAGATCGTGGCGCCGACGACGTTGTTGTGCCCGTGCACGGCGTCCACGCCGTAGACGAGAGGGATGCCCAGCGGCGTGGCCAGGGCCGCGTTCTGGAACCTGTCGTACATGTCCGCCCAGCCGGTCGCGGTGTTGGGCGACGGCGCCGAGCCGCCGCCGGACAGCACGGAGCCGAGCCGGTAGGCGGTGATGTCGGAGTCGCTGACCGAGCCGCGCTCGGCCTGCGTCATCTGCCCCAGCTTCTCGTCCTGCGACATCCGGGACATGAGGTCGGCGACCCGGGTCGGGACGGGTAGGGCGGGGTCCTGGTAGGGGAAGGCGGCCATGGCGGTCGCCGGGGGCGCGACCAGGCTCGCCGCGACGAGCGCCAGCGCCGCCGCCCTGCTCGTCCATCTTCTGCTGGGGTTGCTCATCGCAGGCTGCTCCGGCTCGGCTCGAAGGGGTTTGGGAGCGCTCCCACAAGCACTCTAGGCGCCATCCCGCGACTTTCCCGGCCCCGCCGTCCGCCCCCTTCCGGACGACCTCCCGCACCAGCGGAAACGAGCCGCGAGCCGGTGAAACTTTCATCGCCGCTTTACCGCTTTCGAGACGATGTCGATAATGCGCTCAGGAAAGCGCTTTCCGAAGGACCGACCGACAGTTCCCCAGCGAGCGGAGAGCACCATGCCCTCGAGATGGATGGCCGCCCTGGCAGTGGCCGCCGCCCTCGTCCTGCACCCCCTCGGCGCGGAGGCGGCGGCCGACGCGCCGACCGGGTTCGCGGCCGTCAACGCGCTCGGCCAGAACGGCACCACCGGCGGCGCCGGCGGCCGGACCGTGACCGCCACGAACGCCGAGCAGTTCCTGGAGTACATCGACAGCCTCGAACCCCTGGTCATCCAGGTCTCCGGCACGATCGCGATCACCAGCAAGCAGGGGGTGCGCCCCAACAAGACCATCGAGGGCGTCGGGAACACCGGGCACATCACCGGCGGCGGCCTGGACTTCTACCGGTCGTACAACGTGATCGTCCGCAACCTCCGCTTCACGGACGCCGAGGACGACGCGGTCAACATCGGCCAGCAGTCGCACCACATCTGGATCGACCACAACACCTTCTCCGGCGCGGTGGACGGATCGGTGGACATCGTGCGGGGCGCCGACTACGTCACGGTCTCGTGGAACCACTTCGACCACGCCGACAAGGCGATGCTGATCAGCCACTCCGACGGCGCCGCCGGCACCGACGTGGGTCACCTCAAGGTGACGATCCACCACAACTTCTTCGACCACAGCCGCCAGCGGCACCCGCGCATCAGGTTCGGCGAGCCGGTGCACGTCTACAACAACTACTTCCTCGGCAACGAGCTGTACGGCGTGGCCTCCACGGAGAACGCCGGGGCCGTGGTCGAGGGCAACTACTTCGAGAACGTGCCGCACCCGCTCTACTCGGCCGGCGGGTACGCCGACAGCGGCCCCGGCCGGGCCGTGCAGCGCAACAACATCTTCGTCAACTCCGGCACCCCCGAGGTGGCCGGAACCGTGGTCGAGCCGCGCACGTACTACGGATACACCGTCGATCCGCCGCAGAACGTCCCAGCGGCGGTGCGAGCGGGCGCCGGAGCCCGCCTATAGGGCATGAATCGGTCAGTAGTCGATCAATGCCCTTGACGTCGGCCCCGCTTGCGGGGTGATCGCTCTATATCGTCCCCGATGTCCGCAAGTAAGCACGATCGGCCTCGGGGGTCCTCATGGCGGGTGGATGGACGCGGCGCGCGCTCCTGCGTGCCGCGGGCGGGGCGGCGCTGGTCCCGGGGCTGCCCGCCCAGGCCACGGCGAAGGCCACGGAAGCGGGCGCCCCGAAGTACGCGGAGCTGCGGGCGAGGTGGCGGACGCTGCTGCTCGGGGACGGCTTCGACCGGAAGGCGGAGCCGTACCGGAGCCGGCTGACCGAGCTGGGCCGGGCGGCTGCGGGCCACCGCGCGCGGATGACCCCCGAGCGGGGCGCGCTCTGGCGCGGCCTGGGATACGCGGGCTCGGACGAGCTGCCGCACGTGTCGTCGGGGCACCTGTACGAGAGCTTCACCAGGCTGCGCGTCATGGCCGAGGCGTACGCGCAGCCCGGCACCGGCGTGACCGGCCAGACCGAGCTGGGCCGGGCCGTGCTCGCGGGCCTGGACCACCTGCTCGCCGACGTGTACCACCCGGGCACCACCGCGTACGGGAACTGGTGGCACTGGCGGATCGGCGGCCCGCAGGCGCTGCTGGACACGGCGGTGCTGATGTCCGGGCGGCTGACGGAACGCCGGGCGGACGCCTGCTGCGCGGCGGTGGACGCGTTCGTCCCGGAGTCGGCGGTGGCCCGATACGAGGGCAACAGCACGGGCGCCAACCGGGTCGACCTGTGCCGCGTGCTGGCGCTGCGCGGGGTCCTCGGGGGCGAGGGCGCGCGGATCCAGCTGGCCAGGAACGCGCTGGCCCCGGTGTTCGTCCCGGTCACCTCGGGCGACGGCTTCCACGCCGACGGCTCCTTCCTCCAGCACTCCTGCGTGCCGCACGTCGGCGGCTACGGCGCGGTGCTGCTCGGCGGGCTGGGGATGCTGGCCGCGCTGCTGCGCGGCTCGGACTGGGACCTGAACGGGCCGGAGCTGCGGGCGTTCCTCGGCGTGGTGGAGCGGGCGGTGCCGCCGTTCGTGTACAACGGGCTGGTCATGGACAACGTGGCCGGGCGCGGCATCAGCCGCGGCGGGTCGCCGGGCCGGCCGGACGACCACCGGCGCGCGCACGGCCTGCTCGCCTCGATGGCGCTGCTGGCCGACGCCATGGACGATGCCTCGGGTGATGCCTCGGGTGATGCCGCGGGTGATGCCGGGGGCAAGGAGCGCGCGGAGCGCTGGCGGGCCATGGTCAAGGGCTGGCTGGAGCGCGGCCGGCCGGTGGCCGACAACCGGTCCCTGGGCATCGCCCGCGTGGCGCGGCTCCGGGCCGTGGCCGCCGCGAAGGTCCAGGCGGCGGCCGAGCCGGTGGAGCACCGGCTGTTCCCCGGCATGGACCGGGCCACCCACCGGCGGCCGGGCTGGGCGGCCTCGGTGAGCATGGCGTCGCGGCAGGTGGCGCACTACGAGTACGGCAACGGGGAGAACGCGCGCGGCTGGCACACGGGGGCCGGCTGGTTGTCGTGGTGGGGGGACGGGTTCGGGGAGGAGCAGTACGCGGACGCGTTCTGGGCGACCGCGGACCCGTACCGGCTGCCCGGGGTCACGGTCTCCACCAAACGCCTGGCGGACGGGGAGGGCGGCGAGTGGACGTTGCCCCGGCCGGACGCGGCGTGGGCAGGTGGCGCGACGGACGGGGAGTTCGCCGCGGTGGGGCAGGACCTGCGGGGGCTGGGCGGCACGCTGGCGGCCAGGAAGGCGTGGTTCTTCCTGGACGACTGCGTGGTGTGCCTGGGCGCGGGCATCACGTGCGCGGACGGGGTGCCGGTGGAGACGGTCGTGGACAACCGCAACCTGGGCGCGCGCGGCAGCGCCTTCGTCCGCGTGGACGGCGAGCCGGCGGGCGCCGCCCCGGGACGGCCGGCGCGGCGGCCCGGCGTCTCCTGGGCCCACGTCATGGGGCACGCCGGGTACGTCTTCCTCTCCCCCGCCGACCTGAACTTCCTGCTCGAGGAGCGGACCGGCTCCTGGCGCGACGTCAACGCCGGCGGCTCCCCCGCCCCGATCACCCGCCGGTACCTGACCATGTGGCTCGACCACGGCCCCGACCCGGCCGGCGCCTCCTACGCGTACGCGCTGATGCCCGGCGCCAACGTGGAGACCACCCGCGCCCGCGCGGTGGACGGCCGGGTGGAGGTCCTGGCCAACACGGCGGCCGTGCAGGCGATCAGGGTCCCGGAGCTGGGCCTGACCGCGGCGAACTTCTGGGCCCCCGGCCGGGCCGGCGGGATCTCGGTGAGCGCTCCCGCGTGCGTGCTGGTCCGCGAGCGGTCCGACGGCACCGCCCTGCTGTGCGTCTCCGACCCGCCGCGTCAGGCGGCCGCGCTCGCCGTCACCTGGGAGCACCCGGTGCGCGCCGTGGTCTCCGCGCCGCCGGTCGTCACCGCCACCACCACGGGCCGGTCCCTGGGCCTGACGTTCGCCGACCTCCGGGGTACGGCCGGCGCCACCCAGTCGATCACCGTTGCCCTTGCTCCACCAGGAATTGAATGACATGCCGGGTTTTCGGGGAAATTGAGCGCTTGCAAATGCCTTTAAGTGGCGTGGGGATTACCAGAAAGTCCCTCCGGCGAAATTCACTGCGTTTATTCATGTCACCCAAGGAGGCCATATGGCATACGGGTCCCTGGCGGGCTTCGGCAGTGGCGTCGCCGTGGCCGCGCTGGCGGGCGGGCATCCCTGGCTGGTCGGGCTGTGCGTCACGCTCATGCTGGCCGGCGCCTTCCTGGTGCGCTCCAGGTTCCGGCGCGGGCGGGGACCACTGTGCCCCTGACCGCTGGGCCCGTGACCGCCGCGGGAATCACCGCCCGGTACGCCGGTCACCGGAAACTGCTGGTCCTGGGGGCGCTTCCGGTCGCCGGATACGCCGCCTGGGGCATCGCCCATCTGGCCGCGCTGGCGGGGGCCGCCGACGGGCACCCCCACGACGTGTCGGTCGCCTGGCTGACCTCCTTCCTGCTGTTGTGGTGGCTGCCGCTGGCCTGGTTCGAGCGGCCGGTCCGGGTCCCGCCCGGGCGGCGGGGGCCGCTCGCCGCGCTGCGGGTGACCGTCCAGGTCCCCGTCTACAACGAGGACCCCGAGGCGCTGCGCGCGTGCCTGCGCTCGGTGCTGGCGCAGAGCCGGCGGGTGAACCGGGTGCGGGTGGTGGACGACGGCTCCGCCGACCGGGTGACCGGGGAGCCCATCACGTACGACGCGGTGCGCCGCGAGTTCGAGGCCCAGGCCGCGGTGCGGGGCATCGAGACGACCTGGGACCGTACGGAGAACCGGGGCAAGCGCTTCGCCCAGATGCGCGCGCTGGCCGAGGACGACGGGGACATCTTCCTCACCCTGGACAGTGACTCCGTGCTCGACCGGCACGCGGTGCGGGAGGGGCTGGCGCCGTTCGCCGACCCGCGGGTGCGGTCGGTGGCCGGGCACGTGCTGGTGCTGAACCGCGCGGCCAACCTGCTCACCCGGATGACCTGCCTGGTGTACCTGCCCTTCACCCACGGCCTGCGCAGCGCCCAGTCGGTGCTGCGGAGCGTCACGATGAACTCCGGCGCGCTGGCCTTCTACCGCGCGGACGTGGTCCGCCGGGCCGCCGGCGCCTACGAGAACGAGCGCTTCCGCGGGCGTCCCATGCAGATGAACGACGACTCCATGCTCACCCTCTACTCGCTGCTCGCCGGCCGCACCGTGCACCAGCCGTCGTCGCTGGTCTTCACGCTGGCGCCCGAGCGGCTGGACCACTACGCGAAGCAGCAGCTGCGCTGGATGCGCGGCATCACGGTGCGGCACCTGTGGTGGTTGCGGTACCTGCCGCTGACCGGCGTGGTCTTCTGGACCACGGTGGCGGAGTACCTGCACCTCCTGCTCGCCCTGGCCATCCCGATCGTGCTGGTCGCCGACCCGGCCTGCCGGGCGCACCTGGGTGAGCTCTCGGTGGCGGCGGCGCAGATCGGGCTGGCCATGAACTACCTGATGGCGCTGCGGCTGTTCACCGTGCGCCGGAGCGACGAGAGCACGGGGGCGCGGCTGCTGCTGTTCGCGCTCGCGCCGCTGGCCTCGGTCTGGCGGCTGCTGGTGCTGCGCCCGCTGTACCTCTACGCGGTCCTGACCTGCTGGCGGGTCAACCGCTGGGGCACCCGCGGCGGCGTGGAGGTCTCGCTCGCCGCCTCGGTGTAGCGCCCGGTCACACCCTCAGCGCGGCCAGGAACCGGTCGGCCTCCGCGGCGATCCGCGGCAGGTCGGCCGCCGGGTCCTCGGACCGGGCCAGCAACATGCCGCCCTCGCACAGCGCGCCGAAGACGAGCTGCGCGCGGGCGGCCAGGTCGCCGTCGGGGGCCTGCCCGGCCGCCACGGCCACGCGCAGCCCGTCGAGCAGGACGCGCAGCATGTGGTCGTGCTCGATCTCGCGGACCCGCTCCCAGCCCAGCACCGAGGACGCGTCCAGCAGCACGATCCGCCGGAACCGGGGGTCGAGGCAGTGCTCCAGGAACGTGCGGCAGCCGCGCCGCAGCGCCGCCCACGGGTCGCTCTCCTCCGCGGCGACCCGCAGGAGCCGGGCGTCGACCGCCTCCAGCTCCGCCACGAACGTGGCCAGGAACAGCTCCGCCTTCCCGCCGAAGTGGTGGTAGGCGGCCCCCTTGGTGACCCCGGCCGCGGCCGCGACCGCGTCGATCGAGGTGGGCGCGTATCCGTGGGTCCCGAACAGCTCACGCGCGGCCAGCACCAGCCGCCCCGTGGTCTCGTCCGAACGTTCTGCCTGGGTACGGCGGATCATCGTGCTCCCCATTGACTTACATACTCGCGGTACGTAACTTCGAGACTAGTTACGTACGCCGAGTATGCAACATGGAGGTGAGTCATGTCCTCACCGCACTTCGCCGTCTACGGCGCCACGGGCCACACCGGGCGCCTGGTGGCGGCCGAGCTGCTGGCCCGCGGCCGGGAGGTCATCCTGGCCGGCCGCGACGGCGGCGCGCTCAAGGTCCTGTCCGACGAGCTCGGCGGGGCCCCCACGCACCAGGCCGCGATCGACGACCCCGGCGCGTTACGGGAGCTCGCCGGCCGGGCGGCCGTGCTGATCCACTGCGCCGGCCCGTTCACGCACACCGGCCGGCCCCTGGCCACCGCCGCGGCCGAGGCCGGCTGCCACTACGTGGACCACGCCCTGGAGCAGCACCACACGAAATGGATGTTCGACGCCATGCGGGAGCCCGCGCGGCGGGCGGGCGTCACCATGCTCACGGCGACCAGCTTCTACGGCGGGCTGGGCGACCTGCTCGCCGGCGCGGTGGCCGCCGGCATGACCGGGATCGAGCGGGTGATCACCGCGTACGCGGTGAGCGGCTGGCGCCTGACGACGGGGGCGAGGAAGACCGCCGAGCTGCTGTTCGCCGACACCCAGCGGATCACGTACACCGACGGCGCCCAGCACGTCGGCTACGTCGAGCCGCGCAATGCCGTCTTCCCGTTCCCGCCGCCGCTCGGGCCGCGCACGATGATCGCCCCCGTGCCGTTCTCCGAGGTCGTCACCGTGCCCAGGCACGTGGCCACGCCGCGGGTGGAGGCGCAGCTCACGGCGCACACGTTCGAGGAGGAGCAGGCGTTCTCCAGCGAGCACGTGGACGCGGCCACCCGGGCGGGCTCCGCCTTCACGGTCGCCGCGCAGGTGATCGCGGCGGGCGGCGGCCGGGCCGGGCAGGCGCGCGGGCACGACCTGTGGCGCATGAGCGCCCTGACCTCCGTCGAGGCCGCGGTCCGGCTGGCCGGCGGCCAGGGCCCCGGCCCCGGCGTGTTCGGCCCGGCCGAGGCGTTCCCCGCCGAGGCGTTCCTGCGTGACCTGGAGCGGCTCGGCCTGTTCACCCTCAACCTTCCGGAGGAGAAATGATCCTGGTGACGGGCGCGGCCGGAGGGCTGCAGGGATCGACCGGGCGGCACGTCGTCGACCTGCTGCTGGAGCGCGGCGAGGCGGTGCGGGCGTTCGTGCGCTCCGACGACCAGCGGGCCGCGGAGCTGCGCAAGCTCGGCGCGGAGGTGGTGGTGGGCGACCTGCGCGAGATCTCCTCGGTGCGGCCGGCCATGCGCGGGGTCACGCGGGCGTTCTTCACCTATCCGGTGACGGCCGGCCTGCTGGACGCCGCCGCCGCGTTCGCCGCGGCGGCCAGGGAGGAAGGCGTGGCACGCGTCGTCGAGGTGTCGCAGCTCGACGCCTCGCCCGAGGCGGCCACGCCCCGGATGCGCCGGCACTGGGTGGCCGAGCAGGTCTTCGACTGGGCCGGGGTGGGCGCGGTGCACCTGCGGGCCGGGGTGTTCTTCGAGAACCTGGCCGTCGTGGTGGCCGCCGCCGGGCGGCTGGCGCTGCCGCTGGGCGCTCCGGACACGTGGATCCCGCTGGTCGCGGGCCAGGACGTGGCCCGGGTGGGCGCGGGGCTCCTGCTCGATCCCGCTCCGTCCGATCCGGTGTGCCTGGTCAACGGGCAGATGGCGACGGTGGGCGAGGCGGCGGAGGCGTTCGGGGTGGAGTACGCCGACGTGCCGCCGGAGGCGTGGGCGGCGCGGGCGATGGAGGTGTACGGCGACGAGGTCGCCGTCGAGCACCTGTCCCACCTGTGGGCGCTCTTCCGCTTCATCGGCCACGGCGACCACCCGCTCTACCGGGTCACGGAGAGCATCGAGCGCTACGGCGGCCGGCCGCCGATGACCCTGCGCGAGTTCACCGGATAAGCGAAGACCCCCGGCCGGAGACGGCCGGGGGTCATGCCAGGACGGGATCAGCCGGTGAAGCCGACGGCCGTCCAGTCGTAATACTTGTAACCGCGAGCGCCGAAGTTGGCGAGCGTCTTCTTGGCCGCCCAGATGTCAGGACGCTGGTACAGCGGGATGGTGTGCACCATGTCCCAGATCAGCTTGTCCGCGGCGTTGGCCAGCTCGATGGCCTTGGCCGGGTCCATCTCGTCCACGGCCGCCTGGATGGCGGCGTCCACGGCCGGGTCACTGGCCTTCGGGAAGTTGCTCTCGGAGCCGGTCTTGTAGATCTGCGGCATCGAGCCCAGCGGCAGCGGCGTGCCGATCCAGGAGAACGGCACCAGGTCGAAGTCACCCTTGATGATGAAGTCGTTGAAGAACTTGTCGACGGGGACCGGGCGGATCGTGACCTTGATCCCGGCCTCCTTCAGCATGGCCTGGGTGAGCTCACCCTCGGTCTGCGAGACCGGGGTCGCCGTCGGGATGACGAAGCTCAGCGCGAGCTCCTTGCCGTCCTTCTTGCGGTATTCACCCTCCTGCTTCCAGCCGGCCGCGTCGAGCAGCTGCTTGGCCTTCTCCAGGTTGTACTTGCCGAGGTCGCCGGAGTTGTCGACGTAGCCCTTGTGGTTGTTCATGAAGACGTGGTTGCCGAGCGTCTGCAGCGGCCACTCCATGTCCTTCAGGTCGGACTGGGTGATCACGTCACGGTTGATCGCGTACTGGACGGCCTGGCGGACCGTCTTCTCCTTCAGGAACTCGCTCTGGTTGTTGACCGTGATGTGCCGCCAGTTCGGGCTGAGCGCCTTGCGGATCTCGGCGTTCGGCACCTCCTTGGCGCGCTTCAGGTCGGCCGGGGCACCGGCGGCGATCTCCACGGCGTCGATCTCACCGTTGGCGAACGCGTTCACCTCGGCGGCCGGGTCGGGGATCGCCCGGTAGATGAGCTTGTCGAGCTTGGCCTTCTTGCCCCACCACTTGTCGTCACGCACGAGGGTGAGCGTCTTGGTGCCCTCGTCGAGGGACTCCACCTTGAAGGGACCCGCGGTCGCCGGGATCTTCTGGTTGTAGTCGTTGTCGTACGCGTCGGGCGACGAGATGTGCTCGGCCGGGAACAGGTGCGAGGTGCCCCGGTTGAACAGGCCCTGCCACTCCGAGTACGGCTTCTTGAAGGTGATGACGGCGACCTTGTCGGAGTCACCCTTCTCGACCGACTCGATCTTGTCCCAGCCGTCCGTGGAGGCCGGCTTGAACTTCTTGTTCTCGCCGTTGTTGGCCTTCCACGCCGCCTCGAGGTCCTTCCACGTCATCGGCGTGCCGTCCGACCACGTGGCCTTCTCGTTGATCGTGTAGGTGACGACCTGCTTGCCCGACGACATGTCGTTCTTCACGTCGGTCAGGTAGTCGGGGTTCGGCGTGAAGGTGGCGTTCTCGTCCGCCATCATCAGCTGGGGCATGATCGGGTCCAGCATCGTCGCCGTGTCGGCCTGGTTGCCGTCGACGTGGTTGCCGTTCCACTGCGTCGGCCACTGCCCGATGGACAGGGTGAGCGTGCCGCCGTCCTTGACCTGCTCGTACGGGACGGGGTTGATGCTGATGGACGGGGTTTCCGCCATCTGCTGCTGAGCCTGCTTCGACTGCTCGGTGCTCGGCTGCTTGTTCTCGGTGCCGCCGCCTCCGCCACAGGCCGCCACGGCCATGGCCAGGACCGCCAGCCCAGCGGCCGCACGGTAACGAACCTTCACTCTTCCTCCTGATTGTCCGAGGCCGTGATGACCTCGATCTCCTCCGCGTAGTGGCAGGCTGCGCCGTGGTCCACGGCGTTCGCCAGCCGGGCAACCGAGGGCTCCTCGTCCACACAACGCCGCCGTTCCGCCTCACTGAGCTGGGCGAACTTGGGGCAACGGGTGCGGAATCTGCACCCGGACGGGGGGTCCGCCGGGCTCGGCAGGTCGCCTTCGAGCAGGATCCGCTTGCGGGTGCGCTCCATCTCGGGGTCGGGCAGCGGGATCGCCGAGAGCAGTGCCTGCGTGTAGGGGTGGGCGGGGTGGTCGTAGACGTTCTCGACCGTCCCGATCTCGGCGATCCTGCCCAGGTACATGACGGCCACCCGGTCGGCCAGGTGCCGGACCACGGCCAGGTCGTGCGCCACGAACAGGTAGGACAGGCCCAGCCTGTTCTTCAGCTCCTCCAGCAGGTTGATCACGCCCGCCTGGATGGACACGTCGAGCGCCGACACCGGCTCGTCCAGCACCAGCAGCTTCGGCTCCAGCGCGAGCGCGCGGGCGATGCCGATGCGCTGGCGCTGACCGCCGGAGAACTGCTGCGGGTAGCGCTCCGCGTGCTCGGGCGCGAGCCCGACGAGCTGCAGCAGCTCGGCCACCTTGGCGGACACGTCCTTCTTGCCGTGCGCCCGCAGCGGCTCGGCGATGATGTCGCCGATCGGCATGCGGGGGTCGAGGGCGGCCATCGGGTCCTGGAAGACGATCTGCAGGTCGCCGCGGAGCGCCTTGCGCCCCGCCTTGTCCAGCGTGGCGCTGTCCCTGCCGAGCACGACGACCCGGCCGCCCTGCGGCGGCTGGAGCTGCATGATCTGCTGCAGCGTGGTGGTCTTGCCACAGCCGGACTCGCCCACCAGGGCCAGCGTCTCGCCCTCGGCGATGTCGAGGCTGATGCCGTCCACGGCGAACACCGTGCCGACGCGGCGCTTGAAGACCGCGCCCTTCATCAGCGGGTAGTGCCGGATCAGCTGGTCGAGCTCCAGGACGGTGGCGCGCTCGGTGCGCGGCACGCGGACCACGTCGCTCGGCGGGATGACCGGCACCGGGAACACGTCGGCCCCGGTCAGGCCCTTGTGCTCGATCTCGTGCGAGCGGATGCAGGCCACGTGGCGCCCGCCGCCGAAGGGGGTCAGCGGCGGCTCCTCGTCGTCGCACATCTCCACCTTCATCGGGCAGCGCGGCGCGAACGGGCAGCCCGGCGGCAGCGACGCCGGCGACGGCGGGTTGCCCTCGATGGGGACGAGCGCCCCCTCCTCGCCGTCGATCCTGGGGATCGAGGCGAGCAACCCCATCGTGTACGGCATCCGCGGCCGGTAGTAGATGTCGTCCACGGGCCCCTGCTCGACCGGCCGGCCCGCATACATGACCAGCACCCGGTCCGCCATGCCCGCGATGACGCCCAGGTCATGGGTGATCATCACGATGCCGGCGCCCGTCTCCTGCTGCGCGGTCTTGAGCACCTCCAGGACCTGCGCCTGGATGGTGACGTCGAGCGCGGTGGTCGGCTCGTCGCAGATCAGCAGGTCGGGGTCGTTGGCGATGGCCATGGCGATCATCGCGCGCTGCCGCATGCCGCCGGAGAACTCGTGCGGGAACGCCTTGGCCCGCAGGTTCGGGTTCGGGATGCCGACGAGGTCGAGCAGCTCCACGGCCCGCTTGGCGGCCTTGTCCTTGCCCATCTTCTGGTGGACGCGCACGGCCTCGGCGATCTGGTCGCCGATGGTGAACACGGGCGTGAAGGCCGACAGCGGATCCTGGAAGATCATGCTGATCGCCTTGCCGCGCACCTTGATCAGCTCGTCTTCCTTCAGCCCGAGCAGCTCCTGGCCGTGCAGCTTGACCGACCCGCTGACCGCTGCGTTGCGCGGCAGCAGGCCCATGACGGCCAGCGAGGTCACGGACTTGCCGGAGCCGGACTCGCCCACGATGCCGAGCACCTCACCGCGCTCGACCTCGTAGCTGACGCCGCGCACGGCCTCGATGCCGCCGGGGAAGGTGACGGTGAGGTCCCTGACCTCCAAGATGCTCATGAGTTGCTCCCCGGGTCGAGTGCGTCACGCAGGCCGTCGCCGATCAGGTTCACGCTGAGCACCAGGGCGACCAGCAGGCCGGCGGGGAAGGCGAACAGCCATGGGTAGCCGGTGGCGTTGCCGGAGCCCTGCGCGATGAGCGTGCCCAGCGAGACGTCGGGCGGCTGGATGCCGAAGCCGAAGAAGGACAGCGCCGCCTCGCCGATGACCGCGCCACTGACGTTGAGCGTGGCGTCGATGATCAGCAGCGAGGACAGGTTGGGCACGATGTGCCGGAAGATGATCTTCCAGCGCGGGATGCCCATGTAGACGGCGGCCTGGACGTACTCCCGCTCGCGGAGCGAGAGCGTCATGCTGCGCACCACCCTGGAGGTGATCATCCAGGAGAACGCGGCGAGCAGCACCACGAACCAGATCCAGGAGCCGTCCCGCAGCCGCGGCGAGATGATCGCGATGACCAGGAAGCTCGGGAGGACCAGGAGCAGGTCCACACCCCACATGAGCACCTTGTCCACCCAGCCACCGAAATATCCGGCGAACGCGCCCACGATGGCCGCCAGGCCGGTCGAGATCAGCGCCACCAGCAGGCCGATGACGATGGACTTCTGCATGCCGCGGAGCGTGACCGCGTACATGTCCTGGCCGATCGACGTGGTGCCCCACCAGTGGTCGCCGTCCGGCGGCGACAGGAAGGACAGGAAGTCCTTGTCGGTCCACTCGTACGAGCCGAAATACGGCCCGACGTACGCCAGCCCCACCAGCAGGACCAGCGCGATGAACCCGTAGCGGGCCTGCTTGTTGCGCAGCAGGCGCCTGAGGACGACTTTCGAGCGCATGTCAGCTCACCCGCACCCGAGGATCGAGGGCCGCGACCAGGAGGTCCGAGAGGAAGGCGGCGGCCAGGATGCACACGGCCGCGAAGAAGGTGACCGCGGCGACGGAGTTGACGTCGTTCTGGTTGATCGAGTCGACCAGCCAGGCGCCCATGCCGTGCCAGGCGAAGATCTTCTCGGTGAAGGTCGCCCCGGTGAACATCGTCCCGAACGCGAAGGCGAAGTACGTGGCCGAGGGGATCAGCGCGGTGCGCAGCGCGTGCTTCGTCAGCGCCGTCCTGCGGCGCAGGCCCTTGGCCATGGCCGTGCGGACGAAGTCCTGGCCGAGCACGTCGAGCATCATGTTGCGCTGGATCCGGCTGTAGAAGGCGATCGAGCCGAGGCTGAGCGAGATCGTCGGCAGGATCAGGTGGTTCAACCGGTTGACGAACTGGTCCCAGCCGGACAGGCGCGGGTTGTACTCGCCGGTGTACTCGATCAGCGTGAACCCGAGCCCTCTGTTCAGGTTGTACGTGGCGATCGCGAGCAGCGTCGCCAGCACGAACACGGGGATCGCCATGATCACGAAGGAGCTGACACCTATTAACCGGTCGCTGGGCTTGTACTGCTTCACCGCGGAGAGCGCGCCCAGCGCCACACCCAGGGCGAAGCCCACGATCGTGCCGATGAGCAGGAGCCGGAGGCTGACCATGATCCGACGGCCCATCTCGCCGTTGACCGAGCCGCCGTTCCAGGTCCTGCCGAAGTCTCCGGTGACGACGCCCTTCGCCCAGGTCCCGTAGCGAACCAGCACGGGGGTCTTGTCGTTCAGGTTGTAGGCATCGAGTGTGGCGTCGATGACGGACTCGGCGACCGGGGGCTGGCGGCCCTCGTACGCGGCTCGCGGGTTCATGGTGGTGGCCGCGAGCATGTACGCCAGACTGGCCGCGATGGCGACCAGGATCACGTTTATTGCCAACCTGCGGAGCAGGTACTTGCCCATTACTCTCCGTTCGCGCTGACCGAGGGCGCGAGCTTCCGGATGGAGAGAAGCGCCCCCTCAACGAAAACCCATCCCGCCTCGTGAAATTCACTTGTCGGCGGGATGGCGATCAACGCGCAGAATATAAGCAAAGATATAACAGTCAGAAACTGGGGAATATAACAGTCAGGTCACTCACAAAAGATCGCCGACCCCTGTCAGCCCCCGGCAAACAGCGGCTCTACCTGCGGAAACTCCCCCTACCACATGGCCGCGAACGCCACCCGCAGAAGCGCCTGTGTCACAGGATCCGGACATAAATTGACGGCCGGCCCGGGTGATCCACATCATATTCGGTGGCGCGTGAGTGTGAGCGTCAATCGATCTCGGCGAGCACGGCGGCCACGGCGTCATAGGACTCCCTGACCCGCTCGGCGTGTCCGTGGCGGTGCCGCTCCAGCCGGACGGCGCCGAGATGGCGGATCTCGTAGATCGACGAGCGCCACGCCGCCGCCGGAGCGCGGTCCGGCTCGCCGTAAGCCTCCCAGAACGCCAGGCGCTCGTCCTGCCTGGCGGCGGCCATCCGGATGGTCCAGTCGGCGGCGGGGTCGCCCCACCAGGTGCGGTCCAGGTCGAGCACCCCGGTGACCGTGGGCTCGGGGGCCTCGGCGGCGATCATGACGTTGACCGTCCACAGGTCTCCGGTGAGCAGGCGGGGCTCGGTGATCTCGTCCAGCACGTCGTGCCGGTCGGCCGCCAGGTCGGCGGCCTTGCGCAGGTCGGCGCCGTCGAGGCCGGCGTTCTCCAGGTCGGCCGCGATCTCGGTCAGGGAGCCCGTGACGGCCTGGCTCCAGGTGTCGTACCGGGGGTCGGCGACCGGGCCGAACCGCGGGCCCCGTACGTCGTGCACGGATCGGGTGATCTCCCCCAGGCGGCGGTAGAAGCCCGTCCAGAGCGGGCGCGGGTAGCCGGGCAGGCGCTCCGGGGCGGGGACCCCGTCGAGGAGCGTCTGGACCAGGTAGTCGCGGCCGATCAGGTCGTGCGACCAGTCGGCCGCCACGATGCGCGGCATGAGCGGGGCGATCACCGAGAGGTACGGCACGGTGGCGTACTCGTTGCGCATGAGCTGCCGCTCCGAGGCGAACTGGCGGGCCGGCTCCGGCGCGAACCGCATGACCACCGGGCGGTCCTGCCCGGCGACGGTGACCTTGTAGGTGTTGTTGTACATGCCGAGGCCCAGCTCGACGGCGGAAAGGGCGTCCCGGCCGAAGACGCGGCGGCTGATCTCCTGGAGGTGGCGGGCGGTCACGGGCTGCTGGAACGCCTCGCCGGGGCGCTCTATCGGCTGGAAGTCCATCGCGCCATCATGCCCGAGGCGCGGAGGAATAAGTCGCCCCCGATCGCTTCATCAGATGAAAATCTAACTTCATCCGATGAAAGGCTATGAAAACCGGCGCGCCCGGGATAGCGTGCGGAGCCGTGGCAACTGATCCTCAGCGGGACTCGGCCCGGCACGTCCAGGTCGTCCAGGCCCTCGGCGCCCGCATCGTCGGCGGCTCGCTCGCTCCCGGCACGGCCATCCCCATCGAGGAGGAGCTGGTCGGCGAGCTCGGTGTGGGCCGCTCCGCCGTGCGGGAGGGCGTGAAGGTCCTGGCCGGCAAGGGCCTGCTGGAGACCAGGAGGAGCGCGGGCACGATCGTGCGCCCCCGCGAGTCCTGGAGCCTGCTCGACGCCGACGTGCTGAGCTGGCGGTTCGAGCCGGAGCCCCGGCCCGAGGACATCCGGGTGCTGGCCGACCTGCGGGTCGCGCTGGAGCCCGGCGCCGCCAGGGTGGCGGCCGAGCGGGCGGACGCGGCGGCCGTGCGGCGCATCGACGAGGCGCTGGCCGCGCTCTACGCCACGGCCGACGACCCCGAGCCGTTCATCGAGGCCGACCTGGCCTTCCACCAGGCGGTCTTCGCCGCCGCCGACAACGACCTGCTGCTCTACGTCTACGAAATGATCAGCATCGCCCTGCGGTCCGTGCGCCAGGTGCACACCCGCTCGGTGGCGCACAACAAGGAAACGCTGCCCGGTCACGAGCGCGTGGCCCAGGCGATCAGGCGCCGCCACCACCGCAAGGCCGAGGAGGCCATGCGCACGGTGGTCGAGGTCGCCCGCGCCGACGCCGAGCAGCACGTACGTCTCTGCTGCTAGAAGCTGTCACCAGCTGTGAGAAAAGAGCTCCACTTGGACGTCCTCCTCGACGTCGACGGCCCGGTCGCCGTCGTCACCCTCAACAGACCCGCCAAGCTCAACGCCATCACCCCCGACATGGCCGCCGCGCTGCGCGCGTGCCTCGCCCGGGTGGACGCCGACCCGGACCTCCGGGTGGTCGTGCTCACCGGCGCGGGCGAGCGCTCCTTCTGCGTCGGCAGCGACATCCGCGAGCTCGACGAGTACGCCACCCCGTGGGAGTTCCGCAACCGGGGCGACTACGGCGACGCCGTACGCGCCCTGCGCAAGCCGATCATCGCGGCCGTCAACGGCTACGCCTACGGCGGCGGCCTGGAGCTGGCCATGGCCTGCGACATCCGGCTGGCCGCCGAGACCGCCACGTTCGCGGCGCCGGAGATCAAGCTGGGCTGGATCGGCGGCAGCGGCCAGTCCGCCCTGCTGGCGCACGCCGTCGGCCCGACCAACGCGGCCACCATGCTGCTCACCGGCGACCCGGTCGACGCCGCCCGCGCGCAGGCGTGGGGGCTGGTCACGGACGTGCACCCGCAGGCCGAGCTCATGAAGGCGGCCAGGACGCTGGCCGGCACCATCGCCAGGCGCCCGCCGATCGCCGCCCAGACCGCCAAGGCCAACCTCAGGGCGGCCTACTCGATGCCGCTCGACCAGGCCATCCAGTACGAGCGCGACCTGCAGACCGTCTGTTTCGCCACCGCCGACGCGGCCGAGGGCAGGGCCGCCTTCGCCGAGCGCCGCGAGCCCGTCTTCGAGGGGCGCTGACATGGGCGTGCTCGACGGCTACCGCGTGATCGACCTGTCCATCGCGATGGCCGGCCCGCTGGCCGCCATGCGGCTGGGCGACCTGGGCGCGGACGTGGTCAAGGTGGAGCCGGTGACCGGCGAGTGGCAGCGGCACGCCCCCGCGGGCGGCGCCGCCGGCAACCGGGTCAACGCCTCGTTCCTGTCGCTCAACCGCAACAAGCGCAGCCTCGCCGTCAACCTCAAGTCCGACGAGGGCCGCGAGATCGTGCACCGGCTGGCCGCGACGGCGGACGTCTTCCTGCAGAACTACCGGCCCGGCGTGGCCGAGCGGCTCGGCATGGACTACGACACGATCAGCGCGCTCAACCCGTCCATCGTGTACGTCTCCATGTCCGGCTACGGCGAGACCGGCCCGTACATCTCGCGCCCCGGCCAGGACCTGCTGCTGCAGGCCATGAGCGGCGCGATGCTGAGCACGGGCCGCGAGGGCGACCCGCCCGCGCCCGCCGGCTCGTACGCGATCGACGCCATCACCGCCTACAGCGCCTTCGAGGGCGCGCTGGCCGCGCTGCTGCACCGCGAGCGCACCGGCGAGGGCCAGCGGGTGAGCGTCAACATGCTGGACGCGGCCGTCGCCGTGCAGATGCAGGAGCTGTCGATCTACACGGTCGGCGGGGTGCCGCAGCGGCGCGGGCGCGAGCCGCACGGCCACACCTACATCCGCGCCCCCTACGGCGTGTTCGCCACCAAGGACGGCTTCATCGCGCTCGGCATGCCGCGGCTGGACGGCCTGGCCGTGGCACTGGACCTGCCCGAACTGGCCGCGATGGACGGGGACGCCGACGGCCACACGCGGCGCGACGAGATCACCGCGCTCGTGGCCGCCCGCCTGCCCGAGCGCACGACGGCCGAGTGGCTGGAGATCTGCGCCCGCCACGACCTGTGGGCCGGCCCCGTGTACGGCTACGCCGACCTGGTGAACGACCCCCAGGTCAAGCACAACGGCTCGTTCGTCACCTACGAGCACCCCACCGAGGGCACGGTCACCACGCCCGGCTTCCCGTACGGCCTCAGCGCCTCCCCGCCCCAGGTGCGCAGGGGTGCCCCGCTCGTGGGCGAGCACACCAGGGAGCTGCTGGCGGAGCTCGGCTACTCCGGGGAGCGCACGGCCGAGCTGGTGGCGGAGGGCGTGCTGGCATGCGAGGGCTGACCTGGGACCACCCGCGCGGCTACGCCCCGCTGGACGAGCTGACCCGGCTCGACCTGGCCGGGGAAAACCCGTACGGGCCGGTCCCGGAGCCGATCGAGTGGGACCGCCAGCCGCTCGAAGGCTTCGAGTCGGAGCCGATCGCGAAGCTGTGCGAGACGTACGACGTGCTGGTGATCGACCATCCGGGGCTGGGCGCGGCGGTGGACGCGCTGGTGCCGATGGAGGAGCTGTTCGCGCCGGAGGAGCTGGCCGGGCTGCGGTTCGCGGGCCGCTCCTACGAGAGCTACCACCTGGACGGCCGCCAGTGGGCGCTGCCCCTCGACGCCGCCACCCAGGTGGCCGCGGCCCGGCACGGCGTGACCGTGGCGGGGACGTGGCCGGAGGTGGCGGAGCCGGCGCGCGGGACGCGGATGGCGCTGTGCCTGGGCGGGCCGCACGCGTTCCTGATGTTCTGCGCGCTGTGCTCGGGCGACTTCCTCGACCGGCAGGCGGGCGAGCGGGCGCTGGAGCTGATGGCGGAGCTGCTCGCCTCGTCCGACCGGGACGTGTCGCTGCTCAACCCGATCGGCGTGCTGGACGCGATGGCGGCGGGGGCCGTGGACTGCTGCCCCCTGCTCTACGGCTACGTCGGCTACCCGCTGGCCTTCTCCGACGCGCCCGCCTGGCCCGGACAGGCGCCGGGAAGCGTGCTCGGCGGCACGGGACTGGTGGTCTCGCGGCGGCGGGCCGGGGAGATCCGCGAGGCCGTCCGCGCCCACCTGCGCCGCCTGGTGTCGGAGCCGGTGCAGACCGGGCTGTTCCCGGCCACCGGCGGACAGCCCGCCGCGGCCGCGGCCTGGGCGAGCGGCGGCTTCTACCGCGCCACCCGGGCCACCATGGACGCCGCCTGGATCAGGCCGCGCTTCCCCGGCTACATCGCCCTGCAGGAGCGGTCGTCGGCGCTGATCCGCGACGGGCTGCTCGCGAAGAAGCCCGCCCGCGACCTGCTCACGGAGCTGCACGAGGAATGGAGGAACACATGACCACGGCGCTCGTCACCGGCGCCGCCGGCGCGCTCGGCCGCGCGATCGTCCGCCGCCTGACCGCCGACGGCCACCAGGTCGCCGCGCTCGACGTGGACGCGGGCGGCCTCGAAGGCGCGCTCAACCTCAAGTCCGACCTGCGTGACCCGGCGGCCATCGAGGCCGCGTTCGCCGAGACGGCCGCGCGGCTCGGCGACGTCGGCATCCTGGTCAACAACGCGGCCGTCTACCCGGCCCGGCCGTTCCTGGAGGTGCCGCCGGCCGAGTACGACGACGTCGTGGCGGTCAACCAGCGCGCCTACTGGCTCTGCGCCCAGCACGCGGCCCGGCACATGACCGGGCTGGGCGGCGGCGCCATCGTCAACATCGCCTCGATCACCATGCACGGCGGCTGGTCGGACCTGGCCGCGTACGTGTCCACGAAGGGCGCGGCGGCCGCCCTCACCAGAGCGCTGGCCCGGGAGCTGGGCCCGCGCGAGATCCGGGTCAACTGCGTCTCCCCCGGCGCCTTCCCGACGGCGGCCGAGGAGATCCACGAGGACCCCGAGGCGTACAACCGGATGGTCCTGGAGCGGCAGTCGCTCCAGCGGCGCGGCACGCCGGAGGAGCTGGCGGCCGTGGTGTCGTTCCTGACCGGGCCGGACGCCTCGTTCGTCACCGGGCAGAGCATCGAAGTCAACGGAGGGTGGGTGATGGCATGAGGCCGAACCGCAGGCGGCTGGCCGAGCTGACGGGCGACCTGAGCGCGGCCGGCGGCGTCCGGCTGGTGACGCTGGGCGACGGGGTCGAGCGCGGGGATCAGGACGCTGGAGTTCAGGACCGGCACCGGGCTGGCGTTCGACGTGCTGGTGGACAGGTGCATGGACATCGGGCACGCCGAGCACGCCGGGCGGTCGTTCGGCTGGCGCTCCCCCACCGGCTTCCGGCACCCGGGGCTGCACGAGAACGGCGACGAGGACGGGCTGTCGTGGCTGCGCTCGTTCTCCGGGCTGATCGTCACGGCGGGGCTGGACCACACGCTGTTCGGGGGCGAGGTGCCCGCCGACGGCTACCGGTACCCGCCGCGCGAGTCCGTACGTCACGGGCTGCACGGCCGCGCCGGCAACCTGCCCGCCCGGCTGAGCGGCTACGGCGAGCGGTGGGACGGCGAGCGCTGCGTGCTCTGGGCCGAGGGCGAGGTGCGCCAGGCCGCGGTGTTCGCCGAGAACCTGCGCCTGGTCCGCCGGATCGAGGCCGACCTCGGCGGCGACGAGATCCGGCTGGTGGACACGGTCACCAACGCCGGGTTCGAGCCGGCGCCGCACATGTACCTGTACCACATCAACCTGGGCTGGCCACTGCTCGACGAGGGCGCCCGGTTGGAGGCCGACATCCGCGAGACGCTCTGGCAGAGCGACAGCGTGGCCGAGCAGAAGGCCGACCACGTCACCTTCCCCGGGCCGGTGCCGGGGTTCGTGGAGCAGGTGTACGAGCACGCGCTCGTCCCCCGGCCCGACGGGCTGCACCGCGTGGCCGTGGTCAACGAGCGGCTGGGCATGCGGGTGGCCGTGGAGTGGCAGGCCTCCGAGTTCCCGTACTTCTTCGAGTGGCTGAACCTGCGCTCCGGCAACTACGCGGTCGGGCTGGAGCCGTCCACGCACCACGTGTCGGGCGACGCGGCGGCCCGGCAGGACGGCAGCATGATCTGGCTCGGAGCGCAGGAGTCACGCACGTACCACACGACGTTCCGTGTCGAGTCCGCGTCCTAGAGCCGGCTCTGGAGCCGGTACGCCCGGCGCGCCGTCCCGGCGAAGACGTCGGCCCGCTCGCTCTCCGACAGCCCGGCGCACAGCTCGTCCGCGGCCCCGGCGACCCGCTCGTACCCGGCCGCGAGCAGGCAGACGGGCCAGTCGGAGCCGAACATCACCCGATCGGGACCGAACTCCTCCAGCACCACCTCCGCGAACGGCCGCAGGTCCGCCACCTGCCAGCCCTCCCAGTCGGCCTCGGTGACCATGCCGGACAGCTTGCAGTAGACGTTCGGCCGGGCGGCCAGCTCGCGGATCCGGCCGCGCCACGGCTCCAGCTCGCCGGCCGCGATCGGCGGCTTGGACAGGTGGTCGAGCACGAACGTCAGCTCGGGCAGGGCGGTCACCGTGTCGATGGCGGCCGGGAGCTGGTGCGGCAGGGTGAGCAGGTCGTACGCGAGCCCGGCGGCGGCCACGGCGGCCAGCCCGCGGCGCACGTCGGACCGGTTGAGCCAGGCGGGGTCGGGCTCGGACTGCACCCCGTGGCGCACGCCCACCAGCCCCGGCGGCAGGGCGGCCAGCGTGCCGGCGACGTCGGGCGCGGTCAGGTCGATCCATCCGACCACTCCGGCGACCAGCTCGGACCCGGCCGCCAGGGCCAGGAACTCGCGGGTCTCGCCGAGGTCGGGCAGCACCTGCACCAGCACGGTCGCCTCCACGCCCGCGGCAGCGGCGGGGCCAGCCAGGTCGTCGAGCGTGAACGTGCGGCGTACGGGCGCCAACTTCGCGGAGTCCAGCCAGGCGTGCGGGCGGACGGACAGGTCCCAGACGTGGTGGTGGGCATCGATGCGACTCACAGCACGCAAGTTAGCAGACATCCCATGTATTCCCCCAGGAACAGGAGCAACCGTGACCAACGACGGCTACACACGGCGAGGCGTACTCACCACCGGGTTAAGCGCCGCGGCCGGATCCCTGCTCGTGAGCGGCGTCGCCGCCGGCCCGGCCCGGGCGGGCACGCAGGGCAACCCGCTCACCCTCTGGTACACCCGCCCGGCCGCGCAGTGGCTGGAGGCCCTGCCGGTCGGCTGCGGGCGGCTCGGCGCGATGGTGTTCGGCGGCGTGGAGAGCGAGCGGCTGCAGCTCAACGAGGACAGCATCTGGGCCGGCGGGCCGCACACCTACGACAACCCCGAGGCGCTGGCCGCCCTCCCGCAGATCAGGCAGTGGGTGTGGGAGGACAGGTGGCAGGCGGCGCAGAACCTGGCCGACCAGAAGTTCCTGGGCAGGCCCAGCGAGCAGGCGCCGTACCAGGTGCTGGGCGACCTCACGCTGACCTTCCCCGGGCCGGCCGAGTTCACCGACTACCGCCGCGAGCTCGACCTCACCAGGGCCGTCACGACCGTGACGTTCCTCCGTGACGGCGTGCGGCACACCCGCGAGGTCTTCGCCAGCAACCCCGACCAGGTCATCGTCGTCCGGCACACGGCCGACAAGCCCGGCTCGGTGACGTTCCGGGCGGCCTTCTCCAGCCCGCAGACCTCGACCGCGTCGTCCACCGGCCGCGCCACGATCGCGATCGACGGGATCAGCGGCGACACCCAGGGCCTGAAGGGCGAGGTCCGCTTCCGCGCGCTGGCCAGGGCCGAGGCGAAGGGCGGCACGGTCACCTCCGACGGGGGCACGCTGGACGTGGCGGGCGCGGACGAGGTCACGCTGCTGATCTCCATGGGCTCCAGCTACCGCAGCTTCAAGGACGTCGGCGGCGACCCGGAGGAGGTGGCCGGGCGGCATCTGGTGCGGGCGAGCGGGCAGCCGTACGAGGTGCTGCGGCGCAGGCACGTACGCGACTACCAGGAGCTGTTCGGGCGGGTCGAGATCGACCTGGGCACCTCGGAGGCGGTCGCGCTGCCGACCGACGAGCGCATCGCCCGCAGGCAGCTCGACACCGACCCGCAGCTCGCCGCCCTGTACTTCCAGTACGGCCGCTACCTGCTCATCTCCTCCTCCCGCTCCCCCGGGTACGCCGCCAACCTCCAGGGCATCTGGAACGACTCGCTCACGCCCGCGTGGGAGTCGAAGTACACCATCAACATCAACTGCGAGATGAACTACTGGCCGGCCGCGCCCGGCAACCTCATCGAGTGCATGGACCCGCTGTTCGACCTGATCAAGGACCTGGCGGAGACGGGCGCGCAGACCGCGCGCACGCAGTACGGGGCCAAGGGCTGGGTGGCCCACCACAACACCGACGGCTGGCGCGGGACGGCGCCCGTGGACTTCGCCTTCTACGGCGTCTGGCCGACCGGCGGCGCGTGGCTCTGCCTGACGTTGTGGGAGCACTACCTCTACACCGGTGACGAGCGGCGGTTGCGCGAGCACTTCCCGCTGATCAAGGGCTCGGTGGAGTTCTTCCTGGACACGCTGCAGACCGACCCCAGGACCGGATACCTGGTGACCAACCCGTCTCACTCGCCCGAGGTCGGCCACCACGAGGACGGCGGCGAGAACGTCAGCATCTGCGCGGGCCCGACCATGGACATGCAGATCCTGCGGGACCTGTTCGGGGCCTTCGAGGAGGCGTCGGAGGTGCTCGGGGTCGAGGCCGGCATGCGGGCCCGGGTCAAGGAGGCGCGGGGGCGGTTCGTGCCCAACCAGGTGGGGCACCTCGGGCAGATCCAGGAGTGGCAGGAGGACTACCGGGGCGACGCCGCCCTGTCGCGCAGCCGGCACATCTCGCACCTGTGGGGGCTGTTCCCGGGACACCAGATCGACCCCCGCCTGTCCCCGTCCCTCGCCGCCGCCGCGCGGCGCACCCTGGAGCTCCGGGGGGAGGCGGGGGCGGGGTGGTCGCTGGCCTGGAAGATCAACTTCTGGGCGCGGCTGCTGGACGCGGCGGAGGCGTACAAGCGGCTGGGGAACCTGCTGGTGCCCGCCCGTACGGCGCCGAACATGTTCGACCTGCACCCGCCGTTCCAGATCGACGGCAACTTCGGCGGCACCTCGGGGATCACGGAGATGCTCCTCCAGAGCCACGGGGACCAGGTGCACCTCCTCCCCGCCCTGCCGGCCGCCTGGCCCGCCGGGTCGTACCGTGGCCTGCTCGCGCGGGGCGGCTTCGAGCTGGACGTGGAGTGGGCCGGCGGTGCGCTCCGGCGGGCCCGCATCCGCTCCACCCTCGGCCGCCGCCTCACCCTCCGCACGGCCGGGGCGGTCACGGTCACCGAACACGGCCGCCCGGTCAAGGTGGAACGACCGGAGGCGGGGGTGGCGGTGCTCGAAACCCGCCGCGGGGCGACGTACGAGGTCACCCCGTCGGCCTGACGGCACCTCAGCCACCCCGGAGACCGCAACTCACGCCCACCTTGCCCCCCATCCCCCGCCCGATCGCCACGCCACGGCGCGAAGCATGCACGCCCCCGCAGGCGGGGAGCCAGCCCAGCTCCCAGCCCGCGGTGGGCGCGAAGCCTGCGCGCGCACGCAGGGTGCCGCACGTGCGGGCGCGGAGGCGTGGGCGTGGGACGGCGAAGGGGGCGACGGCGGGTGGCTACGGTGGCGGGGCCGCGCCGGATCCCGGGGTCAATCCCGCGCCCGATCCCGGGTCCGGGGTCGGGCGGGGGCGGGGGCGGGTGCGCGAGGCCTCTCCCCGGGCGTGGGCGGCGAAGAGGCGGGCGGCCTCGTCGGGGTCGCCGGAGGCCAGGGCCGCCACCAGGTCCTCGTGGTGACCCGCCATCGCCGACCAGTCCCCGTCGTACAGCGGGTTGCCCACCACGTGCAGGCTCCACAGGTTCGACTCGATCGTCCGCCACAGCCGCAGCAGGAAGGAGTTGCCGCAGGCCGCGCACACCCGCCGGTGGAAGGCCAGGTCCGCGTCGCGGAAGGCGCCGATGTCGCCGTCACCGGCCGCCTTCCGCATGGCCAGCACGTCGGCCGAGAGCTGCCGCAACGTGTCGGGCTGGATGCGGGCGGCGGCGCCCCTTGCAGCATACTCCTCCAGCAACACCCTGATGTCGCGAACCTCCCGGGCCTGCTCGTCGGAGATCTCCGCGACGTAGCTGCCCCGGTTGGGATAGGAGATGACCAGCCCCTCGTGCGCCAACCGCTTGATCGCCTCCCGCGCAGGAGCCTGGCTGGTGCCGACCCGGCGCGCGATCTCGGCCTCCACCAGCCGCTGCCCCGCCACCAGCTCGCCCGAGACGATCCAGCCGCGCAGCAGCGCGTAGACCCGGTCCGACAGCAGCTCCCTGGGCAGCAGCCGGGCGGCGGGGGGCGCGATCTGCTGCTCCTGCCAGATGCGCGCCACCGTGGACTGCGACAGCCCGAGCTGGGCGGCCATGGTCCGGGTGGAGGGCACGGCGGCGCCCCCGGCCGCGGCGGCGATCACCCGCTCGGCCTCCTCCCGCTCCGCGCTGCGCGGCCGCCCCGGCCGGGGCGCGTCCGAGAGGCCGTCGAGGCCGCGCTCCACGAAGCGGGCCCGCCATTTCGCCACGGTCGCCGGGCTCACCGCCAGCCGCGTGGCGACCTCCTTGCGGGGCAGCCCGTCGGCGCACGCCAGCACGATGCGGCTGCGCAGCGCCAGCCCTCCCCCGGACTCCCGGGAGGCCCACTCCCGCAGGGTCGACAGCTCCTCGGCGCCCATTACCAGCCGGTTGTCGGCTTCACGTCCTGCCACGCGCCCACCTTAACGTATTTATGACTCAGCAACCCGCTGTACACGTATTTGTAGCGTCGCATTTCCCCTTGACGGGCCCATGTGACCAACGTATTAAATAATCGCTAATCGAGTAACGACCCATTAAAAGGCGTCGCAGATCTCGCCCCCTTGGAGGTGCGATGCGTTCCCCCCGTCCATCCCTCGCCCTGTCCGCCGCCGGCTTCCTGTTCCTGCTCACCGGCTGCGGCGGGGGCGGCTTCGCCGGCGACTCCCAGGCACAGCAGAGCGAGGGCGGCCCGGTCACCGTCCGGATGCTGGTCAACATCAGCCCGAACCTCACCCAGGCGTACTGGGACGGCCTGGTCAAGCCGTTCGAGCAGGCCAACCCCGGCATCGACGTCAAGATCGAGGCGCCGACCGGCAAGGGCGTGGCCGACACGCTGCCGCAGCAGCTCGCCGCCGGCAACGCGCCCGACGTGGTCGAGACGCTGATGGCGGACGAGACGCTGGCCAAGCAGATGCTCGACCTGACCGACCAGCCGTGGACGAAGGACACGCCGCTGGCCGAGCAGGCCAAGCTCGGCGGCAAGGTCTACTCGGTCGGGGTCGGCATCCAGGCGCAGTCGCTGGTCTTCTACAACAGGGCGGCCTTCGACAAGGCCGGGATCAAGACGCCGCCGACCACGTTCGACGAGTTCGACGCGGCCATGGGCAAGCTCAAGGACGCCGGCTACCTGCCGCTGCAGACGGGCGGCGACTTCCTCACCGGCCTGCAACTGCTGCAGCTGTCCAACCCGAGCCGGGCGCAGACCCACCCGGCCTGGCAGCAGGACATCAAGGCGGGCAAGCTCAAGGCGGGCGAGTCGCTGCTGCCGTACCTGGAGCGCTACCGCACCTGGATCGACAAGGGGTACGTCGACAAGAACGCCCTCGGCATGAAGTACGCCGACGCCGAGACCGCGTTCCTGTCGGGCAAGTCGGCCATGTACGTCATGGGCAGCTGGTTCACCGCCACCGAGGCCAAGGCCGAGAAGGACTTCGAGGTCGGCGTCTTCCCCGCCCCGGTCGACAAGGGCCAGACGTACCCGGGCCCGCAGGGCGCCACGCTCGCGGCCCCGTACATGATCCTCAAGTCCACCCCGCAGAAGGACGCGGCGCTCAAGCTCGTCCAGTGGCTGGTCACCGACCCGGCGGCGGTCAAGAGCCAGCTGGCCCAGGACGGCAACTTCCGCACCGGCGTGGAGCGCGAGTTCACCCCGCTGGAGAAGCAGGTGCAGGAGATCCTGGACAAGGCTCCCCAAGGCGTCCCCCAGGGCGAGGGGTACGGCGACGCCACCCTCCCCAAGGGCTTCAACGCCGCCTGGAACACCGAGGTCCAGGGCCTGTACGTGGGCAAGTCGCCCAAGGAAGTGGCCGAGGGCGTGGACCGCTGGCTGGCCGGACGCTCATGACCCTCACCCGGGAAGCACCCACCGTCGCGACGGCGCGGCCGGCGCCCCCCAGAAGGCGCGGGTTCGACGGGCTGGCCAACACCCTCATGGTCGCCCCGGCCACGATCCTCTACGTCGTGATGCTGATCGTCCCGGTCGTCCTGGCCCTCTACCTGAGCCTGACCGACTGGGACGGCTTCAGCGCCGACCCCGCCTTCGTCGGCGCCGCCAACTACGCCGACCTGCTGAGCGACCCCGAGCTGCGGCGCGCCTCGCTGGTCACCCTGCTGGTCGCGGCGGCCGGCACGGCCGGGCTGAACCTCCTCGGCCTCGGCTTCGCCCTCCTGGTCAACGGCGCCTCGAAGGCGAACACGTTCTTCCGGATCGTGCTGTTCTACCCGCACGTGCTCAGCGCCCTGGTGGTCGGCTTCCTCTGGTCGGCCATCCTCGGCACCACCGGCGCGGTCAACAATCTGGTCACCACCTGGGGCGGCGAGGTGATCCCGTTCCTGTCGGACCCGACCTGGGCCACGGTCACCATGATCGCCGTCCTGGTGTGGGCCGGGTTCGGCGTCAACGTGGTCCTCTACCTCGCGGGCCTCCAGGCGGTGCCGCACTCGCTCGTCGAGGCGGCGCGGATCGACGGGGCCACGCGCCTGCAGGTGTTCAGGAACGTGACGCTGCCCGCGCTGGGCCCGTCCGTGACCGTGAACATCGTGCTGTCGCTGGTGACGCTGCTGAAGACGTACGACCTGGTGGTCTCGCTGACGGCGGGCGGCCCGGCCGGGCAGACGCAGACCGTCGCCTACCTCATCCTGTGGAACTCCTTCCACGACGCCCGCCTCGGCTTCGGCTCCGCGCAGTCGGTGATCCTGATGCTGGTGACGGCGGCGCTGGCGTTCGTGGTGACGAGGCTGCGCAGGCGCGGCGAGCTGGCGGTGCACCAATGACGAGAAAGACCTTCCTCTGGGCGACCGTCGCCTTCATGCTCATCCCCCTGTACGTGCTGACCGTCAACGCGTTCAAGGGCCAGCAGGACATCCTGGCCAACCCGTTCGGCCTCGGCGGCCTGACCCTCGAACCCCTGGGCAGGGCGCTGACGAACCCGCAGTTCAACGTGGTCAAGGGGTACGCGATCACGCTGCTGTTCGTGGTGGCGGTCAACGTGCTGTCGGTGGGGCTGGCCGCCCCGGCCGCGTACGTGATCGCGCGCAGCCCCAAGCGCCGCTTCCGCCTGCTCATGCTCTTCTTCCTGGCCGGCACGTTCATCCCCGGCCAGGTGCTGGTCATCCCCGTCGTGTACGTGCTCAAGACCCTGGGCCTGATGGGCACCATCCGCGGGTTCGTGCTGTTCGAGACCACGCTCACGCTCCCGTTCTCGATCTTCCTGTACGCGGGCTACATCGCCACCATCCCGGCCGTGCTCGACCAGGCGGCGGCGGTGGACGGGGCGGGCCGGCTGCGTACGTTCTGGCAGATCGTCTTCCCGCTGATGCGGCCCGCGGTCGCCACGATGGTCATCCTCAACACCTTCTCGGTGTGGAACGACTTCGTGAACCCGCAGATCATCCTGGGCCCCGGCAGCGGCCTCTACACCGTCACCACCGGCGTCTACGCGGCGGTCAGCCAGTACTCCACCGACTACACGGTCGTCTTCCCGACGCTGCTGCTGGCCATCGCACCCCTGCTCGTCTTCTTCGTCTTCATGCAACGGCACATCATCAGCGGCCTCACGGCAGGAGCCACGAAAGGGTGATCATGCGCGAGATCAGAGCGACGGTGCCGCTCGGTGTGCCGCCGGCCTGGGCGGTGCTGGAGCGCAGGCTGTTCGACGCCCTCGACGAGGCGTGGCGGGCCTTCGCCGCGCGCTACTGCGGCCCCGACGGGCGGCTCGTCTACCACGGCCCGGCCGCGGACCGCGACGGGGCGGACGACTTCTACGAGGCGTTCTTCAACTGGCCGACGCTCTACCAGCTCGGCGGCGCCGACGACCTGCTCGACGCCGCCAAGCACCACTGGGAGGGCGTCACCGCGCAGCTCACCGAGCTGGGTTACCTGGTCGACGAGTACGAGCGCGGCTACGACTGGTTCCACCAGGGCGAGTCGATGCTGCTGTTCTACGGCATCTGCGCGGCCGACCCGCGCGACGAGCGCTTCCGCGAGCGGGCCCGCCGCTTCGCCGACCTGTACCTGCCCGGCTCGGCCAACTACGACCCCGAGCACGACATCATCCGCGCCCCGCACAACGGCGCCGGCGGCCCCCGCTACGGCCTGCAGCGGGAGTGGGCCTCCTACCACGCCGACCTGGTCAGCATGCGGCCGTTCGGCCTGCCGCTGCGCGACCTGCCGGGCATCACGGAGTGGCGGGACCTGGCCGACCCGAGCAACGCCGCGCGGATGGGCGCGGCGATGAGCGAGCGCATCGGCCGCGGCGACGTGGCCGTCAACCTGGCCGCGACCAGCCTGGCCGTCAACGCCTGGCTGTACGACGGCGACGACCGCTACCGCGACTGGGCGCTGCGCTACATCGGCGCCTGGCAGGGCAGGGCCGAGGCCAACGGCGGGATCCTGCCCGACAACGTGGGCCCGTCCGGCGTGGTCGGTGAGCTGCACGGCGGCCGCTGGTACGGCGGCAACTACGGCTGGCAGTGGCCGCACGGCCTCTACAGCGTCGGTGCCGCCGCCGCGATCGCGGCGGTCAACGCCCACCTGCTGACCGGCGACGACGACGCGCTCGCCATCGGCCGCGACCCCCTGGAGATCGTGTACGGCCGCGCGACCCGGGCCGCCGTGACCGAGACGGACATGAGCATCAGCGACCGCTGGCTGGCGGAGCTGGGCGACGAGGCCGGCAAGCCCACGATGCTGGTGCCCAACCGGCACGACGACCACGGCTGGTTCGACTTCCAGCCCCCGCAGCTCGGCCTGCCGGTCTGGCTCTGGCACATGACCCTCGCGCAGGGGGACGCCGACCGGCTCGACCGGGTACGCCGGGGCTCGGGCTACGACTGGACGACGGTGCGGCCGTTCCGCAACAAGGAGGAGGCCGGACACGAGGCGCCCTGGCTGGAATACCTGCGCGGCGCCAACCCCGCCTTCCCCGAGCGGATGCTCACCACCGCGCTCGGCCAGGTGCAGCGCCGCATGGCGCTCATCGAGACGGACGAGGCGGACCTGGCCACCGTCCACGTGCACCACTGGCAACGGCTCAACCCCGTGGTCACCGAGGCGCTGCTGCAGCTCGTCACCGGCACCCCGCAGGTGCTCTACAACGGCGGGCTGCTGCCGGCCCGGCTGGCCTACTTCGACGCCGACCGCCACCGCCCGGGGCTGCCCGAGGACGTGGCCGCGCTGGTCGGCTCCGTACGCCCCGACGGCACCGCCGTGGAGCTGGTCAACCTGAGCCTCAGCCGGACCCGCAGGGTGATCGTGCAGGCCGGCCAGTTCGGCGAGCACCGCATCGACCGCGCGACCGTCACCGCCCACGCGGACGACGGCTACCCCGGCGACCCGCGCGCCTACACCGCGCCCTCCGTCACCGAGACCGAGCAGGAGGTGACGGTGGACGGCCCGCGCCTGCTCGTGGAGCTGCCCCCCGGCCGCCGCATCCGGCTCGACCTGCACACGACCGCGCGCGTCCACACGCCGTCGCACCAGCACTACTGACCCGCGCGAGCACCACCGACCCGCACCAGGACCACTGACCCGCGCGAGCACCACCGACCCGCGCCGGCACTACTGAGGAGTTACATGGACGACGCCATCTGGGATCTGCCCGTTCGCGGGAAGCTGCCCGCCGAACCCGATCCCGCCCTCGTGGAGGGACTGTCCCGGATCAGCTCGGCCACCGCCTGCGCCAAGTTGCACGCGCAGGGCATCCGGCGGACCTTCGTCGAGGGGCCGCGTCCCATCGCGGCGGGGCAGAAGGTCGCCGGCCGGGTCCGCACGCTGCAGTTCATGCCGCAGCGCGAGGACATCGCCTCCGGGCTCGGCCAGGAGTACGTCGAGCGGCACACGGCCCTGTGGCACGTGCTGGAGGACATCCGGCCCGGCGACGTGCTCGTCGTGCAGGCGTACGGCAGCGCGTACACCGGCTGCTTCGGCGACATGCTGGTGCGCTACTTCAAGCGCAAGGGCGGCGCCGCCATCGTCGTGGACGGCCGGATCAGGGACCTGCCCCGGGTGAGCGGGCTCGGGGTGCCGATCTGGTGCACGGGCGCCACCCCGCACTACGCCTCGCAGGCGGAGCTCTTCCCGTGGGCGTACGACGTGCCGGTGGCCGTCGGCGGCGCGCTCGCGCTGCCCGGCGACCTGTGCGTGGCCGACGACGACGGCGCCGTGGTGGTGCCGCTGCGCCGGGCCGGCACGGTGCTCGACGCCGCCGCCGACCACGAGCAGTGGGAGCGCTACAGCCGCGCCCGCATCGAGGAGGGCGGGGCGCTTTCCGACTACTACCCACTCACCCCCGAGACCCGCGCCGACTTCGAACGGTGGCGGGACATTAAGGAGAGCCAGTGATCCTCAGGTCCGTAGGCGCGGTCGTCTTACTGGTAGGCGGCTTGACGACCCCCACGCCGTCGGCGGCCCGGCCCAACTGCGACTACTACGTCTCCACCGCGGGCACCGACCGCGGCGACGGCAGCGCCAGGAGCCCGTGGAAGACCATCGAGCAGGCCCGCGACGCGCTCAGGGCCAAGAAGAACCACCAGAACTGCGACATCGTCGTCAACGTCAAGGCCGGCGACTACGTGGTGGACAAGACCATCGAGTTCACCGAGGCCGACTCCGGTCAGAACGGCCACAGGATCACCTATCGCAGCGCGGACGGCCCGGGCAAGGCCCGCCTGCTGGGTGCCAAGCCGGTGACGGGATGGCAGAAGTACAAGGACAACATCTACAAGACCAAGATGGATCGTACCTTCTACACGCTGTTCGAGGACGGCAAGCGCGCCACCACCGCCCGCCACCCGAACCGGACCAGCGACGACCTGTGGTCGCCGTACCTGTTCTCGGTGCTCGGCGAGCCGGAGAAGGAGGCGGTGCGCCAGTGGCTGTACTTCAAGCCGGAGGACGTGCCCAAGGAGTGGGACGCCGACTTCGACCGGAACTCGCAGATCGTGGTGTGGTCGGGCGGCTCGTGGAGCTGGTTCACCGACACCGTGCCGCTGGGCGGCGCCGACTTCCGCAAGAACTTCTTCACGCTCAACCACTGGGCCAGGTACGCGTTCGTCAACAGCCGCAGCGGCTCGCGCTACTTCCTGCAGAACACGCTGCGCTTCCTCGACCAGCCCGGTGAGTACTACTTCGACTTCGCCAACAGCGAGGTCTACTACTGGCCGCGCGGGTCCATCGACCAGGTCGTGGCCCCCACGGTGAGGACGATCCTCTCGCTCAAGGGCAGCACCCCCGACCAGCGCGTGCAGAACCTGGCCTTCGACGGCCTGGCCCTGCAGTACAGCGACTTCGTGGACTGGTATCGGGCCGGCTGGATCAGCGAGGGCGACTCGGGCTACGAGCACAAGTACCCCGTCTACGACCGGCAGATCGAGATGCCGCGCAACCGGTTCGGCATGATCACGCTGACGAACACCCGCGACATCGACCTGACCGGGCTCAACCTGTCCGACAGCGGCTACATGGGCATCTACCTGCTCTTCGCCAACGAGCGGGTCAAGGTCTCGGACAGCCTGCTGGAGAACATCGGCGCCGACGGCATCAAGGTCGAGGGCGGCTATCCCGGCGAGGGCGACATCTCCGGGCACCACACGATCACGAACAACTACATCCACCACGTCGGCGAGCTCGTGCCCGGCGACGCGTCCGGCATCGAGCTGATGAGCACGGGCAACAACACGGTCAGCAACATCAACGTCAGGCACAGCGCCAGGTACGGCATCAGCCTGGAGGTCCGGCCCGAGATCAAGCCGGCGGACAACTACGCCCGCAACAACTCCTTCTCCTACATCAAGCTGGAGGAGACCGGCCTGGACAGCGGTGACATGGGGGCCTTCTACACCTACGGCGTCAGCAACGTCGAGCCGCACCCCATGGACAACCACGTCAAGCAGATGGTGATCACGGACGTCATCAACGACCCGGCCGGCGCCATGCCGGACAGCGGCACCCGGGGCGTGCACATGGACGCCGGCGGCTGCGGCTTCACCTTCGACAACATCGAGGTGGGCAAGGTCAGCGACGACAAGTACCAGAGCTACCAGTGCAACCAGGTCACCAACGCGAACTGGGCCGCGGGCTTCGACGCCTCGAAGATGGAGTACGACAAGATCGGCGTGACGGACGCGTTCCCGTACCCGATCCCGAGCAAGTGAGCTGACGACCCGGCCACTGACCGGGGCGCCGGGCCGGCCGGCCCGGCGCCCCGTCCATCCGGCCACCCCCGCAGGACGGGCTTCCTGGAGCGCCCGTAAACGACCCGACGCACCACGGCCCCCCTTCCCCCCGCCCTCGCCCCCTATCGCTGACCCGCCTCGGCTTCCTCACGCTCGGCACCGCCACCACCGTCACACTCGCCCTCGCCCCCTCCCCCGCCACCGCGGCCGGTCCCACGGGCGACTGGTTCGCCCGGCCCCCAACGAGCACGGCCGAATCCGCCTACGCGTGACCCTGCAACCGGCCCAGGCCCGGATCATCGCCATCGGCCGCCCCAGCCTGTTCGGCGACAGAACCGGCACACGCCCGCACGTGGTGACCACAGACGCGGACGCGGTGAGATTCGACGGCCGCCACCTGACGATCCGCGCCACGCACGCCGCCGCCTGCACCACGACTCTCTCCGACGGCCGCTCGATCACCAGCGCCATCGGCCCGGTCCCCTCCCCCATCCCCCTGACCTCATGGCACCTCACGGTGGAGGACTGGCGCCCGGTCTCGAAGATCGCCCACTCCCTGACCCTCGACCCCCTGGTCCGCTGGTCGGCGATCCCCGAACTGGCCGACGCGTCAGGCGTAGGGACGTACACCACAACCGTCGACCTGACCGACACGTCGGCCTACCTGGAGCTGGGCGGGATCACGGACACTTGCCGGGTCCGCGTCAACGGGCGCCCCCTCGCCCCGGTGGACCAGATCCACCCCGTCATCGACCTCGCCGGAGTGCTGTCACGCCAACCGTACGGCCTCCTCGGCCCGGTACGACTGGTGCCGTACGCGGAGGCCGAGGTGCAGACCTGAGCCGCTAAGGATGCTCTTCGAACAGATCCTGAACAGTCCGCGCGGTAACCGCACGAGTGGCCCAGGCTTCAAGCTGAGCGAGGTCGGTGCAGCCGGCGATGCGGTCGCGGATGTCATCCGGCACGTCGAGTCCACGCGTGGCCAGCACAAGCAGAACCACCTTGGCCTCTCCCCTGGCCTCGCCTCTGGCTTCCCCTCTCGCTTCCCCTCTGGCCTCGCCTTCTTTGAGGCCACGGCCATAGTGTTCACGGGCGAAGGGACTGTAGACCGGCCAGGCTGTGGACGTCATGATCTCCTCCAGGAGACACCGGATCTCGGGCGCCGCCATGCTGTAGGCGTATTCATAGTACTTCGTAGCGTGTTCATCAGGGGCGTCGCGCAGCGCTGCCGCGAACGATTCGACCACCTTGCGCTCGCGGCCGTGCACCATGACAGACATGACCGCGAGCCCCATGTGGGCGACCGCCTCCTGCGGGTCGGTGATGGCAGGAACACCGTCCGGCCCCAGCACCCGGGCCCGCAGCCGAAAGCCGTCCACCCCCGTCTCGATCGGCTGCGCGTAATAGGTGGCGGCCGCACGGTCGGGACAGACGACCAGGACGGTGACGTTGCAATCGAGGAGTAGCCAGACCGCTGCGGCATAACGGGCAAGCTGCCGGGGATCCTTGGAGGTGCCCTGCTGGATCTCCACGATGACGGCGTGCGCGGGGCTCTGCGGTGGCCCCAGGGTGAGGACCAGATCGGCCTCGATGTCGTCGGAAGGACGGGTGTTGAACGTGCGTTCCTCCTGCCGGATCAGCGGAGTGTCGGGCAGTTCCACACCCAGCTGGTCACGCAGAATGTCCACCGCCAATTGAGGGCAGTCGGCGAACATCTGAACGAGAGCGTCATGTCGGGGGGACGGCATGACGCTCATTGTTACACGTACGTCACGTTGTGTGACGGATGTTTCCTCGAACGTGCTCGGCTACCGTGCATCCCCTTCAAGAAGGTCGTTCCACAGCTGCTTCGCCTCCGCCGCCCCCGCCCACGGGCTCTCACTGATCCGATCACCGCCGCCCACCTTCTCCGTCCGGCGAATGCAGCCCTTGCCGTCCGCCGTGCACAGCGCGTACACCTCGGTCATGCACTCGCACGTATGACTCCGCACCCTGATGGCGCAGTCTCTGGGCGCCGGCTCCGACCAGTCGATCGCGACGCATCCCTCCTTCGGCGGCTTCGGATGCGGGCCGTGAAATCCCTCCATGTCCATGCGAACCTCCCAGGTCATCGTTCGATCACGCTGCGGAAAGGAAGCGCTCCACCACAACGTTTGTGGTTGTCTCGCTACAAGAAGACATCCTAAGACCTCTTAAGACTTCAGGAAGCGTCTTGGGAGGTAGCCGTTCGTTACAGCAAGTCATGGGTCCCGTAGGGTCTGGCTCATGGCTCTGCAGGATAAAAGCGACCGAATCGACCATGATGGACCGAAGCTGGTGTGGCAACAGGTCGCCGAGGACGTCGAAGCCGAGATCGCCTCCGGCAGGCTCCTCCCCGGCGCCAAGATGCCGGCCGAGCTCGAGATAGCGAGCCAGTACGGCGTGTCCCGGGTCACCATCCGCCGCGCCATCAAGGAACTGGCCGAACGCGACCTGCTCATCGTCGTCCACGGCCGCGGCACCTTCGTCGCCCACGGCGCCACTCCATCGACGTGACAACCAGACAGACCGGAGGAGTTGCAGGCCCGCGATCGTACGGTCCGCCGTCGCCGTGGACAGCGCTTAGCCTTGCACCGTGAGTGGCGAACGCGGGCGCGCGCTGCGCCGGCAATACCCGGAGCTGGCCTCCGACCTGGCCAGGTTGTTGACCGAACACGGCGAAGCAGGCTTGGCCGACCTCGTCGCGCACCTCAGCGAGTCCAGCACCGAGGGCATGCGGGATCTCGTCAACGGGCTGCGGCGAGACCGGCGGGCCCACCCTTATCGCGGACTCAGGGAATACTCCCGCCACATCCGGGACGTGCTCGACTATGGCCGGCGCGCACTGCAGGACGGCCACGCGGATGCCGTACGCGACCATCTCCGTCGCGCCGTCGAACGCGTCACCGACGCGCTCACGAGTATGGACGACTCCTCCGGGATCGTCGGCGACGACCTGTCCGAGCTCATGAGTTTGTATGCGAGCACCTGCACGGCCGCCCCGCCGCCCGCGCCACGTCTGGCTGCCTGGCTCGTGGACATGAAGCTCGACGGCCCCGGCTGGCCGGCGATACGGCTTCGCGACCTCGCCCCGGCACTCGGCCCGGACGGGCTGGCCGAGTGCGCCCGCCTGGTCGACGAGCGCCGCTCCGCGACCGACCCCGATTCGTGGACGGCCACTTGGGGCATCCGGGACCTACGCGAACAACTCGCCGAGCTCAGTGACGACGTCGACTCCTACGTCGCCGTGCTCGCGGAGGATCTGCGGAGCACCACCCAGTTCGTGACGATCGTGACGGCGCTGCACGGGAGCGGGGTGCGCCTCCGACGCCGAACACTGGGCGCGTCGCGGCCTCGCCGAATCAGCCCATCCCACCGCCTCGGAGAAGCTCCGCGACCTGCTGGTCGGTCGGGCGGCGGATCGGGGTGCCGTGCGAGGACGTGCTGTTCCAGGACTGCGACATGCGGTACCGGTACGGGTCCGTCGCCGTCGGCACGGACACGACCGGCGGGTTCGGGAACGTGTTCATGCGCCGCTACCGCTGGGGCGGGCTGGGCCGCTATTTCGGGCTCTACATCAAGACGAACTCGGTGCGCGGCGGCTTCGTGGAGAACGTCTTCGTCGAGGACGTGGAGATCAGCGAGCTGACCAAGGAGGCCGTCTCGATCGACCTGTACCACGGGGACGGGCACACCGGCGACGATCCCCCGCCGGTGCGCAACATCCACGTGGCCGGGGTGCGCAGCGACCGGACGCGGAGCGCGTACCTGCTGCGGGGGTATTCCGAGCAACCGCTGCGGGACATCACGATCAGGGACAGCTCGTTCGCGCGGGTGCTGCGGGCGGACGTGGCCGGCGACGTGGCGGGGTTGTCGGTCGCGCGGGTCACGGTGGAAGGCGCCGGACCGGGCCACAATCCGGCAGCAAATCATCCGGAATAGCGAATATGTTGCCTGACATGGCTATCGGTCGTTTCCCAGGCATCGTCATAGATTGTCCGGATCCAGGGGCCCTTGCCGCCTTCTACGCCGCGGTGCTGGGCTGGAAGGTCAAGGCGGCCCCGGACTGGGTGGAGCTGCGGTCGGATGACGGCGACTGCATCTGCTTCCAGCAGGTGGAGGGTTATGTCGCGCCCACGTGGCCGACCCAGGGCGTGCCCCAGCAGATGCACTACGACATCGTCGTCGACGATCTCGACGTCGCAGAGGCGGCGGTGCTCGAACTCGGGGCGGTCAAGCACGAGCACCAGCCCGGTACGACCTTCCGGGTGTTCCTCGACCCGGCGGGGCATCCCTTCTGCCTGTGCCTGACCTGACCCCGGCCGGCGGTGGCCGGAGTCAGTGCATCGGGGCCCAGACCGTCATCGGACCCGCGCCACGGTTGGCCCAGGCGTAGTACGGGACGAACGTGAGCTCGACCGGGCCCGCGTGCTCCGGCTCCCGGGGTCCGGTCGCGGTGCGGTAGGGAAACCGTCGTCGTCCGGCCGGTGCTCGTGGGCCCGGCCCCGCGCCAGGACCGGGACCACCTCGGCGGGCAGGCCGGGAACCCGAGGGCCGTCGCGCAGGTCGGGGGAGGCCACGCACAGGTCGTCCACGATGTACCCCGGGGGGGTCGGTCTGCTCCAGGCAGTAGACCAGGGGGCCGCGCTCGACCGCCACCGGGCCCCGGGCCACGTCGAGGCGCGGCTCGGCGGTGGTGAGGCGGGGGCGGACGGCGAGGCCCAGGGTGATCCGGTCGCCCGGCTGCCAGGACGACGAGCACCGAGGTCGCGGCGGGCCGCGAGTACCGGGTGCGCTGGCGCGGCGACGACGTGATCGGCATCAGCCCCGAGGGGACCGCCCGGCCCCGCGGCCTGTACGAGCTGCGCGTCAACGGCCACCGCGTGGGCAACGGCGAGCTGACCCCCGGGTGGACCGACTACCGGCAGCGCGTCCCCTACCAGGTCTACGACGTCATCGACCTGGTCGGGGCGGGCCGCTGTGCGTGGGGGCGGTGCTGGCGACGGCTGTGGTCGGGCAGCCTCGGCTGGGACCTGCCCGGCTTCGACGACTCCTCCTGGGCCCCGGGGCGGGTGGCGGACACCGGGCACGCCGTCATCGTGCAGTCCGCCGCCGAGCCCCCCGCCGGGCGCCCTGGCCACCGTCCATGTGCCGAACGATGGACCCCGCGTCGGTCCGCGAGTCCGGGGGACCGGTGGCCGGGATCGCCCGGACCGGCGGGTCGGCCGTGGTGTGCCGGGCCGGGTCCGGGCGGCATTCGTTCACCGCGGCGTGCAATCGATGACGCTCAGGCCGGGTGGTGGATCGCCGGCTCCGGGCGGTGGACGCCCCGGGGGCGGTAGCCGAGGGTGTCGGAGATGCCCAGGTAGTCGGCCAGCAGCCAGATGATGGCCAGCCACATCTCCGTACCCTGCAGGCCAGGCGTGCGCGCCGCCCCGCTCCCCCGGGTCAGGGCGAAGCTGAGGCCCGCGCCGTCGTGCCAGCCGCCCAGCGCGCGAGCCAGGTTCTCCCTGGCCCATGCCTCGCCCTCCGCCCTGCGGTGCCGGGTCTGCCGGCCCGCCAGCCACAGGGGGTGGATGACGTCGAGGACGTTGCAGGCGTTGCCGGTGTCCGGGCCGAAGTAGCGGGGGTCGCGGGCCTGGGCGAGCACAGTGTCCACAGCCCGCTCCGGGTACGGCAGCGGCAGCCCGAACTGCGCGAACGTGCCCCTCGTCAGCCGGTAGAAGCCGTTGACCACCTGGAGCCAGCCGGCGTCCCCGTCCGGCTCGCCCCACATGCCGTGGGCCTGGCGGCACCGGGTCAGCAGCCAGCCGTACAGGGTCTCCAGGTTCTCGCCGCCGAGGCCGAAGCCGGCGAGGTTGCGGTAGAGGCCCGTGCCGAACGCGTCCACCCACGACCCCGCCGTCCACGCCTGGCGTGCCCAGTCGAGGCCGTCCAGGGTGCTGATCAGGTCCTTCGGCGCCAGGTCGGACACCGCGCGGATCGGGTGGCGGAAGCGGGTGCCGAGCAGGTCGAGCGCGTACCCGACGGACAGGATGTGGTACGCGGCGACGCCCTCCAGCTCGGGCCGCCCGCCGTCCGCCCGCCCCCGCGCGTCGTCCGCCTGCTCCCACGCGTCGTCCGCCTGCTTCCCCCCGGCATCCGCCTGCTCCCGCCCGGCGGCCGCCGCCTCCGGTGAGCTCGGGGCGCCGATCTCCGGGACCAGGCCGGTGGCCGGGTCCTGGCGGTCGCGCAGGAAGGCGACGACCTCCTCGCGGGCCGGGGCCGGCGGCGGGCCGCCGAGCAGCAGGTCGGCGATCTCCACGGCGTCGCACCACGCCCGCACGGTCGGCTCGGCGCCGGGGCGGTCCACGTACCGCTCGCCGGTCCAGCAGCGGGCGAGCACGTCCTCGGCCTGCTCCCTGGCGCGGTCGGCGAACGCGGTGAGCCGCCCCTCCAGGTCCTCCCCCGCGGCGGGCCGCGCGCCGCGGCGGTCGCGGATCGGGCGGGCCGGGTTGCCCGCCACCATGGCCCACGCGGGCACGTCCTTGGTGACGACCGAGCCCGCGCCGATGACGGCGTGGTCGCCGATCGTCACGCCGTCGAGCACGACGACGTTCGAACCGATCCACACGTCGTCGCCGACGCGGATGCCCTTCGAGGTGATCGGCTGGCGGAAGACCGGCCGGTCCGGCGCGGTCCCGTGGTTGAAGCCGAGCAGCGACGTGTGCGCGCCGATCCGCACCGCCGTCCCGAGCACCACGTCCCCCCGCACCACCGCGTACGGGTTGATCGTGCAGTCGTCGCCCATCGTGATGTCGTCGGTGACGTACGCGTGCGCCGCGATGTAGCAGAAGTCGCCCATCCGCAGGCGATCGGTGTGCACGGCGGCCAGCGGGGAGACGAACGCCTTCCCCGCGGTGTCGAGTCCGGCCTTCACCCGCAGCCCGCCCAGGTGACTCTCCTGGGCGCGGCGCTCCTCCTCGCTCGCGTGGTCCCAGAACAGCCACGGGCAGAAGTCGAACTTGGACGGTTCTGTCATGCCGTCAGCATCCTCTCGGCTCGATCCATCGAGAACGGCTCAATCCACCACGGACAGCGTCATCGACCAGGTGTAGGGCCGGACCGCAAGCCGGTACCGCCCGGGCAGCGCCGGGCCGCAGGAGGCGCTGCCGATGCCCTGCTGGCCGTGGTCGAGGTTCAGCCAGACGCGGCCGGAGTCGGTCAGGTCGTGCGGGCGGCGGGCGGCCGTCAGCGCCTCGCTCGTCCAGCGGCGGGCGGTGAAGTCCAGGTACGGCTCGCCGTCCACGCGCAGGATCGGCAGGCCGGGGCCCGACAGCTCCAGCCAGCGGGTCTCGACGTGGTTGCCGTTCTCCTGGGGGACGACGTACGGGGTCTGGAGGGCGTCGATCGAACGGGCGTAGCGGCCGACCCGGGCGGCGGCCCGGCTGTCGGCGTACGACTCGCCCGGGCCCCGGCCGAACCACATCACGTCGGTGTAGCCGCCGGGCAGGGCGAACCGGGCTCCCACGCGGGGCGGGCTCACGGTGAGGTGCCCGTAGGCGGTGTCGTGCCAGTCGCCCACGGGATCGGCCTCGATCCGGAGGTGGAGCGCGCCGTCCTGCCAGCGGTAGGTGCAGGTGGTGCGGAAGCCGAGGGTACGGGTGGCGGGACCGCTCCGGCCGCGGACGACGATCGTGCCGTCGTCGGGTCGCTCGATGCCGCCGCCGCGGTGCAGGAACCGGTCGAGGCCGACCGCCTCCCAGTCGGCTGCCAGGGCGTTCCTGGGGCCCTGGCCGCGGTCGTTCTCGGTGGGGG
>NZ_JBQQCB010000024.1:0-119832 GCF_052246675.1 Nonomuraea sp. KM90 | reverse complement strand
ATCACCGCCACCGCCAGGGGCGCGGGCGGGGCGACGATCACGGAGTACGCGTCGTTCGAGCTCAGGCGCGAGACCAGGCTCTCGGAGGTACGGGCGGAGAAGTCGGCCCGTACGGACGGCGTACGCATGCGTGGCTCGCTGACCCGGGTGGACCCGCGCGGCCTCACCGACTACGGCCCGTTCGCCAAGCAGCGGCTCGAGATCCTCTGGCGTCCGGACGAGGCCGCGGCCTGGGAGACGGTGGGGGAGACGACCACGGACGCGGCCGGCGCGTTCATGGGCACGGTGCAGGGTCGCACGGGCGGCTACTGGCGCGTCCGCTACCCCGGAACAGGACACTACGCCTCAGATGTCTCTAAATCCCGACAAATCGCGCAATAGTGCCTGAACCAAAAAGCGCATCAAACGCCACACGAAACGCCGTTGCCGAATCGTGATCAACTTTGTCGCAACTTTTCCTTCCCCTTACGCGTCATTGGCGGTGACGTGCCCCGGCTTGGGGTGCGTTTTCCAGACGGGGAAGGAAATCTGATTTTGATGATGCGACGCCTAGCCGCCGGTCTGGCGGCTGCTGCCCTGGGCGCCACGATGGTGGCCACCGCCGCCTCGCCCGCGCTCGCGGACCCGGACCCGGGCCTGGACCCCGACGTCGCGGGCGGCTACACGACCCTGCAGTTCGACGCGAACCCGGAGCCCGCGTGGCGGGGCAAGCCCCTCACCCTTGAGGGCAAGCTCTCCGTGCAGTGCGACGAGGACTACATCAGCGGCTTCGTCTCGGTGCACCACGCCGACACCTGCAAGAAGTCGGAGCGCTGGCACCGCCTGGCGTACAAGCGGATCGTGATCCTCTTCCAGCCTGACGGCAGCGGCCGCTGGGAGCACGTGGACACCGTCCGCACCGGCGGCAAGGGCTACTTCGGTCTGAGGGTGCCGGCCCGCACGTCGGGCACGTGGCGCGCGGTCTTCGAGGGGAGCCGCTACCTGGCGCCCTCGGAGGGCAAGGACTGGGTCAAGGTCGTCGGCCACCGCCACTAGTCACACCCGGACGCCCGGCCGACCCCGGCCGGGCGTCCGCCATGTCCGGGGCCGTGAACGCCGTCAATAGGACACGGCGACCTGAACCCGGTGATGCCGGGGACGGTCCACCTCGTCCACGAGCGCCACCGCCAGATCCGCGTACGAGAACGCCGGATCCCCCTCCCCGGACTCCGGCACCCGCCCGTCCCCGAACCGGTACCGCCCCGTCCTGCCCGCCTCGGCGTCCAGGAACACGGGCGGCGGCGCGATCACCACCCAGTCGAGCGCCGACCCCTCCAGCACCTCCAGCTCCGCGGCGTGCCCCAGCGAGAACGCCCGCGCGTCGGCCGGGAACCCCGGCGTGTCCACGAGCCGCACCCCGGGCGAGACCTCCAGCAGGCTCCCGATGCCCAGCGCCACCAGCCGCGGCACCCCGGCCCGCGCCAGCCCGTCCACCAGGGCCCGCGCGGCCGCGGTGTAGAACTCCTCCGACGGCATGTCCAGCCGCGCCGCGACCTGCAGCGCCGCGTCGTGCCCCGCCGCGAGCCCGGCCACGCCGGCGGCGTCGGTGACGTCTCCCGCCAGCACCCGCACCCTCTCGCCGCCCAGATCCGGATATTTCCCCGGATCCCGCACCACGGCCGTCACCTCGTGCCCGCGCCCGGCCGCCTCCGCGACCACCTTCACCCCGGCCCGCCCGCCGGCGCCGAACACCACGATCCTGCTCATGCCACACACTCCGTCCACGCGATCCCGACCGGCGGCCGGACCGCCCGGCCGCCTCCGCAGACGGTAGATGGGGAGATGTCGCTTTCCGCAACGATAGTTGCCTACGATGACGGGATGGCCGAGCCCCTCGATCCGTACATGTTCACCGGCTGCCCGCCGGTCGCCGCGCCGATCCGCATCGGCGACAAGTGGACCGCGAAGATCATCCGCTGCCTGGAGCTCGGCCCGCGCCGCTTCAACGAGCTCCAGACGGTCCTGCGCGGCATCACCCCGAAGGTGCTCACCGAGTCCCTGCGCGCCATGGAGCGCGACGGCCTGCTCACCCGCACCGCGTACGCCGAGATCCCGCCCCGCGTCGAATACGCTCTCACCGACCTCGGCCGCAGCCTCCTGGAGCCGATGAACGCCGGCTGCGAGTGGTCGCGCAAGCACCTGGCGGAGCTGGTGCGCGCCCGCGAGTCCTGGCACGCCGCCCTCTGACCGGCACCCACGCGCTCTCGGGGCGCCGGCGCCATGTCCCGCCAGGACGTGTACGAGGCACCCACGAGACCGCCGACCGCCCCCCGTACCGATCGCCGACGACGCCGCGCCCGCGCCGCCGCCCTGGTAGACGGCTGATGCCGCGCGAAGGACTGCGGACCGCCGTCCGGAAACGCCGGAAACGTCCCCCACCGGCAAGGAATCGATCTAGGGAAGAATGTGTTGTCGTGCGATGAAGAGGCGGATTTTGAGCGCAGGCCGACCGCCGACGTAGTCTGGCCCTCTGGCTCAAACGAACAGGAGGTGACGCCCCGTGTTGCGAGACTCGTTCGGACGGGTGGCGACAGATCTTCGGGTGTCCCTCACGGACAAGTGCAATCTGCGCTGTACGTACTGCATGCCTCCCGAGGGCCTCGACTGGCTGCCCAACGCGAAGCTTCTCACCGCCGACGAGATCGTCCGGCTCGTGACGATCGCCGTCGAGCGGCTCGGGGTCACCGAGGTCCGCTACACCGGCGGCGAGCCCCTTCTGCGGCGTGAGCTGGTCGACATCGTCGCCCGCACCACCACGCTGTCCCCCAGGCCCCAGATCTCCCTGACCACCAACGGCATCGGCCTGGCCCGCCTCGCCGAGCCGCTGGCCGCCGCCGGCCTCCACCGGGTCAACGTCTCCCTCGACACGCTCGACGCCGGCACGTTCAAGCGGCTCGCGCACCGCGACAGGCACGCCGACGTGATCGACGGGCTCGCCGCCGCCGACGCCGCCGGCCTGCGCCCCGTCAAGGTCAACACGGTGCTCATGCGCGGCGTCAACGACCACGAGGCCGCGCCGCTGCTGCGCTGGTGCCTGGCCCGGGGCTACGAGCTGCGCTTCATCGAGCAGATGCCGCTCGACGCCCAGCACGGCTGGAGCCGCGAGGACATGGTCACCGCCGACGAGATCCTCGGCCTCCTGTCCGCCTCCTTCGACCTCACGCCCGACGACCTGGAGGAGCGCGGCAGCGCCCCGGCCGAGCGGTTCCTCGTGGACGGCGGGCCCGCCCGGGTCGGCGTGATCGGCTCGGTGACACGGCCGTTCTGCGGCGCGTGCGACCGGGTCCGCCTCACCGCCGACGGCCAGGTGCGCAACTGCCTGTTCGCCACCGAGGAGTCCGACCTGAAGACGGCGATGCGCGCCGGGGCCTCGGACGAGGAGCTGGTCGAGCGGTGGATGGTGGCGGTGTCCCGCAAGCGTGCGGGCCACGGCATCGACGACCCGTCCTTCCTCCAGCCCTCCCGCCCCATGTCCGCCATCGGGGGCTGAAGCGCCATGCCCGGCGCCCCGGCACCGCCCGCCGCTGCTCAGACCGGCGTGCCGGGCGCTGCCGGGCCGCTCCGTCTGGCGGGCCGGGTGACGGCACTTCCGCGCCGGCCGGCGGCTCGGGCCCCCTGGCCGTCGCGCGTCCGCCTCGCACCGCCGGGAACGGACGCCCCTGGTTCGACCAAGACACCATGAACGACCTGGAGGAGGCTCATATGCACGTGCTGAACGAATGGACCAGCCTGGCCTGCAAGGAGCTGGGCATCGACCCGGCGCTGGTGGACCGGGACCAGATTCTCGAGCTCACCAAGGAGGTCGCCCACGGCGTCGCCAGGCCGGCCGCGCCGCTGACGGCGTACCTGCTCGGCCTGGCCCAGGGCGCCGGCGTGGCCCCTGAGGACGCTGTGGCGCGACTGACCACATTGGCGAAGAACTGGGGTCAGGCGACAACTGAGACGCTGACAGACGGCTAAGACTCGAACGAACTCTTGAAGTCAAGCTCGCCACCCGCCTGAAGATTTCCTGGGAATAACGAGGCGGGGGCGAGTGTAAACGATTTCGGGAAAGCCGCCCTATCCAACTGCGTGGATCGCGTGGAGTGATCAAATCACGGCCGGGAAAAGGGCGACGCCGGGTGGTTACGGGGGCAAACCACCCGGCGTCGCTTCATCGGCGTTCCGACGGGGGCCCGGAACGCCGGCACCAGCACTCCGACGGGGGACCGGAGCGCTATGGCTAAAGCGTACACCTACAACCCGTGGGATGCGTCAAGACTTAGTCACGACCCGATCTCGCGTCGATGCAGCGGTATCTCGGTTTGGTTAGCCTCAGGGGACTGAAAGGTAGGTGGCGGGCCTGCCTCGCCCCTCTCATTGGCCCCGATTACCGCTATGTATGGCAAAAAGACCGCCGCCGCGATGAACAGCAGCCGGTACGGCCACGGCACCGGCACCACCACGGCCAGGATCAGGCAGAGCGTGCGGATCCCCATCTTGATGAGGTAGCTGATCTCCCGCTTGCGGATGTCGGACGTCAGCGACGGCTTGGCGTCCGTCACCTGGTGGACATCCGGTTTCTTGCGCCACCCCTTCATAGTTCCCACGGTAGACCCAGGAGGGCCGGGTCGCCACGGCACCCCCGGGCGGGGAGGGAGGTCATGCGATCATGGCCTTCGAGTAAGGAGGATGTGGAGATGACGGATCGTACGTACCGGGTCACCGAGATCGTCGGCACATCGGGGGAGAGCGTCGACCAGGCCATCCGCAACGGCCTCAAGAGGGCGTCCGAGACCTTGCGGCACCTCGACTGGTTCGAGGTGACCGAGATCCGCGGGCACCTCGACGCGGGAGAGGTCGCGCACTTCCAGGTAGGCATGAAGGTGGGCTTCCGCCTCGAGGACACCTGAGCCGCCGGCCGCGGGGCGGGACGGCCGTCCGCCACCCGCTCCGCCGGCCCGCCCGCCGGAACGCCTCAGCGCCCGTCTCAGCGCCGCGCCCACGCCCAAGAACGCCTCAGCACCGCACCCGCGCTGAGGAACACGCTCAGTGCCACACCCGCGCCCGGGAACGCCTCAGCGCCGCGCCCGCGTTCGGGAACGCCTCAGCGGCCCCCACGGCGCCGGCGCCCGCCACGAATCTGCCCCACCCGGGACGGCGGGAGCGATTAGATTGGCGGGCGTGAGTGGTGAGTTCCGCATCCTGCTGGTGTGCACGGCCAACATCTGCCGTTCCGCCATGGCAGAGGTGATCGCCAAGGCGATGCTCCACTCCGCGGCCATGCCCGTGGCCACGGGGAGCGCGGGCGTGCGCGCGCTGGTCGGCCACCCGATGGCCCCCCACGCGGTCGCCGCCCTGGGCAGGCTGGGCCTCGACGGCCGCACGCACCGGGCCCGCGTGCTGGACCTCGATCTCGTCAGGTCCTCCGACCTGCTGCTGACCATGGAGAACGGGCACCGCGCCGTGGCCGTCTCCCTCGACCCGCAGGCGGCGCGCAAGACGTTCACGCTGCCCGAGTTCGCCGCGCTGGCGGCCGGCGCCGGAGGGCGCCGCTACCGCTCCGACACGGCGGAGCGGGCGCGCGCGATCGTCCAGTCGGCCGCCGAGCGCCGCGAGGAGCGGCGGGCCCTGGAGGTGTACGACCCGTACGGCGGCCCGCCCGAAGGCTACGAGGCGTGCGCCAAGACGCTCGGCGAGTCGCTCAGCCACGCCCTGGCCGCCCTCCTGGGCCCCCGCTGAGGAGGGCCCGTGAGGGGCGTCAGCTCGCCTGGCTGACCGTGGACATGTTGAAGTCGGGCACCCGCACCGCCGGCATGATCGTGCGCTGGAAGTAGTCGTTCCACTCGCGCGGCAGCGTCCGCCCGGCGGCGCCCACCTCCGTCAGCCGTCCCAGCAGGTCCACCGGGCTCTCGTTGAAGCGGAAGTTGTTCACCTCGCCCACGACCTCGCCGTGCTCGACGAGGTAGACGCCGTCCCTGGTCAGCCCGGTCACCAGCAGCGTCTGGGGGTCGACCTCGCGGATGTACCACAGGCAGGTGACCAGCAGCCCGCGCCGCGTGGAGGCGATCATCTCCTCCAGCGACCGCCCGCCCTCGGGCCCCGACATGATCAGGTTGTCGATGCCCGGCGTCACCGGCAGCCCGCTCAGCTCCGCCGAGTAGCGGGTCTGCAGCAGCGACTCCAGCCGCCCGTCGCTGATCCAGTCGGTCGGCCCCAGCGGCAGCCCGTTGTCGAACACCGAGCTCTGCCTGCTGGAGGCGTGCGCCGTCACGAACGGCGCGCACGCGATGCCCGCCGCCCCGGGGTCGCTCGACAGCGAGACGGGCAGCCGGGCGAGCTGCTCGCCCACCCGCGTGCCCCCGCCGGGCTTGGCGAACACCGAGCGCCCGTCCAGCGCGTCCCTGGCGCCCGCCGACCAGAACAGGTAGATCATCAGGTCGGCCACCGCGCTCGGCGGCAGCAGCGTCTCGTAGCGGCCCGCCGGCAGGTCCACCCGGGTCTTGGCCCACTCCAGGCGCTGGGCCAGGGCGGAGTCGAGGGCGGCCACGTCGACGTCGGTGAAGTCCGGCGTGGACACGCCGGTCCACGCCGAGCGCTTCAGGTCGGCCGACTTGGCGTTGAGCTCCAGACGGCCGGTCGGCTGGTCGTGCCGCAGCCGCACGCCCGTGGAGGTGCCGAGGAAGGTCGAGGTCAGCGAGTGCTCCGCGAAGCCGTACAGCCTCCTGCCACCGGCCTCCGCCGCGGCGAACGCGTCGCCGAGCGCCGGCGCGAACCCCTCGTAGACCCCGATGTCGGTCGGCCGCACCTCATCGTCCCAGTGGGGCGAGGTTGCGCCGCCCGCGACGAGCTCGCGGGCGTCCTCGGCGGGCTGCGCGTCGCGCGCCGCCGCGTCGGCCGCCGCCACCACGTCGGCGAGCTGCTCGTCGCGTACGGCCGACCGCGACACCACGCCCACGCCCTGCCCCGCGATCGAGATCACGGTCAGCTGCGCGGACCGGGCGACGCCGTTCGTGGTCAGCGTGTTGCCCGCGAAGCGCAGGTTGGCCGTGGACCCCTCGTCCACGAGCACCACGCAGGCGTCGTTACCGGAGAGCTCGAGTGCCCTCTCCACCATCTCCTGAGGCGTCACTTCCCGCCCTCCTGCACCGTGTTGAGGATCCGCACGCCCCTGAACAGCGCCGACGGACATCCGTGGCTGACCGGCGCGACCTGTCCCGGCTGTCCCTTGCCGCAGTTGAAGGCGCCGCCGAGCACGTAGGTCCCCGGCCCGCCGACCGCCTCCATCGACTGCCAGAAGTCCGTCGTCGTGGCCTGGTAGGCGAAGTCCCTGACCTGCCCCGCCAGCTTCCCGTGCGAGATCCGGTACGCCCGCTGCCCGGTGAACTGGAAGTTGTAGCGCTGCATGTCGATCGACCAGCTCTTGTCGCCGACGATGTAGATGCCCCGCTCGACGCCCGCGATCAGCTCGTCCGTCGAGGGCCCGTCGGGCGCCGCCGCCAGCGACACGTTGGCCATGCGCTGGATCGGCATGTGGCCCGGCGAGTCGGCGAACGCGCACCCGTTGGACCGCCCGAACCCCTTCATCAGCGCCATCCGCCGGTCGAGCTGGTAGCCCACCAGGATGCCGTCCTTGACGATGTCGAAGCTCTGCCCCCGCACGCCCTCGTCGTCGTAGCCGATCGTGGCCAGGCCGTGGGTGACCGTCCTGTCGCCGGTCACGTTCATCAGGGGAGAGCCGTAGACGAGCTCGTTGAGCTGGTCGAACGTGGCGAAGCTGGTGCCGGCGTAGGCCGCCTCGTAGCCCAGCGCCCGGTCCAGCTCCGTGGCGTGGCCGATCGACTCGTGGATCGTCAGCCACAGGTTGGACGGATCGATCACCAGGTCGTAGTCGCCCGCCTCGACCGAGGGCGCCGCCAGCTTCTCCGCCAGCAGCTCGGGCAGCCTGGCCAGCTCGTCCGGCCAGTCCCAGCCGGTGCCGGTCAGGTATTCGTACCCGCGCCCGACCGGCGGCGCGATGGTCGACATGTCGTCGAAGCCGCTCTCGGCCGCCTTCATCGCGTTGAGCTTCGGATGCACCCGCACCCGCTGCTGCGTGGTCACGGTGCCGGCCGTGTCGGCGTAGAACTTCTGCTCCTTGACCTGCAGCAGCCGCGCGGAGACGTGGTCGGCGCCCTTCAGCAGCCCGGCCGACCACTCCGCCAGCAGGCCCACCTTGTCGGCCGCGGCCACGTCGAACGGGTCGACGTCGTAGGCCGACACCCACACGGCCTCCGCGTGCGCCGGCTCGGGCGCCAGCTCGATGGGCTCCCGGTTGATCGGGGCGCTCACCTCCGCCACCCGCACCGCCTGCTCGGCCACCACGGCGGCGGCCTGCGGCGTCAGGTGGATGCCGGCGGCGAACCCCCACGTGCCGCCCTTGACGACGCGCACGGCGTAGCCCAGGTCGTCGGCGTCCATGGCGCCCTCGAGCCGGGCGTCGTACAGGCTCAGGGTCTCCGCTCTGACGCGTTCGAGCCGGAAGTCGGCGTGCTCGGCGCCGAGGTCGCGGGCACGCTGCAGCGCGGCGTCCGCGAGCTGCCGCAGCGGCAGTTCCAGGAAGTCGGGATCGATCTGGCGCATGTCCACGATCCTAACCCTGTGATCTTGTCTCACCCGGACAAGCCGATACCGGCGGGTAGGAGATAGCGTCAGGTCTCATGGCACGCTCTGTACTCGTCACCGGGGGCAATCGCGGCATAGGCCTCGCGATCGCCCGTGAACTCGCCGCGGCAGGCGACGCCGTCGCGGTCACCTACCGATCCGGGGAGCCGCCCGAGGGCCTGTTCGGCGTGCGCTGCGACGTCACCAGCACGGCCGACGTCGAGGCCGCGTTCGAGAAGGTCGAGGCCGAGCACGGCCCGGTCGAGGTCCTGGTCTCCAACGCCGGCATCACCAAGGACACGTTGCTCGCGATGATGAAGGAGGAGACCTTCACCGACGTCATCGACGCCAACCTGACCGGCGCCTACCGCGTCGCCAAGCGGGCCATCAGGCCCATGATGAAGCTCAAGCGCGGCCGGATCGTCCTCATCTCCTCCGTCGTCGGCCTGAGCGGCCAGGCGGGCCAGGCCAACTACGCCGCCTCCAAGGCCGGCCTGGTCGGCTTCGCCCGCTCCCTGGCCCGCGAATACGGCTCCCGCAACATCACGGTCAACGTCGTCGCGCCGGGCTTCGTGGCCACCGACATGACCGCCGACCTCGACCAGGAGGCGATCGTGGCCAACATCCCGCTCGGGCGGCAGGCGGTCCCCGAGGAGGTGGCGCGCGTCGTGCGCTTCCTGGCGAGCGACGACGCCTCCTACATCACCGGGGCCGTGATCCCCGTCGACGGCGGACTCGGAATGGGGCACTGACGTGGGAATTCTCGAAGGCAAGCGGATCCTCGTCACGGGCGTCCTGACCGACGCCTCGATCGCCTTCTCGGTGGCCAAGCTGGCCCAGGAGGAGGGCGCCACGGTCGTCCTGACCGGTTTCGGGCGGCTGAGCCTGGTGGAGCGCATCGCCAAGCGCCTGCCGCAGCCGGCGCCGGTGCTGGAGCTCGACGTCCAGAACAACGAGCACCTCGACACGCTCGCGGCCCGGGTGGGGGAGCACGTCGACGGGCTCGACGGGGTCGTCCACTCGATCGGCTTCGCCCCGCAGACGGCGCTCGGCGGCAACTTCCTCAACACCTCGTGGGAAGACGTCGCCACGGCGCTGCAGGTGTCGACCTACTCGTTCAAGTCCCTGGCCGTGGCCTGCCTGCCGCTGATGAAGGAGGGCGGGGCGGTGGTCGGCCTCGACTTCGACGCCTCCAAGGCGTGGCCGGTCTACGACTGGATGGGCGTGGCCAAGGCCGGGCTCGAGTCCTGCAACCGCTACCTCGCCCGCGACCTGGGCAAGCAGAACATCCGGGTCAACCTGGTGGCGGCCGGGCCGCTGCGCACGATGGCGGCCAAGTCGATCCCGGGCTTCAAGGAGTTCGAGGACAGCTGGCCGGAGAAGGCCCCGCTGGGCTGGGACCTGTCCGACACGGTCCCGGCGGCCAAGGCCTGCGTGGCGCTGATGTCCGACTGGTTCCCGGCGACGACGGGTGAGATCGTCCACGTCGACGGCGGCGTCCACGCCATCGGCGGCTGACCCCCTGAGCCCCCGAGCCCGCGGGCTCGGGGGCTCAGGGGCTCGGGGGACGGTCAGGCCAGGCGGTGCCGCCCGCTGCCCGCGCGCGCCGGCTCGAACGGGATCGACTCCGTCGGTTCCGTACGGTGCCGGCGCTGCTGCACGATCCGCGTGGCCAGCACCGCCGACCCCAGCAGCGCGATGGTCAGCACCGTCCCGATCACGTCGGAGGCCGGCGGGCTCGGCCGCACCACGCGCTGATCCTGCATCGGCACCGCCAGCTCGTGCGCGAACGGGTTGGGCCACAGCAGGTCCACCCGGGGCTCCTCGGCGTGCGCGGTCTTCTTCTCGGCCACCGGCCGGCCCGTGTCCACGAGCTGCGGCCGGCTCTCCGGCCGGGAGGGCTGCGTGGTCGGCACCGCCGAGGCCCGCTCCTCGCCCTCCAGGCGCCCGCCCGTACGCCCGGGCGACGGCGTGGGCGTCGGCCGCGGCGTCGCCCTGCCGACGACCCCCTGGTCCTCGCAGGCCAGCACCGGCAGGCAGACGTCATCGAGCGTCTCGGGCACCAGCCCCGTCCTGGTCGGCGACGAGCTCGGCGTCGATGACGGCTTGGCCGGCCTGCCGGGTGTGGTCTTGGTGGTCGGCACCGCCTCGCCGACGCGGCCCAGCACCTCGTCGGTCGTCTTGTCCAGCCCGTCCGTGACCTTGTCGGTCGTGCCGCCGGTCAGGGTGTCGACCGTGCCCGTGACCGCCTCGACGACGTCGCACAGGGTGTTGGTCACCCCCGAGAGCAGACCCCCGTCGCGCGTGCAGTCCTGGGCCGCCGCCGAGGCGGCAGGCGCCGCCACCGGGACGGCCGCCAGCGCCACCGCGAGAACTCCAGCCGAGATCGCGGTCCTGCTCCCCATCCGTCCCCTCCTGCGTCGCTTCCGGGGGAAATCTTTATGGACATCGCGCGTCAGACGCAGGTGTTTACCGGGTAAAGTTGCGATTCGGTATCGACTAGTGATACGCGAGAGAGTCTCTCGTTCCCTGTCGGCCGGGGGCCGGCGGCTCCCGTCCATCGGGTCAGTCGAGGGACGACACGTCATCGAGGGCCTCTCGGATCTCAATCGGCAGCACCACGTCTTCCGCCGGAAGAACGCCTTTGAGCTGCGCATGCGTACGGGCGCCGACGATGGCCGAGGCGACGCCCGGCTGGTCGCGGACCCACGACAGGGCCACGGCCAGCGGGGACACGCCGAGCCCGTCGGCGGCGGTCATGACCGACTCCACGACCCGGCGGCTGCGCTCGTCCAGGTAGGGGCGGACGAAGTCGGCGAAGTGCGGGGTGGCCGCGCGGGAGTCGGCCGGGATGCCGGTGCGGTATTTGCCGGTCAGCACCCCGCGCCCCAGCGGCGACCAGGCCAGCACGCCCACGCCCAGATGGGCCGCGGCGGGCAGCAGCTCGCGCTCCGGCTCGCGGGCCAGCAGGGAGTATTCGGCCTGGGCCGCGGTGATCGGGATGCGGCCGGGGACCATCTTCTGGGTGACCGCGGCGGCGGCGAGCTGCCAGCCGGCGTAGTCGCAGACGCCCGCGTAGACGGCGCGGCCCGAGGAGACGATCGCGTCGAGCGCGGCCATCGTCTCCTCCAGCGGCACCTCGGCGTCGTACGTGTGGAGCTGCCACAGGTCGACGTAGTCGAGCCCGAGGCGGTTGAGCGAGTCGTCCACGGCGGCGATCAGGTGGCGCCTGGAGGCGTCGCGCGGGCGGCGACCCGTCGGCGTCACCACGGCCTTGGTGGAGATCACCAGCTCGGAGCGCGGAACGGAGTCGCGCAACATCCGGCCCAGCAGCCGCTCGGAGTCACCGCCGGTGTAGACGTCGGCCGTGTCGACGAGATTGCCGCCCGCGTCAAGGAACGTGCGGAGCTGGGCGGCGGCCTCGTCCGCGTCGGTGTCACGCCCCCAGGTCATCGTGCCGAGCCCCAGCCGGGACACCGACAGGCCACTGTGGCCGACATAGCGCTGCTCCATGATCCCGCCAGGTTACCGTTCAGGTCGATGAAACGTTGTGATCGACGCCTGCGACACTTGCTTGATGACCACGCTGCTTCTGGCCCGGCACGGGCTGACGGACCTCACCGGGCCGGTGCTGGCCGGCCGCACCCCGGGTGTGCATCTGAGCGAGGCGGGAAGGGCGCAGGCCGCCGCGCTCGCCGGGCGCGTCGCGGGCGTCAGGCTCGACGCCATTGTCTCCAGCCCGCTGGAGCGCTGCCGGGAAACGGCGCAAGCGGTCGCCGAGGAACGCGAACTCGATGTGGTGACCGACGACCGCTTCATCGAGTGCGGCTACGGCGAGTGGACCGGGCGCCCGCTGAAGGAGCTCGCCAAGGACCCGTTGTGGCAGGTCGTGCAGGCACACCCGAGCGCGGTGACATTTCCGGAAGGGGAATCGCTGGCCGGAATGCAACATCGCGCGGTCGCGGCGGTCCGCGAATGGAACCAGCGCCTCGGGGTGAAGGGTGTCTACCTGGTGTGCAGCCACGGCGACGTGATCAAGGCGATCGTCGCGGACGCCCTGGGCCTCCACCTCGATCAATTTCAACGGATAACGGCCGATCCGGCGGCCCTCACCGTCATTCGCTATGCCCCCTTGCGTCCCTTTGTTCTCAGGGTCAACGATATGGGGGAATTGAGGCTTCCCGAGGATTCGGAGGAGAAAGACGGGGGAGAAAACATCACCGGGAGCGATGCCGCCGTCGGCGGCGGACCCGGAACCACGTAAGGTCAGGCTATGCCGGTCTTCGACTACGACCCACCAGAGAGGTTCGTCGCCGGTGCCTTGGGGCAGCCGGGCGCACGGGTCTTTTTTCTGCAGGCCAGGGCCGAGGGCAGACTGACCACGGTGACGCTGGAGAAGCTGCAGGTCGCCGCACTCGCGGGCAGGCTCGACGAGCTGCTCGACGAGGTGCTGCGGCTCAGCGGGGGCACCGCGCAGGTGCCCGCGCTCGCCCCCGCCGACCTGGCCGACGACGCCCCTCTCGACGTGCCGGTCGCGGAGGACTTCCGCGTCGGCACCATGGCGCTGACATGGGACGCCGAGAAGTCCCAGGTGGTGATAGAGGCGCAGGAGGTCATCGACGAAGACGATCTGGAGACTCCCGACCCCGCTGTGCTGCGCGTGCGCATCAGCGCGGGAGCCGCTCGCGCCTTCACCCAGCGAGCCCTCCAGATCGTCGCGGCGGGCCGCCCGCCGTGTCCCCTGTGCGGGCAGCCGCTCGACGCCGCCGGACACGTCTGCGTACGTCTCAACGGCTACCGCGGGGGTGAGGCGGCTTCATGACCGCTCCCGAGAGCGAACCGGCCATCAAGCCCTCCCCACCGCCGTCCATGCATGACGAGGAGGCGCTCGCGCTGCTGCGCGACGGCAGCCTGGAGGTCGCCGGCCGCCTCGTCGAGGCGACCAACATGACGCTCTACTGCTCGGTCAAGCTGGGTGCGCGCTCGGCCGCCTGCGTCTACAAGCCCGTACGCGGCGAGCGCCCCCTGTGGGACTTCCCCGACGGCACCCTCGCCGCCCGCGAGGTGGCCGCCTTCGAGGTCTCCCAGGCGACCGGCTGGCGCATCGTGCCGCCCACGGTCTACCGCGACGGGCCCTTCGGGCCGGGCATGTGCCAGCTCTGGATCGACACCGAGCGCGAGATCGACCTCATGCGGCTGGTCAGGAGCCGCAACCCGGTCGTGCGCCGGATGGCGGTGTTCGACGCGGTGGTCAACAACGCCGACCGCAAGGGCGGTCACCTGCTGCCGCTGCCCACGGGCCACGTCTACGGCGTCGACCACGGGGTCTGCTTCTCCGTCGAGGACAAACTGCGCACCGTGCTGTGGCAGTGGCGCGGCAAGCCGCTGGCCCGCGAGGCGGTGGCGGTGCTGGCCAAGCTCGAGCGCGACATCGAGTCCGGCTCCCTGGGCCGCAGGCTGCGCGAGCTGCTGACGCTGGCCGAGGTGGAGGCCACCTGGCAGCGGGTCAGGCGGTTGCTGGACACCGGCGTGCATCCGTACCCGTCGGAGGGGTGGCCCGCCATACCCTGGCCCCCCATATGAAAGAGCCAAAGCCCGTTTAATACTCTTTGCCCATGTGCACGCTGATCGTGAGATCCGGGCAGCCGCTGACCCTCATGGGCGTGCGGGATGAGTTCGCCGACCGGCCCTGGGAAGGGCCGGGGGAGCACTGGCCGGAATACCCGGGGGTGATCGGCGGGCGCGACCTCAAGGCCGGCGGCACCTGGCTGGCCGTCAACCCGGCGGCCCGCCGCGCCGCGGCGCTGCTCAACGGGCACGGCCGGGCGGCCGAGGAGACCACGAAGGTCTCGCGGGGCGACCTGGCGCTGCGGGCGGCGTGCACCGGGGAGCTGCCGGGCCCCGACCTGAGCCGCTACGACCCCTTCCACCTGGTGCTGGCCGACCTGACGCGGGTGCGGATGTGCAGCTGGGACGGCGAGCGCGCGTCCGTCTCCGAGCTGCCCGCGGGCACCAGCATGGTCGTCAACTCGGGCCTCGACCCCGCGAGCGAGCGGGTCCTCGCGTACCTGCCCAGGTTCCGGGACACCGCCGAATGGCGGGAGCTGATCAGGGCGGAGCCGTCCTCCGACCGCGGCGCGCTCATCATCCGGCACGAGCTGCCGGACGGGCGGATCTTCGCCTCCCTGTCGGTGATGGAGGTCGCGATCGCGCCCGGCGGCGTGACGTACGAGTTCACCGACCTGACCGCCGATCGGGACGGATAGGCTCAAAGGCATGAGATCGTGGTCTGCCCCGAACGTCCCCAAGCTCCCAGGTGAGAGCATTCCGCTGCGTCTCTACGACACCTCGGCGAAGCAGGTCCGGCAGACCGATCCCGGGCCCACCGCCAGGATGTACGTCTGCGGCATCACCCCCTACGACGCCACCCACCTCGGCCACGCCAACACCTACCACGCCTTCGACCTCGTGGGCCGGATGTGGCGCGACGCGGGCCACGAGGTGCACTACACGCAGAACGCCACCGACGTGGACGACCCGCTGCTGGAGCGCGCCGCGCAGACCGGCGTCGACTGGCAGGAGCTGGCCGAGCGGGAGATCGAGCTGTTCCGCAGCGACATGGAGGCGCTGCGGATCGTGCCGCCCCGCGAATACGTCGGGGTCACCGAGGTCGTCGGCGGCGTGGCCGAGCTGATCGTCCAGCTGGCGGCCAAGGGCGTGACCTACGACCTCGACGGCGACGTCTACTTCAGCGTGGCCGACGCCCCCAAGTTCGGCCAGGTGTCCGGCTACGACGAGCAGGAGATGCTGGCCCTGTTCGCCGAGCGCGGCGGCGACCCCGACCGGCCGGGCAAGCGTGACCCCCTCGACTGGCTGCTGTGGCGGGCCGAGCGGCCGGGCGAGCCCGCGTGGGAGTCGCGGCTGGGCCGGGGCCGGCCCGGCTGGCACATCGAGTGCACCGCGATCGCCCTCGACAACCTGGGCCCCGGCTACGACGTGGCCGGCGGCGGCTCCGACCTGATCTTCCCCCACCACGAGTGCGGCGCCTCCGAGGGGCACGCCGCGACCGGCGAGTGGCCGTTCGCGAAGTTCTACACGCACGCCGGGATGGTGGCGCTCGACGGCGAGAAGATGTCGAAGTCCAAGGGCAACCTGGTCTTCGTCTCCAAGCTGCGCCTGGAGCACGACCCGATGGCGGTCAGGCTCGTGCTGCTGGCCCACCACTACCGGGCCGACTGGGAATACGTGCCCGAGCAGATGGCCGAGGCCGAGCGGCGGCTGGCGCTGTGGCGCTCGGCGACCGGGCTGTCCGCGGGTCCGAACGCCGACGACCTGCTGGCCACGGTGCGCGAGCGGCTGGCCGACGACCTCGACTCGCCGGGCGCGCTGGCCGCGATCGACGCCTGGGCCGACCAGGCCCTCACCGGCCCCGGCACCGATCCTGGCGCCCCCGGCCTGGTAAGAGACCTCGCCGACGCCCTGCTGGGCGTCAAGCTCTAACTTAACCGGCCCGCCCCGGCCCGCACTGGCTCAGGACGGTCGCGGGTCACACCGGCTGCACGGGCCTGCACCGGCTCAGGCCGGTCTCGGGCCACACCCTCAGCAGCCCGAGAGCGCACCCGGGGCGCACCTGAGCGTCCCGGCGTGAACCCAGGGTGCGTTGAGCGTCCCGGCGAGCGCACCCCTGGCGCCCTGAGCGGCTTCCGCCCGAACCGGGGCGGAACCTCAGCGGCTCCCGAGCGGGCCGCCCGAGCCCTGGGCGAACGACGTGTCGGCCAGGGCAGCCTCAAGCCTGCACGCCCCGACACGTCCGCGTGCCCCGCGCCGCGCCTCGCTGTGCGCCGCGCCTCGCTGTGCGCCGCGCCGCGCCGTGCCCCGCGCCGCGCGCACGGCGCGTGCGGCGGCGCCGACCGCCCACCGTGCCGCCCACCGCGTGCCGGGTGCCGCGTGCCGGTCTCCCTGGTCGGCCGTCTCATCGATCACCTCCCCGACCGCGAGATCGCCTTCAACGCTCATTGCACGCGGGAGCCGAAGGTCTCCCGCCGGTCCTGCGGCCCCGGACGCGCTCGTGCGCATCCAGCGCCGCCGTGGCTCCACTACCGCTGCGTAGCATGCTAGCCTGATTATCAGTAAAGCTGATGATATGAAAGGCTGACCATTGATCCTGATCACCGGCGGGCTGGGCTTCATCGGCACGCACACCACCCGCGCCCTCCTCGACCTCGGCGAGTCGTGCGTGCTCGTCCAGCGCCGCCCCGCAGAGATGCCGGCGGCCTTCGCGGCCGAGGCCGGTGAGCGGCTCTTCGTCGAGCGGGCCGACCTCACCGACGAGCGGTCACTGCTCGACATCGGCGACCGCCACAAGATCACCGGCATCGTGCACCTCGCCGGGTCCGTACCGTGGCCGCCCGGCGCGTACGAGCCGCTCGAAGGGGCGGAGAAGTCGGTCAGGAGTCTGCTCAACGTGTTCCGGGCGGCCCGCGACTGGCAGGTGCGCCGGCTCGGGCTGGCCAGCACCATCGGCGTGTACGGCGGCGTCACCGCGGAGGGCGCGCTCGGCGAGGACCTGCCGCTGCCGATGACCGCGTACCACCCGATCCCCGCGTTCAAGAAGATCGGCGAGCTGATGGCCGGCCACCTGGCCGGCGCAATGGGCGTCGAGGCGGTCACCTACCGCATCGCCGCCATCTGGGGGCCGCTCGGGCACACCCCGTCGCCGTTCTTCGCCGCGCCCCAGCTCGTCCACGCCGCCGCCCGCGGCGCCGAGCCCGACCTGTCCACCCTCCGCGCCGGCGGGCACACCGAGGACGGCATCGACCTGTGCTACGTCAAGGACTGCGGCCGGGCCATCGCGCTGCTGCAGGTGGCGGAGCGGCTGCGGCACCGCACGTACAACGTGGCGTCCGGGCGCCTGACCACCAACGGCGAGGTGGTCGCGGCGATCAGGGGGCTCGTCCCGGACGCCCGCGCCGGCCTGCCCGAGGGCCGCGACCCGGCCGGGCGCGACACCTGGCTCGACATCACCCGGCTGCGCGAGGACACCGGCTTCGAGCCCGCTTACGACACCGGGCGCGCGGTGGCCGACTACCTCGCCTGGCTCCGCGCGGGCAACCAGCGCTGACCCGGACAGCGCTCACCCGTCAGGGCCCCGGCGGCCGTCAGACCTCCAGCCGTTCGAGCTGCTTGATCGCGGCCAGTTCCATCGAGAACCAGTCGATCGTGCGCCGCAGCCCCTCGGTGGCCGGCACCTGGGCCCGCCAGCCGAGCCGCTCGGCCGCGAGTGACGTGTCCGGCCGCCTGACCTTGGGATCGTCGGCCGGGCGGTCGATGAACCTGATCTCCGACGACGACCCGGCCAGGTCCCGGATCAGGGTGGCCAGCTCCATCATGGTCAGCTCGTCGGGGTTGCCGATGTTGACCGGCCCGGCGAAGTCGCTGCGGGCCATGGCCAGGATGCCCGACACGGTGTCCTCGACGTAGCAGATGGAGCGCGTCTGGGAGCCGTCGCCGGTGATGGTGATCGGCTCGCCGGTCAGCGCCTGCCGGATGAACGTCGGGATCGCCCGGCCGTCGAACGGGCGCATGCGCGGGCCGTAGGTGTTGAAGATGCGTACGATCCCCGTGTCGGTCCCGCGCGACTGGCGGTAGGCGGTGGTCAGGGACTCGGCGAAGCGCTTGGCCTCGTCGTACACGCTGCGCGGGCCGACGGGGTTGACGTTGCCCCAGTACGTCTCGCGCTGCGGGTGCTCCAGCGGGTCGCCGTACACCTCGCTGGTCGAGGCCAGCACGAACCGGGCGCCCTTCTCCCTGGCCAGCCCCAGCGCGTGCAGCGTGCCGACGCTGCCCACCCGCAGGGTCTCGATCGGATAGCGCAGATAGTCGGCCGGCGAGGCGGCCGAGGCGAAGTGCAGGACGAGGTCCAGCCGGTCAGGTACGTGCACGTACCCCGTCAGGTCGCACTCGATGAGCCGGAACTCCGGCCGTTCCAGCAGGTGCTCGACGTTGCGCGGCCCGCCGGTGAGGAAACTGTCCATGCAGACCACGTCCGCACCCTCGTCCAGCAGGCGTTCGCAGAGATAGGAGCCGAGGAACCCGGCGCCCCCGGTGACCAGAACCCTCACGATGTGACCTCCATGGCGGCGTCGACGACTTCGGAAACCTCGATCTTCAGCAGGCCGGGGTCCGGCCGCTCCCCGTGCGGGTCGCCGTTCTGCCCGGCCCACAGCGCCACGTGGCGCCAGCCCGGCGGCGGTCCCCACAACGCGGGGGAGACCGGCCCGAACAGCACCACCGACGGCACGCAGAACGCCGTCGCCAGGTGCGCCACGCCGGTGTCGCCGCAGACCACCAGCTTCGACCTGCTGACCAGGTCGACCAGGTCGGCCATGCGGGTCCGTCCGGCCAGCATCCGCTCGGGCGGCAGGCCCGCCAGCTCGGCGACCCTTCTGGCCAGCGGCACTTCGGCCGCGGTGCCGGTGACGACCACGTCGTCCAGCGCGGAGGCCACCTCGGCGAAGCGCTCGGGCGGCCAGCGGCGCGCGGGATAGGCGGCGCCCGGATGCACGATCGCGGGCCCCGTACGGTCGGAGATGCCCAGCGTCAGGTCGGCCGGGTCGGCGGGCACGCCGTGCCATTCCAGCAGGCCGCACCAGCGCCGCACCTCGTGCACGCCGTCCTGCCACGGGGGGCCGGTGCCGAAGCTGATCAGCCGCCCCGGATCCGTACGGCGCAGCGCCTCGATGCTCTGGGGCCCCTTCCCGTGCAGGTTCACCGCGATGTCCGGCCGCTCGAACGGCAGCGCGTCCGGCGGGATGGGCCCCGGGCCCGACACGTCCACCTGGGCGTCCACCGCGCCGGTCAGCGGCGGCAGGGCGTCCAGCGCCCGGGGCGCCGCCAGCGTGATCCGGTGCTTGGGGAAGCCCTGGCGCAGCGCCCGCAGGGCGGGCACGGCCGTGAGCAGGTCACCCAGGCCGAGCCCGCGCAGCACCAGGAGTTCTAGGGCCATGACGTCTCCGTGGACGGGCAGACGACGAGCTCCCTCACCTCACATCCGGCCGGCTGCCGCAGCGCGAAGACGATCGCCTGGGCCACGTGCGCCGGATCGTTCAGCCCTGCCTCGGGTCCCGGTTTGTACTGTTCGGGACGGCCGTCGAAGAAGCTCGTCCGCATGCCGCCGGGGATCAGCAGGGTCACCCCCACCTCCCCGCGCAGCTCGATCGCCAGCCCCCGGGTGAAGCCGACCACGCCGAACTTCGAGGCCGAGTACGCCGAGGCGTCGCTGAGCGGCCGCAGCCCCAGCGTCGAGGCGCAGGTGACGACCTTGCCGCGGGTGTGCTTCAGGTACGGCAGCGCGGCCCGCACGACCGCGGCCGTGCCCAGCAGGTTCACCCGGATGACCCGCTCCCAGTCGTCGGCCGGGACGTCCTCCAGCCGCCCGCACGCGTCGATGCCCGCGGCCGTCACCACGCCGTCCAGGCCGCCGGCCCGCTCGGCCAGCTCGCGTACCGCGCGCTCGGCCTGCCCCCGGTCGGCCAGGTCCGCCGTCACGTGCTCGAAGCGCTGGTCCGGCTCCCGCACGTCGACGACCAGGGCCTTCCAGCCCTCCTTCTCCACGGCCTCCGCGGTGGCCAGGCCGAGCCCGGAGGCACCCCCGGTGATCAAAATATTCACTGGATCTCCCTGATCAGATTGGTTGTCGAACGCCCCGGCAGCGTGCTCAGCACGACGGTCTCCGCGCCGAGCCTGCCGAGGACCTCGGATTCGGGCAGCACTTCCCCCTCGTAGTCGCCGCCCTTCACCCACACGTCGGGGCGGAGCAGCTCGATGGCGGTCGCGGGGGTGTCCTCGTCGAACACCAGCACCGCGTCCACGCAGCTCAGCGCCCGCAGCACCTCGACGCGGTCGCGTACGTCCACGATGGGCCTCGGCGGGCCCTTCAGCCGGCGTACCGAGTCGTCGGAGTTGACGCAGACGACCAGCGCGTCGCCCAGCGCCCTGGCCCGCCGCAGCAGGCTCACGTGGCCGGCGTGCAGCAGGTCGAAGCAGCCGCCGGTGGCGATCAGCCGGCCGCCGTACGCCCGGGTGAGCCGGGCCACCTCGATGGCCGTGCGCGGCCGGTCGCCGAGCCGCTGCTCCTGCACCTTCACGCCGGCGGCCCCGCCGCGCTCGACGAAGCGGGAGGCCTCGCCGACGCCGATCGTGACCGCCTCCTCGGTGCCGGCGCCGTCGCGCAGTGCCAGCGCCGCGGCACCGGCGAGCCGGTCGCCCGCGCCACACGCGTCCTGGCCGCCGGCCCGGACCGGCGGCGGGACCTGGGTCAGCGGGCCGCCCTCCACGGCCAGCGCGGCTCCGCGCTCGCCGGTCGTGACGGCCACCGCCCTGGCCCGCAACGCCCGGACCAGGCGGCGGGCCGCCTGGTCGGGGCCGTGGTAGGAGCCGGACGGGCACAGCAGTCGCGCCTCCGCCTCGCTGGGCGTGAGGAGCGCGCAGCCGGGCATCGGCCGCTCGCCCCGGGGATGCGGGTCCCACACGACCGGCACGGTGCTCTCCTGCAGCAGCTCGTGGGCCATCCTGGCCACGCCCCTGCCGTAGTCGGAGACCAGTACGGCGCCGGCCCGCTCGATCGCCTCGGCCGCCTCGGCGGTGGGCGAGTACCTGGCCGTGCCGTCGCCGGTGTCCAGCCTGACCAGCGTCTGGCCCCTGGACCTGACCCGCGTCTTGCGTACGGTCCCGCCGCGCAGCGGCAGCCGGACGAGGTCGAGCTCCTCCGACAGCAGCCCGCACAGGCGGTGCCCGTCGGGGTCGTCGCCGACCGCCGTGATCAGCACGACGTCGGCGCCGTCGCGGGCGGCCAGCAGCGCCGCCAGCCCGGCCCCGCCGGGCCGGCCCTGCTCGGCCGACACGTCGAGCACCGGTACGGGCGCGTCCGGGCAGAGCCGCTCGGCCTCGCCCTCGACGTCCACGTCGAGCACCGTGTCCCCGATGACGACCAGCGGCCCGCCCGTCACAGCGCCTCCTCCACCGCGTCACACAGCAGGTGGATCAGCGCGAGATGCACCTCCTGCACGGTGGCCGTCTCCTCGGCGGGCACGGCCACGGCCTCGTCGCACACCTCCGCCAGCGGGTTCGGCGCGGGCCCGGTCATGCCCCAGGCCACGAGCCCGGCCTGCTGGGCGGCCCTGGCCGCGGCCAGCACGTTCGGGCTGCCGCCGCTGGTGGACAGGCACAGCAGCACGTCGCCGGGCCGGCCGTGCGCCCGCACCTGGCGGGCGTAGACCTCCTCGGCGCCGAAGTCGTTGGCGATCGCCGTCAGTGACGAGCCGTCGGCGTGCAGCGGGATCGCCGCGTACGGCTGCCGGTCCTCCCTGAACCTGCCGACCAGCTCGGCCGTCAGGTGCTGGGCCTCGGCCGCCGAGCCGCCGTTGCCGCAGGCCAGCAGCCTGCCCCCGGCGGCCAGCACGCCGGCCAGCTTGCCTCCCCAGGCCCGGACGGTGACCGCGTGGTCATCGACCTTCTCCAGGGTGTTCCAGAGTTTCTCCAGATGAGCATCCATGATCAACCCCCCAGGGCGGCCAGATGGCAGACCTTGCCGTCGATGGCCTGCGTGTACACGGCCTCGGTGCGTTCGGCCACGTGCGGCCAGCCGTACCGTTCGCGGGCCCGGCGGGCTCCCGCCGCACCGAGCGCCGCCCGCCGGTCCGGGTCGCCGAGCAGCTCCTTCAGGGCTCTGGCCAGGGCGCGCGGCCGGCGCGGGGGCACCAGCACGCCGCAGCCCGCCACCGTGTCCAGGTGGCCGCCGACCGCCGAGGCCACGACCGGCACGCCGCAGGCCATCGCCTCCACCGGGACCATGCCGAACGGCTCGTACCAGGGCACCGTCACCACGACGTCGGCCGAGCGCATCAGGGCCGGCACGTGGGTGCGCGGCACGCTGCCGATCACGTGGACGCGGCGCTCGATCCCGTACCCCTCGGCCAGCTCGCGCAGCCGCGCCGACTCCTCGTCGTCATCGGCCCCGCCGGCGATCACCAGGTCGGCGCCGGGAAGCTGGCGCATCGCCCTGATCAGGGTGTCCACGCCCTTGCGCGGCACCATCCGGCCGATGCTGAGGACGACCTTGCCCGCCGGGCGCGGCGCCACCGGCCCGTCGGGGCAGAACGCCGCCAGGTCCACCCCGCACGGCACGACCGCGATGCGCCGCTCGGGGATGCCCATCGCGCACAGCTCGCTCACCTCGTCGCTGCAGGTGGCCAGCACGGCGTCGGCACGCAGGCCGATCTCGCGCTCGGTGTCGATCCGGTGCGATGGGCTGGTGTCCGCGTCGCCCTGCCAGCGCCGCTTGACGGTGCCGAGGGCGTGGAAGGTCTGCACCACCGGCAGCGCGCCGGCCGCCGCACGCAGCGCCGCCTGCCCGCTCATCCAGAAGTGCGCGTGCGCGACGTCCGGCGGGCGGGCGGCCCACCGCTCGGCCAGCCGCTCGGTGAACTCCGGCATGTACGGGGGCAGCTCGTCCTTGGGGACGGGGGCCGGGGGACCGGCCGTGACGTACTCGACCGTGACGCCCGGCGCCAGGCTCACCGACTTGGGTTGCGACTCGGAGGAGCGCCGGGTGTGGACCGTTACCGTGTGCCCGCGCTCGGCGAGGGCCACGGCCAGCGCGGCGACGTAGACGTTCTGGCCGCCGGAGTCCACGCCGCCGACCGTGGCCAGCGGATCCGCGTGCTCCGAGATGAGATCGACCTTCACTGCGTCAGCTCCCTCACTGCCTTGACCACCTGCTCACTTGTCACCTGGGACAGGCACGGGTGCCCGGGCACCGGGCAGGTGCGCGCCCTGCTTCCACGGCAGGGCGCGTGTTGGTCACCCAGCAGCACCACGGGCACGCCGTACGGGGCCCACCGCGCCGCCGGGACGACAGGGGCGAACAGGCTCACGACCGGTGTGCCGACTGCCGCGGCCAGGTGCGCGGGGCCGGTGTTGCCCGCCACGAGCACGCTGGCACGTTCGATCACGGCAGCCAGTTCTGCGAATGTGGTCACGCCGCCCAGGTTGACCGCGACATCGCTGGCCACGTAGGCGGTGAGGTCACTTTCCGTTCCGGTCACGACGACCTGGTGCCCGTCTTCGGCCAACTCCCGGACGGTCTGGCGATGCCTGTCGGCAGGCCAGGTCCGGGCGGGGGCCGAGGTCCCTGGGTGCACCACGACATACGTGCCTTTGTCGGCCACGCCGCCGACGCCTAGAAAGTGCCCCGTAAATTTCTCTATATCCGGCAATGGCCGCTGAACAGCGAGTTCGCCGTCATCGCCCGCCGGCAGCTCGAATCCGGCCGCCCGCGCGACCGCCAGCATCCGCTCCGCCTCCGGCACGTCGACGCTCTCGTCCACCACGTGCCGCACGTCGAGCAGCGAGCCCGGGTAGTCGTTGCTGATGGCGGTGATCCTGGCCACCCCGGCCAGCCTGAGCAGCAGCGCCAGCGGCAGCGCCGACTGGTGGAACGAGGTGAGCAGCACCGCCTCGTCGATGCCCCGCAGCTGCCCGGCGAGGTCGGCGACCAGTTCGGGGGTGACGGGTGGCGGGGTGTGGTCGATCCAGGGGGCGTGCCAGCCGATCACCCGGTCCACGCCGGGCAGCAGCTCGGCCGCGGCCCGGCCGTTCGGGCCGGCGAGGAACACCACCTCGCGGGCCTGCGTCCGCACGGCCCGTACGGCGGGGCCGGCCAGCAGCACGTCGCCGGCGTCGTCGAGCCGCGCCACGAGCACGCGCCCCCGATCCCGCCCGTCGCGCCGCCGTCGCCGCGCCGTCCCGCGCGCGGGCGCACTGCCGGGCGCGCTGCCGGGCGCGCTGCCGGGCGCGCTGCCGGGCGCCGCGCCGCGCGACCCGGGGTCTCCCGACGTGGTCTCGGGTGCCGGGGGGTCGTGCGTCGCCGTCCCGCGGACCTCGACGCCGCTCGGCGCCGCGCCGCGCGGGGTCGTACCGGTCATGCCCGCTCATCGCCGCACCCTCCATTCCCCCCGCACCCGGTGCGCGCACGCGACCGGCGGGATCACCACGCTGGTGACGGCCATCCGCAGCACCTCGCCCGGGGTACGCGGCCCCGGAGCGACGCGCCGCCACGCGAACTCGGCGGTCAGCGCCGCCCACGCGCCTCCGGCGGCCACCGCCAGCGCGGGCAGCACCCGCGGGGCCGCGGGCCGCCGCCGGATCGCCGCGAACAGGCGGTCGGCAGGGCGGCGGTCGGCGGGGCGGCGGGTGGCGAGGGCGGCGCCGGCGAGGAGGGCGGCGGCCAGCCCGGCGGCGGTCGTGAGTGCGTGCAGGCGCAGCCGGCCGGGCCCGCCGCCGATGGCGGCCCGCCACTCCGGCCCGTGCAGGCGCCGCATGAGCGCGTCGTCGGCGTTGCCGCGCTGGAAGCGCACGCTCGCCCAGAACCCGTCGGACCGCACCGGATGCGCCGTCGCCCGCGCGCCCCTGACCAGCCGGTGCCCGGCCCGCGTCACCCGCAGCGCCAGGTCGGCATCCTCCCGGTACGCCCGGGGGAACCGCTCGTCGAACCCGTCCAGCGCCTCCAGGACCGTACGCCGGTAGGCCATGTCGGCCGTCACCCACAACGCCTCGGCCAGCCCGGCGGTGTTCCGCTCGGCGTCGGTGGGCCGGCGGCCGGCGGGCAGCGGCACCACGATGCGCCCCTGGCTGCCCGCCACGTCGTCCGGCAGGTCCACCAGGTCCTTCCAGACCGCCTCGGCCCACCCGGGCTCCGGGATCACGTCGTCGTCGAGGAACACCACCCACGGCGTCTCCGCGGCCCGCCACCCGGCGTTCCGTGCCGCCGCGGGCCCCCGCCCGCCCGACCGGACGACGCGTACGTGCGCGGGCAGCGAGAGCCCGGGCGCGTCCGCCGGCTTCCGGTCGTCCACCACGACCACCGGCACGCCGGGCCCCACGGCCGCCAGCGTGTCGCGCAGCGTGGGCCGTCCGATGGTGGGGATCACCACGGTGATCACGAGGCGAACACCTCCGCCCGCCGTACCAGGTACGGTCCCAGGGCCAGCACGTCCACCGGCGAGGAGCCGAAGCACTCCAGCGCGTCGCGCGGGTCGTCCACCATGGGCCGCCCGGCGGTGTTGAGGCTCGTGTTGACCACCACGGGCAGCCCCGTACGCGCCTCGAACTCGCTCAGCACCCGCGCCATCAGCGGCTGCTCCTGCGGCGAGACCGTCTGGATCCGGGCCGTCCCGTCCACGTGCACGACCGCCGGGATGCGCGCCGCCCAGTCGGGGTGCACGTCGTGGACGAACAGCATGTACGGCGAGGGCACCGGCCCCCGCCCGAAGATGTCCCCGGCCCGCGACTCCAGCACCATCGGCGCGATGGGCCGGAACTGCTCGCGCCCCTTGACGTCGTTCAGCCGCTCGGTGTTGCGGGCGTGCCCCGGATGCGCCAGCAGCGACCGGTGCCCGAGCGCGCGCGGCCCGTACTCGGAACGGCCCTGGAACCAGGCCACGATCCGGTCGGCCGCCAGCTCGGCGGCCACGGCGGCGGCCAGGTCGGCCGGGCGGGTGTGCGGCACGCGGGCCACGTCCAGCCAGGCCCCGAGCTCCTCGTCGGTGAAGCCGCGCCCGAGCGCCGCCCCGGGCATGGGCGCGGCCGGCTCGCCGTAGGCGTGCGCCAGGTGCAGCGCCCCGCCCAGCGCGGTGCCGGAGTCGCCCGCGGCCGGCTGGACCCACAGCTCGTCGAACGGCCCCTCGTCCAGCAGCCTGGTGTTGGCCACGCAGTTGAGCGCCACCCCGCCGGCCAGCGCCAGGCGCCGCTCGCCGGTCCGCTCGTGCAACCAGCGCACCAGCTCCAGGAGCACCTCCTCCAGCCGCGTCTGCACGCTGGCGGCCAGGTCGGCGTGGTCGGAGGTCCAGGGGGCGCCCTTCTTGAGCGCCTTGGCGTACACGTTCCAGTCGACCGGCTCGACGCGGAACCCGCCGTCCCCGGTCGTGTGGATCACCTCGCGCAGCGCCTCCAGGTGGCGCGGACGGCCGTAGGAGGCCATCGCCATCACCTTGTACTCGTCGCTGGAGCGCAGGAAGCCGAGGTGCTCGGTGACGTCCTCGTACATGAGGCCCAGCGAGTGCGGGAGCTCCTGCGTGGCCAGCACCTCCAGGTCGCCGCCGCGGTAGACGCCCGCCAGGTGGGAGACGTTCTCGCCCCGCCCGTCGCACACCAGGACCGCGCAGTCGCGCCAGGGCGCGGCCAGGCCGGCCGAGGCGGCGTGCGCCACGTGGTGCGGCACGTAGCTGACCTGGCCGGGATCCAGGCCGGGCAGCGCCGTGGCGAGGAAGGCCGGGGCGCGCACCGCGTACCTCGTCCGCAGGTCCTCCCAGTCGCCCTCCGGCTTCTGGACCACCAGGGACGGGTCGTAGGAGTAGGCCACGGCGTCGATGTCCTCGGGGGCGAGGCCCGCCTCGCGCAGGCACCAGGCGGCGGCCTGCTCGGGCAGCTCCCACGCGGAGAACGCCAGCGGCCGCTTGCCGTGCTTGCGGCGGCTGAAGCGCTCTTCCTCCGCCGCGGCGACGATCCTCCCGTCGACCACCAGGGCGGCGGCCGGGTCGTGGAAGATCGCGTTGATGCCGAGAAACTTCATGCTTCCTCCCCCTAAGGATGTCGAGAACCGCTACCGAGAGAAGCGGTCCTCAAACATTCCGCGAGCTCCCGAGATGCGGAAACAGGCGCGGCCGCCTGGGATTGGTCACCCTGAGTAGTTGTTTGCCGGGGCAGGCGCCGGGTAGCTGCCGGACACGCGACGGAGGTGAATGGTGTTCGAAAAGCGACGTCCCGGCGCCGTGCTCTTCGACCGGGACGGAACCTTGATCAGGGACGTGCCGTACAACGGTGATCCGGACCTCGTCGAGCCCATGCCGGGCGCGGTCGAGGCGCTCGGCCGGCTAAGACGCGCCGACGTGCCGGTGGCCGTGGTCACCAACCAGTCGGGCGTCGCCAAGGGCCTGCTGTCCCCGGACGACATGGACCAGGTGAACGCCAAGGTGGAGGAGTTGCTGGGGCCGTTCGACGCGTGGGCGATCTGCGTGCACGACGACGGCGACGGCTGCACCTGCCGCAAACCCGCTCCCGGGCTCGTGATCAGGGCCGCCGCCGTGCTCGACGTCAGCCCCCGCGACTGCGTGGTGGTGGGCGACATCGGCCGCGACATGGAGGCCGCCAGGGCCGCCGGGGCCAGGGGCATCCTGGTGCCGACGAAGGAGACGCTGCGGCGGGAGATCCAGGAGGCCGCCGAGGTCGCGGACGACCTGACCGACGTCGTGGACCGCGTGCTGAGCGACGCGGCGGCGCCCGTGCCGGCCGTGTCGGCGCCCTGGGCCCGCGCCATGGGCTGGAGCCGCTGGTGAGGATCCTCATCTGGCACGTGCACGGCTCCTGGACCAGCGCGTTCATCAGGGGCTCCCACGACTACCTGCTGCCGCTCGTTCCCGGCCGTGGTCCCGACGGCCGGGGACGGGCGGCCACGTTCGACTGGCCCGGCAGCGCCCGGGAGGTGCCCTGGGACCGGCTGCGCCACGAACCCGTGGACGTCGTCGTCTACCAGCGCCCGCACGAGATCGACCTGGCCCGCGAGTGGCTGGGCCGCGAGGTGCCCGGCGTGTACGTCGAGCACAACACCCCCGCCGGCGACGTGCCGCGCACCCGGCACCCGCTGGCCGGCCGGAGCGACGTCACGCTCGTGCACGTCACCAACTTCAACGAGCTCTACTGGGACAACGGCCGGGCGCCCACCCGCGTGATCGAGCACGGCATCCCCGACCCCGGCCACCTGTACACCGGCGAGCTGCCCAGGGCGGGCGTCGTGGTCAACGAGCCGGTACGCCGCACCAGGGTCGCCGGCACGGACCTGCTGCCCCGCTTCGCCGAGCGGGTGCCCCTCGACGTGTTCGGGATGAAGGTGGCGGAGCTGACGGCGGCGGGGCTGCCGTACGGCACCCACGAGGACCTGCCCCAGCACGTCATGCACGCCGAGCTGGCCCGCCGCCGGGTCTACCTGCACCCCTACCGCTGGACCTCACTGGGGCTGGCCCTCATCGAGGCCATGACGCTGGGCATGCCCGTGGTCGCGCTCGCGGCCACCGAGGCGATCGAGGCGGTGCCGCCGGAGGCCGGCGTGCTGTCCACGAAGGTGAACGTGCTGGCCGACGCGTTGCACGCGTACGCGGAGGATCCGGAGACGGCGCGCCAGGCCGGCAAGGCGGCCAGGGCGGCCGCGCTGGCGAGATACGGGCTCGGCCGGTTCCTGGCCGACTGGGATCGGCTGCTCAGCGAGGTATAGCGCCCAGGTCAGTGGGTAGGCGTCAAGGTCATGATGATGCTCGACTGGACACGCAGGGCCGCCTGCCTCGACCTGGACCCGGAATTGTTCTTCCCGATCTCCATGGAAGGTCCGAGCCAGTATCAGGTCGAGCGGGCCAAGCGGGTGTGCGACGGCTGCCCCGTACGCGAGCCGTGCCTGAACTACGCGCTGAACACCAGCCAGGCGTACGGAGTGTGGGGCGGCACCGACCCCGCCCAGCGGAGGGAGCTCAACCTGCGGGCAGAGCCTCCGAGAGAAAGCGTTCCCGCTCGGCCGCTTCGAGGTGGTCGCTGAACAGCACGCCGTCGAGGTGGTCGGCCTCGTGCTGCAGCACCCTGGCCAGCACGCCGAGCGCCCGCACGGTCACGGGTTTGCCGAACATGTCACGGCCGCGCGCCGTGACCATGTAGGAACGTTCCAGTGGCCACCACACCCCGGGCGCCGAAAGGCATGCCTCGTCGGCGGTGACGCGCCGCTCCGACAGCTCCAGCCGCGGGTTGACCAGATGGCCCGACTTGCCGTCGTAGGAGTAGACCACCACCCGCACCGGCTCGCCGATCTGCGGCGCCGCCAGGCCGGCCCGCCCTGAGACGGCCCGCATGGTGGCGGTCAGTGACTTCACCAGGCGCCGCAGCTCCCGATCGAAGTCCTGGACCGGCGCCGCGACCGAGCGGAGCACCGGATCATCGAACATGCGAATAGGGCGAACCGTCACCCGCAACTCCCCGATAGGCGGCGTCGTCATGACCTACGTTTCCCTGGACCGCCTCCCGTCAACCCCGAAGCTCCTGCCTTGTAGCACAGCGGTAACAGAAGAGACCCAGCGGTGAAACCACCCGAAAGCAGTATCGGAGGGTGATCTCACTTGCGTCACACGCGCCTGTGATGCCTGGCCGGGTGCTCGGGGCCCGGCCAGGCATCCACGACTACCTGGACGACCTGGAGGTGCAGGCATGAGTGCGCTTCCCCTGGAGGGCGGCTCTTCCCCGGAGACGGCGCCCGACGCCCTGTCGGGCTTCACCGTCGGCGTGACCGCGACCAGACGGCGGGAGGAGTTCGGGGCGCTGCTGGAGCGCCGCGGCGCGCGCGTCGTCAGCGCCCCCGCGATCCGCCTCGTCCCGCTGGCGGAGGACACCGATCTGCTCGCGGCCACCCGGCTCAGCCTGGAGGCGCCGCTGGACGACGTGGTGGTCACCACCGGCGTCGGCTTCCGCGGCTGGATGGCCGCCGCCGAGGGCTGGGGGTTGTCCTCCGACCTGGGCGAACACCTGGCCACCGCCCGCCTGCTCACCCGCGGCCCCAAGGCCAGGGGAGCGGTGCGCGCCGCCGGGCTCAACGACCACTGGACCCCCGCGACCGAGTCGTGCGAGGAGGTCAAGCAGTATCTCCTGGCCCAGGACCTGCGCGGGCGGCGCATCGCGGTGCAGCAGCACGGTGAGCCGCTCAGCGAGTTCGTGGCCGAGCTGCGCGGGGCCGGGGCCGAGGTGATCGAGATCCCGGTCTACCGGTGGCTGCCCTACCGCGACATCTCGCCGCTGCGCCGCCTCATCAGCCAGACGATCTCCGGCTCGGTGGACGCGGTGGCCTTCACCAGCGCGCCCGCCGTGCACGCCATGCTGGGCGCGGCCCGGGCCGAAGGGCTGGAGGAGGCGCTGCTGGCCGCGTTCAGCGGACCGGTGGTGGCCGCCTGCGTGGGCCCCGTCACCGCCGACCCGCTCACCTCGCGCGGCGTGCAGACGCTGCAGCCGGACCGCTCGCGGCTCGGCGCGCTGGCCCGCGCCCTGGCCCGGCACCTGCCGGAGCACGGCGTCACCAGGGTCACCGCCGGTGACCACCAGCTGGAGATCCGCGGCCACGCCGTGGTCGTGGACGGGGAGCTGCGGCCGCTGCCGCCCGCCCCGATGGCGGTGCTCAAGCGCCTGGCCGACAAGCCGGGGCACGTGGTGTCCCGGGCCGACCTGCGTACCGTGCTGCCGGGCAGCGTCGCCCGCGACTCGGCCGAGCACGCCGTGGAGATGGCCATCACCCGGCTGCGCCGGGCCCTCGGGCCCAGCGGGATCGTCGAGACGGTGGTCAAGCGCGGCTACCGGCTCGCCTGCCTGTACGAGGCGGGATTTTGACCCGCACGCCCGTCCGTTCCGCTGAGGAGTCCACCATGTCCTGGGGCACCACGTCCCCCGGCCGCGCCCGTTCCGGCGGGGGAGCCCTGTGACGCCCGCACTCGTCCTGGCCGCGCACGGCACGCGCAGCGCCGAGGGGGAGCAGACCCTGTCGTCGCTGGCCGAGACGGTCAGAAGGGCCCGTCCCGGGCAGCGCGTGGAGCTGAGCTACCTGGAGATCAGCTCGCCCCTCCTGTCGGAGGTGCTGCCCGCGGTGCGCGGCCCGGTCGTCGTGGTCCCCCTCCTGCTGGCCGGCGGCTACCACGCCCACATCGACCTGCCGGACGTCATCGCCGAGCACCGCCCCGACGCGGTCGTGGCCGGGTGGCTGGGGCCGCACCGGCTGCTGACCTCGGCGCTGGCCCGCAAGCTGGCGCGGGCCGGGCTGCGCTCCACGGACGCCGTGCTGCTCGGCGCGGCCGGCTCCTCCGACCCGGCGGCCCTGGCCGACGTGCGCGCCGCCGCCCACCAGCTCGCCGTGCGCCTGGCGCGCCCGGTGACGGCCGCCTTCGCGTCGGCGGGGACGCCGACGCTGGAGGAGGCCATGGAGCGGCTGGGCTCGACCCCGGCCGCCCGCGTGGCGATCGCGTCGTACGTGCTGGCGCCCGGCTTCTTCCACTCCCGGCTGGTCTCGGCCGGGGCGGGGCTGGTGAGCGCGCCGCTGGGCGCCGATCCCGACGTGGCGGCGCTGATCTGGCACCGCTACGACGAGGCCCTGCGCCGCCGCCGGAGCGCCGCCGGCCTGAACGTCGCCGCGGGCAGGGCCTGATCGGATGGCGGGGGAGGGTGGTCAGGCGCGCTGGACGACCGGTTCCAGCCGCAGCTCCCGGACGATCTCCTGGGCGGATTCGTCCTGCCCGGGCCCTCCGTCGGAGCCGATGAACATCTCGATGTAGGCCCGGTGGAAGCAGCCCGCGATCAGCAGTCGCGCGCTGGCCTCCGGGTCCACGTCGTGCCGTACCCTTCCCAGCTGCTGCTCGGCCGCCAGGTAGGCGGCCAGCGGCGCGGTCTCCGTACGGGGCCCGAGCCCTGTCTCGCGGATGGCGTGGCGGAAGCGGACGGTCACGTTCGGGGAGGTGAAGGCGGGAAGTGCGGCACTTTGTACGTCTATGTAGTATTCGATGCCCGCACGAGCGATTGGTAGAAGGTTGTCCGTTACAGACCCTTTTCCAATGCGGTGGGATAAATCGTGAAGAATGCTCAGCCAGAACGGGAGCCGGTCCTGCAGCAGGGCGAGGAAGTAATCCACCGAGCCGCCGCTGCGGTCCTCCCTGAGTGAGACGGCCATCTCGAGGATGCGCCGCCTGGTGTCCTGGCTCCTCTGGTGCGGATCTACGTGGGATGTCGCCATGGCATGCCTAACGTGCGCGGTTAGTTGAGTAGGCATCACGTGCGAAGCCGGGTTTTCAGGTTTCGGGTGACTTAAATCTGGGGTCCCAACTTGATGTAATCTTGTACGGGTCCCCGATTATTACCCGAAACCGCGAAAAATTGTCGGATTTAATCCCTGAAGATTAGCTGTCAGTGTCGCGGTTGTCCCTGCGCCGCAGGTAGCGCTCGAACTCGGCCGCGATCGCGTCCCCGCTGGCCTCCGGCAACTCGGCGGCGTCCTTGCGCTCCTCGAGCTCCTTGACGTATTCGGCCACCTCGCTGTCCTGCGAGGCCAGCTCGTCCACGCCACGCTCCCACGCCCGCGCCTCCTCGTCGAGGTCGCCCAGCGGCATCGGGATCTCCAGCACGTCCTCCAGCCGGCGCAGCAGCGCGAGCGTGGCCTTCGGGTTGGGCGGCTGGGCGACGTAGTGCGGCACCGACGCCCACAGCGAGATCGCGTCGAGCCCCGCCTGACCGAACGCGTGCTGCAGCACCCCTACGATCCCCGTCGGGCCCTCGTAGCGGCTCAGCTCCAGGTTGGTCGAACGCGCCAGCCCCGCGTCGGTCGCGCCGCCCAGGATGGGCACGGGACGGGTGTGGGGCGAGTCGTTGAGCAGCGCCCCGAGCATGACCGCCAGCTCGACGCCCAGCTCGCGGCAGATGTAGATGATGTCGGAGCAGAACGAGCGCCAGCGCATGTTGGGCTCGATGCCGCGCAGCAGCACGACGTCGCGCTCCAGCCCCGGCGGCCGGGCGCGCAGCAGCCGCGTCGTCGGCCACACGATCGACTGGGCCAGCCCGTCGTTCATCTCCACCACGGGGCGGGTCACCTGGAAGTCGTAGTAGTCGTCGGGGTCGAGCGCGATCAGCGGCTCGGCCTTCCAGGCGGACTCGAGATGGGCGATCACACCGCTGGAGGCCTCGCCCGCGTCGTTCCACCCCTCGAACGCGGCAATGAGCACCGGGTCGACGAGCTCGGGGAGCCCTTCGAGCTCTATCACGTGTCGCCTCCTCTCTCCATCGTCCCGCTAAGCCTATGCGGTAAGGAGGCATCACCGTCACCGATCTCTCCGCGAACGCCCGCCGGGCGCGGCCTCGCGGTACACCGGCCGGCGGGGGAGCGGCGCGGCCTCGCCGGCCGGGGATCGCGGGGGCCGGTGGCGGGGGCCAGTGGCGGGGGCCGGGGACGGGAGAGCGGTGGAGGCGGGTAGCGGCTGGTCGCCCCGCCCACCGCCCCGCGTCCCCGCACCCGGGCTGCCTGGTGGCCGTCGCGCCGGCGCCGGGCGTTCGCCCGCCCTCCGCCCGCGGCCGGCCCCCGCGCATGCCGTTCGCGCCCCGCGAAACCCGCTCGCCCGGGGGCCTGTGAGCGCTCCCGGGCGAGGACCGGCTATATAGAGGTGTGCCGCCCGCCGGCGGGCGGGCGGGGGTCAGCGGCCGCCGGCGGTGGTGTGCACGACGAGCACGTCGCACGAGGCCCGATGGGTGACGCCCGACGGCACCGACCCCAGCAGCCGCCCGGCCAGGCTGTTGAGCCCCCGGTTGCCCACCACCAGCAGGTCGGCGCGGTGCCGGGAGGCCAGGGATATGAGCACGTCCACCGCCTCACCCTGCTCGGCCGCCAGGACCACCTCGGTGGCGCCCGCCGCCACGGCGTGCTCGCGCGCCGCCCGCAGGGCGTCGTCCGCCGGGGTGGACCCGCTCACCTTGTACGCCAGGTCGCCGAGCCGTTCGGCCGCCGCGGCCCGCTCGCTCTCCCGCATCGGCAGGTACGCGCACGCCAGCACGAGCGTGGCCCCTGTCGCCCCGGCCAGGGACGCCGCCGCCGAGACGGCGCGGAAGGAGGAGGCGGACCCGTCGGTGCCGACGAGGACGGTGCGGTAGGCCATGGAGCCCCCAATTAGACGTCCTGTCAATGACGTGACGTACGATAGCGCTCGTCCCCGGAAGGCGACAGCGCGAGCGCCCCGAAGCCGGCCCGCCCGGCACTCAAGCCGCACTCGAACGGCGCTGGAAGCGCACCCGATAAGCTCTACCCCATGAGCATCTCCCCGTCCTTCCGCGAAGTGTTGTCCCAGCGTGTCATCGTGGCCGATGGCGCGATGGGCACGATGCTCCAGGCCCAGGACCCGACGCTCGACGACTTTCACGGCCACGAGGGCTGCAACGAGGTGCTCAACGTCACCCGGCCCGACATCGTGCGCGGCGTCCACGACGCCTACTTCGCCGTGGGCGTCGACTGCGTGGAGACCAACACTTTCGGTGCCAACATGGCCGCGCTCGGCGAATACGACATCTCCGACCGTGTCTATGAATATTCAGAGGCGGGCGCCAGGATCGCCCGCGAGTCCGCCGACCACTGGTCCACCCCCGACCAGCCCCGCTTCGTGCTCGGCTCCATGGGTCCCGGCACGAAGCTCCCGACCCTCGGCCACCTGCCCTACGCCAGCCTCCGCGACGCCTACCGCGACAACGCGGCCGGCCTGATCGCGGGCGGCGCCGACGCGCTGATCATCGAGACCTGCCAGGACCTGCTCCAGGTCAAGGCCGCCGTCGTGGGCGCCAGGCGGGCCATCGAAGACGCGGGGCGCGACGTCCCGATCATCGCCCAGGTGACGATCGAGACCAACGGCGCGATGCTGCTGGGCTCCGAGATCGGCGCCGCCCTGACCGCGATCGAGCCGCTCGGCGTCGACGTGGTGGGCCTCAACTGCGCGACCGGCCCGGCCGAGATGAGCGAGCACCTGCGCTATCTCGCCCGCCACTCCCGGCTCCGGCTGTCCTGCATGCCCAACGCGGGCCTGCCGGTGCTGACAGCCGACGGGGCGTACTACCCGCTCACCGCGGAAGAGCTGGCCGGCGCCCACCAGTCCTTCACCCGCGACTACGGCCTGTCCCTGGTCGGCGGCTGCTGCGGCACCACGCCCGAGCACCTGCGCCAGGTGGTCGAGAGGGTGCGCGGCAAGGAGATCGCGAACCGCCGCCCGCACCCGGAGCCCGGCGCGTCCTCTCTTTACCAGACCGTCCCGTTCCGCCAGGACACCTCCTACCTGGCCATCGGCGAGCGCTGCAACACCAACGGCTCCAAGGCCTTCCGCGAGGCCATGCTGGAAGGCCGCTGGGACGACTGCGTCGAGACGGCCCGCGACCAGGCCCGCGACGGCGCCCACATGCTCGACCTGTGCGTCGACTACGTCGGCCGCGACGGCGTGGCCGACATGAAGGAGCTGGCCTTCCGCTTCGCCACCGCCTCCACGCTGCCGATCATGCTCGACTCGACCGAGCCGGAGGTGCTGCGGGCCGGGCTCGAGATGCTGGGCGGGCGCGCCGCGGTCAACTCCGTCAACTACGAGGACGGCGACGGCCCTGACTCCCGCTTCCAGAAGATCATGCGCCTGGTGAGCGAGCACGGCTCGGCCGTGGTCGCCCTGACCATCGACGAGGAGGGGCAGGCCCGCACCGCCGACTGGAAGGTGCGCGTGGCCACCCGCCTGGTGGAGGACCTGACCGGCAACTGGGGCATGCGGGTCGAGGACATCATCGTCGACTGCCTCACCTTCCCCATCGCCACCGGCCAGGAGGAGACCAGGCGCGACGGCCTGGAGACCATCGAGGCCATCCGCGAGCTCAAGCGCCGCTACCCGGGCGTGCAGACCACGCTGGGGCTGTCCAACATCAGCTTCGGCCTCAACCCGGCCGCCCGCATGGTGCTCAACTCGGTGTTCCTCAACGAGTGCGTCAACGCCGGGCTCGACTCCGCCATCGTGCACGCCTCCAAGATCCTGCCGATGGCCCGCATCCCCGACGAGCAGCGCCAGGTCGCGCTCGACATGGTCTACGACCGGCGCCGCGAGGGCTACGACCCGCTGCAGAGGTTCATGGACCTGTTCGAGGGCGTCGACGCCGCCGCCATGCGCGCCGGCAAGGCCGAGGAGCTGGCCGCGCTGCCGCTGTGGGAGCGGCTCAAGCGGCGCATCATCGACGGCGAGAAGAAGGGCCTGGAGGCCGACCTCGACAGCGCGCTGGACCAGCGGCCCGCCCTGGAGATCATCAACGAGGTGCTGCTCGACGGCATGAAGACGGTCGGCGAGCTGTTCGGCTCCGGGCAGATGCAGCTGCCGTTCGTGCTGCAGTCGGCCGAGGTGATGAAGTCCGCCGTGGCCTACCTCGAGCCCCACATGGACCGCGTCGAGGGCGAGACGAAGGGCCGCATCGTGCTGGCCACCGTCAAGGGCGACGTGCACGACATCGGCAAGAACCTCGTGGACATCATCCTGTCCAACAACGGCTACCAGGTCGTCAACCTGGGCATCAAGCAGCCGGTCTCGGCCATCCTCGAGGCCGCCGACGAGCAGAAGGCCGACGTCATCGGCATGTCCGGGCTGCTGGTGAAGTCGACGGTCATCATGAAGGAGAACCTGGAGGAGATGAACTCCAGGGGCCTGTCGGAGCGCTACCCGGTGCTGCTCGGCGGCGCCGCCCTGACCCGCGCCTACGTCGAGCAGGACCTCGCCGAGCTGTTCGAGGGCGAGGTGCGTTACGCCCGCGACGCGTTCGAGGGGCTGCGGCTGATGGACGCGTTCATGGCGGTCAAGCGCGGCGTGGCGGGCGCGACGCTGCCGCCGCTGCGCGAGCGGCGGGTCAAGACCGGCGCGGTGCTCGCCCGCACGCCGGTCGGGGAGCTGCCGGCCCGCTCCGACGTGGCGGCCGACAACCCCGTGCCGACGCCGCCCTTCCACGGCGAACGCGTCGTCAAGGGCATCTCGCTGGGCGAATACTCCGCCTTCCTCGACGAGCGGGCGCTGTTCCTCGGCCAGTGGGGGCTCAAGCCCACCAGGGGCGGCGACGGGCCCGGCTACGACGAGCTGGTCGAGACCGAGGGCCGGCCGCGGCTGCGCATGTGGCTGGAGCGCATGCAGACCGAGGGGCTCCTGGAGGCGGCCGTCGTCTACGGCTACTTCCCGTGCGTCTCCGACGGCGACTCGCTGATCATCCTGGGCGACGACGGCAACGAGCGCACCCGCTTCACCTTCCCGCGCCAGCGCCGCGACCGGCACCTGTGCCTGTCCGACTTCTTCCGCTCCAAGGACTCCGGTGAGGTCGACGTGGTCGGCTTCCAGGTGGCGACCATGGGGTCGAAGATCTCCGAGGCCACGGCCGAGCTGTTCGCGAAGGACGCCTACCGCGACTACCTGGAGCTGCACGGCCTGTCGGTGCAGCTCACCGAGGCGCTGGCCGAATACTGGCACGCCCGGGTGCGCTCCGAGTGGGGGATCGGCGGCGAGGAGTCGCTCGACGACATGCTCAAGGTCAACATCCAGGGCTGCCGCTACTCCTTCGGCTACCCGGCCTGCCCCAACCTGGAGGACCAGAAGCAGCTGTTCGAGCTGCTCGAGCCCGAGCGCATCGGGGTGTCGCTGTCGGAAGAGTTCCAGCTCCACCCCGAGCAGGCCACCTCCGCGCTGGTCGCCCACCACCCCGAGGCGAAATACTTCAACGTCTGACCCTCCCCCTGCCGGATCCCGGCCGGGGGAGTGCCCGGCGGTCACGGGCGGCACGGAGGGGCGCCAGGAGGCGTTCCGAGGGGCGTCGGGCGTTCACCGGCGGCACGGGAGGGCGCCAGGCGTTCGGAGGAGCGTCAGGGCGTTCCGAGGAGCGTCAGGAGTTCCGAGGAGTGCCGGGCGTTCACCGGCCGGTACGGAGGGACGCGCCGGGCGTTCACGGGCGGGCGGTGGCGTTCTCGCCCGCCGTTCACGCACACCGGGCACAATCTCACGCAGGCACTACGGATCGGGGGCGGGGCTTGGAAGCGGTCTTCTTCGACATGGACGGGCTGCTGGTCGACAGCGAGCGGGTCTGGCTGGAGATCGAGACCGAGGTGATGGCCAGGCTCGGCGCCGAGTGGACGCCGGCGCACCAGGCCCACCTCGTCGGCGGGTCCATGGAGCGGACGGTCGACTACATGCTGGCCGTGTCCGGGGCCGACGTGCCGCCCGAGACGGTGAGCGAGTGGATGACCGGCGGGATGGTGGCGCGGCTGACGGACGGGGTGCACGTCATGCCGGGCGCCTCCGAGCTGCTCGAGGCCCTGCGCGCCGAGGGGGTGCCCGTGGCGCTGGTCACCTCCTCGCTCCGGCAGATCGCCGACGCCGTGCTCAAGGGCTTCGGCAGGGAGCGCTTCGACTGCGTCGTGACGGCCGACGACGTCACCCGTACCAAGCCGGACCCTGAGCCGTACCTGACGGCCGCCCGGCTGCTCGGCGTGGAGCCGGTGCGCTGCGTCGTCCTGGAGGACTCCCCGAACGGCGTGGCCGCCGCGACCGCGGCGGGCTGCGCCGTCGTGGCCGTCCCGAGCCTGCTGCCCGTCGAGGCGGCGCCCGGCCGGCTGGTGGTCTCGTCCCTGACGGAGATCAGGGTCGAGGACCTGAGAACTCTGGTGGGCTCCTGAGCGTTCCCCTAAGGGAAAAGTGGTTCTCACGGAGGAGGCGGACGGGCCTCCGCGTGCCAGGATGGACATCAGGAGCCACGACAAGGGGGCGGCGAGATGGGTACCTTCAATGCGATCGCCTGGCTGCCACTGTGCGCCGGAGTGAGCATCGCCGGGCTGGTCCTGGCGTTCCTGGCCTTCAAACGCAGGGGAGCGGCCGCGGGCATGCGGATGGCCGCCTGGGCCCTGCTGCCGGTGGCGGCCTACCTGACCGGCGCGCTACAGGCGCTGTGGACCATCGGCACCACCGTGGTGGGCTTCGTGACCAGCCTGGTCTTCAACCCGACCGTGTGGATCGGCGTGGCCGTGGCGGGGCTGTCGGCGGTGCTGTTCGTGGTGTCGGGCGTCATGCGCGGCCGGAAGCTGGGCCGCGGCAGGAAGAACAAGAGCGCGCCGGAGGCGGGCGAGGGACAGCGTCCCGTTAAGCCCTCAGCTGAAAAGCCGGCCGTCGCGAGCCGGCCGCCGGCCGCCGCCGCGGCACCCAAGACGTCGCAGAAGGCGAAGGGCGATGACGACTTCTCCGACATCGAGGAACTGCTCAAACGCCGTGGAATCAGTTGATCCCGCGTTGTGTCACAGTTCCGAGACGCAACCCGGACAGGGCCCGGACATTCAGATCAAGATCGATACGAATGAGTTTCGCGTCAATCACAGTTGAGCCACATAGCAGCCGGAGGGACTAGTCAGTCCAGCTCAGGCCATAGATTCTGCCTCCTGAGGTCGCGACTCGCGGTCTAAAGTCAGTACGCGAAAAAGACGCGTCGTTTGGGCAGCAGGGGGCAATTCGGCATGACCGCACCGCTAGACGTTTCCGGTTCCGCCGCAGAAGCGCATCCGGAGTCGGTGCTCGTGGGAGCGGGCAAGGCCATCCAGGGCCGCTCGCTCACCCGGATCGCCTGGATGCGGCTACGCCGTGACAAGGTCGCCCTGGCCGGCGGCGTGGTCGTCGTGCTGCTGATCCTCGTGGCGATCTTCTCCACGCCCATCATCGCCGCGTTCGGTCACCCGCCGCTGGAGTTCCACCAGGACGCGATCGACCAGAGCACGCTCCTGCCCAAGGGCTCCTTCGGTGGGATGAGCGGCGAATACCTGCTCGGTGTCGAGCCGGTCAACGGCCGTGACATCTTCAGCCGGATCGTCGCGGGCGCGTGGATCTCGCTGCTGATCGGCTTCCTGGCCACGATCCTGTCCGTCATCATCGGCACCACGCTGGGCGTCATCGCCGGCTACTTCGGCGGCTGGGTCGACCAGGTCATCGGCCGCCTCATGGACGTCTTCCTGGCCTTCCCGCTGCTGGTCTTCGCCATCGCGCTGGCGGGCGTCATCCCCGACAAGGGATTCGGCCTGGAGGGCAACGGCCTGCGCATCGCGATGCTGATCTTCATCATCGGCTTCTTCAGCTGGCCCAGCATCGGCCGCATCGTCCGCGGCCAGACCCTGTCGCTGCGCGAGCGCGAGTTCGTGGACGCGGCCAAGAGCCTGGGAGCCCGTAACGGCTACATCCTGTTCCGCGAGGTGCTGCCGAACCTGATGGCGCCGATCCTGGTCTACTCGACCCTGCTCATCCCGACCAACATCCTTTTCGAGGCCGCGCTCTCCTTCCTGGGCGTCGGCATCAACCCGCCCACCCCGACCTGGGGCGGCATGCTCTCCGAAGCGGTCCGCTTCTACACGTTGCCCCACTTCGTGCTCTTCCCGGGTCTGGCGATCTTCATCACCGTTCTCGCGTTCAACGTGTTCGGTGACGGACTGCGGGACGCCTTCGACCCGCGCGCACGCTGATCTTCGCCATCGCTCCATCCCCCATCTCACTAATCAAGGGGTTAGTCAATGAGAAGGAAACACGCACTGGCAGGAGCCGCGACAGCGGCGCTCGCCCTGGTGCTCTCCGCCTGTGGCGGCGGAGGTGGCGGCACACCACAACAGCCCGCCCAGTCGGCGTCCGGCGGTGCCGCGCAACCCGCGTTCAACGCCGGTCTGACCCAGGTGTACAACCCGTCCACCAAGAAGGGCGGGACGCTCAAGGCGGCCCACTCCGCCGACTGGGACAGCCTTGACCCGGGCGACACCTACTACGGTTACTCGTTCAACTTCGGCCGGTTCTACTGGCGGACGCTGACGATGTACAAGACGGGTCCCGGCCCCGAGGGCAACACCGTCGTCCCCGACCTGGCCGAAGGGCTCGGCACCCCCAGTGACGACGGTAAGACCTGGACGTACAAGCTCAAGAGCGGCCTGAAGTTCGAGGACGGCGCGGCGATCACGGCCAAGGACGTGGCCTACGCCGTGGCCCGGTCGTTCGACAAGGAGACCTTCCCCCACGGTCCCTCCTACCTGAACGAGCTGCTCGACTGGCCGAAGGACTTCAAGGGCGTCTACAAGACCCCCGACGTGGACTACAAGTCGGCCGTCGAGGCGACCGACGACTCGACGGTTGTCTTCCACCTGAAGAAGCCGTTCGCGTCCATGGACTACATCGTGCAGATGCCGATGACCGCGCCGGTGCCGAAGGACAAGGACACGGGCGCGAAGTACAAGGAGAAGGTCGTCTCCTCCGGCCCGTACAAGTTCGAGACGAACGAGATCGGCAAGCGTTTCACCATGGTCCGCAACGACCAGTGGGACCCCGCGACCGACCCGAACCGTCCCGCGCTGCCGGACCGGATCGAGGTCCAGCTCAACGTCAACGCCGATGACCTGGACAACCAGCTCATCTCGGGCAGCATCCACCTGGACATCCCCGGCACCGGCATGCAGCCGGCCGCCCTGGGCAAGGTCCTTCCCGACCCGGCGCTGAAGGCCCGTACGGACAACCCGACGATCCCCAGGCTCTGGTACGTCTCGGTCATCCCGGACACGCCGCCGCTGGACAACGTCGAGTGCCGCAAGGCAGTCCTCTGGGCCGCCGACCGCGTCGCCAACCAGACCGCCTACGGAGGCCCGCTCGCCGGCGGTGACATCGCCACCAACGTGATGCCGCCGCCCATCGTCGGCCAGGAGAAGTTCGACCTGTACGCCACCCCGGAGAACAAGGGTGACGTGAACAAGGCCAAGCAGGCGCTGGCCGCCTGTGGCCAGCCGAACGGCTTCTCCACCACCATGGCGTTCCGCTCCGACCGGCCCCGCGAGAAGGCGCTGGCCGAGTCGATGCAGCAGGCGCTGGCCAAGGTCAACATCAAGCTCGAGCTCAAGGGCTTCCCGGGCTCCAGCTACTTCTCCGACTACGCCGGCAACGTCGACTACGTCAAGAAGAACGGCATCGGCCTGGCCGGTCACGGCTGGGGCTCCGACTGGCCCGACGGCTACGGCTTCATGCAGGCCATCGTGGACAGCCGCACCATCCGCGACGCGGGCAACTACAACCTCAGCGTCAAGAACTCCGAGGTCGACAAGCTCATCGACCAGGCCTCGGCCGAGCTCGACGAGGCGGCCCGCGCCAAGCTCTGGGTCGACGTCGACAAGAAGGTCATGGAGGACGCCTCCATCCTTCCGGTCGTGTGGGCCAAGTCGCTGCTCATGCGGGGTCAGGGCCTGACGAACGTCGCCTACAACGAGGGCCAGAGCATGTACGACTACGTGATGCTCGGCGTCGAGTGACCAGGCGGGGTTCGGGGATCTAGCGAAGGCAGGTGAAGGCAGGAGTGGCCCGCCCGGCGGCGGGCGGGCCACTCGGCCGGTAGCGGTGGTCACATACATCATCAGGCGTCTAATCGGCGCGTTCGCCATGCTGATCGTGATCAGCATGGTCACGTTCGGCATTTTCTTCGTCGTGCCGCAGTGGGCCGGGGCGACACCCGAGGCCCTCGCGTCGCGTTACGTAGGCCGGGCGGCCACACCGGAGACGGTCCACCTGGTGGCCGAGCGGCTGGGCTTCAACGATCCGGTGGTCGTGCAGTACGGCAGATTCGTCAAGGGCATCTTCGCCGGCGCCGAGTACGACTACGGTGCGGGCGTCGAGCAGTGCCCCGCCCCCTGCTTCGGTTACTCCTTCATCAGCGGGCAGCCCGTCTGGCCTGACCTGGTCGACCGCTTGCCGGTGACCTTCTCCCTGGCCATCGGCGCCGCGCTCATCTGGGTGGTGGCCGGCGTGAGCGTGGGCGTGCTCTCCGCGCTGCGCAGAGGCAGCTTCTTCGACCGCCTCTCGATGGGCACCGCGCTGGCCGGCGTGTCGCTGCCCATCTTCTTCACCGGCATGATCTCCCTGGTCGTCTTCAGCTACGGCCTGGGCTGGACGCCGCCGGGTGGCGCGTGGACGGACTTCACCGCGAATCCGGCGCAATGGGCCTACAACCTGCTGCTGCCGTGGATCACACTGGCGTTCCTGTTCGCCGCCGGTTACGCCCGCCTGACGCGGGCCGGGATGCTGGAGACGATGGGCGAGGACTACATCCGCACGGCCAGGGCCAAGGGCCTGTCCGAGAGCCGGGTCGTGGTCAAACACGGCCTGCGCGCCGCGCTCACCCCGATCCTGACCCTGTTCGGCATCGACTTCGGCCTGCTCATCGGCGGCGCCGTCCTCACCGAGACCACCTATACTCTGCCCGGGCTCGGCCAGTTCGCCATTCTGGCCATCAGGAACCAGGACCTGCCTCAGGTCATGGGCGTGGTTCTGGTCGCCGCCGGTTTCGTGGTGGTGGCGAGCCTGGTCGTCGACCTCCTGTACGCGGTGGTCGACCCGAGGGTGAGGTTGTCATGAGCTTCCTTGACGTCAAGGACCTGAAGATCCATTTCCCGACGGACGACGGTCTCGTCAAGTCCGTCGACGGGCTGACGTTCAGCGTCGAGCGCGGTCAGACCCTCGGCATCGTGGGCGAGTCCGGCTCCGGCAAGAGCGTGACCAGCCTCGGCGTGCTCGGCCTGCACAAGGGCGGCCGGGCCCGGATCTCCGGGGAGATCTGGCTCGACGGCGAGGAGCTGAACGGCGCCTCTGCCGAGCACGTGCGCCGGCTGCGCGGCAAGAAGATGGCGATGATCTTCCAGGATCCGCTGTCGTCGATGCACCCGTACTACACGGTCGGCCACCAGATCATCGAGGCGTACCGCATCCACAACGACGTCTCCAAGCAGGTGGCCCGCAAGCACGCCATCGACATGCTCGGCCGCGTCGGCATTCCCGAGCCGGCCGGCCGGGTCGACAGCTACCCGCACGAGTTCTCCGGCGGTATGCGGCAGCGCGCGATGATCGCCATGGCGCTCTCCTGCGACCCCGAGCTGCTCATCGCCGACGAGCCGACCACCGCGCTCGACGTGACCGTGCAGGCCCAGATCCTCGACCTCATGCGTGACCTGCAGCGGGAGTTCAACTCCGCGCTGATCGTCATCACGCACGACCTGGGCGTGGTGGCCGAGCTGTCCGACGACATCCTCGTCATGTACGGCGGCAAATGCGTCGAGTACGGCTCCGCCGACGACATCTTCTACCGGCCCGAGCACCCCTACACCTGGGGTCTGCTCGGCTCCATGCCCCGCCTGGACCGCGAGCCCACCGAACGGCTCCTGCCGATCAAGGGCTCGCCGCCGTCCCTGATCAACGTGCCGCCGGGCTGCGCCTTCCACCCGCGCTGCCCGTACGCCGAGCGCACCGGGGACAAGGCCGCCACCGAGGTGCCGGCCCTCGCCGAGACCGAGGGAGGCCACCTCGTACGCTGCCACATGAGCAGGAGCGAGCGGCAGGGCCTATGGGAGAACGAGATCAAGCCAGTGCTGGAGATCCAGTGAGCGAGAATGAGCCGCTTCTTTCCGTGCATAACATGGAGAAGCACTTCCCGGTGACGAAGGGCCTGCTCAAAAGGCAGGTCGGCGCCGTCAAGGCCGTGGACGGGATCAGCTTCGAGGTGTTCAAGGGCGAGACGCTCGGCCTCGTGGGGGAGTCCGGCTGCGGCAAGTCGACCACGGGACGGCTGGTGACCCGGCTCCTCGAGCCCACCGCCGGCGAGGTCGTCTTCGAGGGTCAGGACATCACGCACATGAGCCAGGGCCGGCTCCGGCCGCTCCGGCGCGACATGCAGATGATCTTCCAGGACCCCTACTCGTCGCTCAACCCCCGCCACACGGTGGGCGCCATCGTGGGCGCGCCCTTCCGCATCCAGGGCATCAGGACCGAGAACGGCACCAAGAAGGCCGTCCAGGACATCCTTGAGCTGGTCGGGCTCAACCCCGAGCACTACAACCGCTACCCGCACGAGTTCTCCGGTGGGCAGCGCCAGCGCATCGGCATCGCCCGCACGCTCGCGCTCAAGCCCAAGCTGATCATCGCCGACGAGCCGGTCTCCGCGCTCGACGTGTCGATCCAGGCCCAGGTCGTCAACCTGCTCGAAGACCTGCAGAAAGAGCTGGACCTGACCTACGTGGTGATCGCCCACGACCTGTCGGTGGTGCGGCACATCAGCGACCGGGTGGCGGTCATGTACCTGGGCAAGATCGTGGAGATCGCCGACCGCAAGCGGCTCTACAGCTCGCCCATGCACCCGTACACCAACGCCCTGATGTCGGCCGTGCCCGTGCCCGACCCGAAGGCGCGCAAGGAACGCGAGCGCATCCGGCTGACCGGCGACGTGCCCAGCCCGCTCAACCCGCCGCCCGCCTGCCGCTTCCACACCCGCTGCTGGAAGGCGCAGGAGATCTGCAAGCAGGTCGAGCCGCCGCTGGAGGAGCTCGCCAGCGGCCACCGGGTGGCCTGCCACTTCCCGGAGAACGCCCCGGCGACGCCGGAGGTGGCCGGCAAGGCCGGCTGAGCCTGCCTGAAACGCCGGGCGCCCGCTCAGAGGATGGCGCCCGGCGTGACCGGCATCGAGGGGATGGCGCCCGGCGCGATGCCCTCAGGAGATGGGCGTGACCGGCCTCAGGAGATGGCGCCCGGCGTGATCAGGCCGGTCTCGTAGGCGAGCACCACGGCCTGCACCCGATCGCGCAGCCCCAGCTTGGTCAGCACGTTGCCGACGTGGGTCTTCACCGTCGTCTCGCTCACCACGAGCTTGGCCGCGATCTCGGCGTTGGACATGCCCTTGGCGATCAGCCGCAGCACCTCCAGCTCCCGCTCGGTCAGCCGGTGGAGCCGCGCCGGAGCGGCCTGCTCGTACGCCGACGGCAGCCGCGTGGCGAACCGGTCCAGCAGCCGCCGCGTCACGCTCGGCGCCACGATCGCGTCCCCGGCCGCCACCACCCGGATCGCCTGCACCAGCTCGTCCGGCGGAACGTCCTTCAGCAGGAACCCGGACGCGCCCGAACGCAGCGCCTCCACGATGTACTCGTCCAGGTCGAACGTCGTCAGCACCAGCACCTTCGGCACGTGCGCCGCGGGCGCCGCCTCGCGCACGATGCGGCGCGTGGCCTCGATGCCGTCGACCCCGGGCATCCGGATGTCCATCAGCACCACGTCGGGCAGCAACGCCCGCGTCTGCTCCTGCGCGCCCTTGCCGTCGCCGGCCTGCCCCACCACCGTGATGTCGGGCTCGGCCTCGAGGATCAGGCGGAAACCGGTACGCAGCAGCGGCTGATCGTCAACCAGCAGCACTCTGATCGTCATTGGCCGTCCTTCAACGGGAACCTTGCCCGCACCCCGAAACCGCCCCCCGGCAGCGGACCGATGCTCAGGATTCCACCATAGAGGGCCACCCGTTCGCGAATCCCCACCAAACCATGCCCTGGCGGCAGGGACATCTCCCCGGCCGGCTCCCGCGGCGCGCCCTGGCCGTCGTCCTCCACCCGCACGTCCAGCTCGTGCGCGTCATGGCGGACGGTCACCACGGCCTGCGCCCCCGCGCCCGCGTGCCGCAGGCTGTTGGTCAGCCCCTCCTGGACCAGCCGGTAGGCCGCCAGGTCCACACCCGCGGGCAGGGGCGCCGGCTCGCCCTCCGTCCGCAGCCGCGTCGGCAGCCCCGCCTCCCGCATCTGCTCCACCAGTGCCGGCAGGTCCCGCACACCCGGCTGCGGGCCCAGCTCGGCCCGCGCGTCCGCCCGTGAGTCGGTACGCAGCACGCCCACGATGTTGCGCATCTCGGTCATCGCCATCCGGCCCGTGTGCTCGATCGCCGACAGCGCCTCGCGCGCCAGCTCGGGGTTGGAGGCCAGCACCCGCCGCGCCGCCGCGGCCTGCACGGTCATCACGCTGACGTGGTGGGCGACCACGTCGTGCAGCTCGCGGGCGATCCTCGACCGCTCCTCCGCCCGCGCCGCCCGCGTGTCGGCCGCGTGCGCCCGCTCCAGCCTGGTCGCCCGGTCCTTCAGCTCCTCCAGGTACGCCCGGCGCAACCGCAGGCTCCGGCCCGCGCCCCACACGGCCACCAGGACCACGGCGACGACCACGTACTCGTTCCAGCCGGCCGCCCGCACGGGCCCGGCGACGGCGCCGGTCACGTACGTCACCAGCGACAGCAGCAGCGCGCCCAGAGCGATCGCCAGCCCCCGGTAGGACGCCACCGAATACAGCAGCACCAGGCCGGACAGGCTGGACATGCCGGTGCCGTAACCGAACACGTTGAGGAACGTCTCCGGCACCAGCCCCGCGCACAGCGCCGCCAGCGGCCAGCGACGGCGCACCGCAACCGGGACGCACGCCAGCACCACCAGCAGCACCCCGAGCGCGTCGGGCCGCCGCATTCCCCCGACAGGCAGCCCCTCGGCCTGCAGGCGGTCGGGCCCGTAGAGCACGAACAGCGCCACGGAGATCGCGGCCACGAGCCCGGCGAGCACCGTGTCGTGGAGCCTGCTCCGATCTATGCGCACGGCTTCACTGTAAGACCAGGTGAGAGCCCTCAACCTCCTCCCTCGGGAGGATAAGCCCCCAAACCCGCCCACCCAGGCACCCGAGTCCGCCGCGGACCATCCGGGACGACCCACGCCACCAGCCCCCCACCGGCCGCGCCGCACCTCAGCCACCCTCGACCCCGCTCCGTCCGCGCCCGCTCCGTCCGCCGGCCCCGCCTGTCGGCGCCGCCAGGATGCCGGGCGGCCTCCAGGCCCTGAACCCGCGCGCTCCCTATGGGCCCCGCGCATCGCCGCCGCGCCCGCCTCACACCTCGCGTGCCGCTGGGGGCGTCCGCGTGTTGGTGGTGCGCCTTTGGACGTCCGCGCGCCTCAGAGGGACAGTCGCGCGCGTCAGAGGACGGCCGCCCGTCGGAGGGACGGCTGCTCGCCAGAGCGGTCGGCCACGTGTCGGACGGACGGTCGTGGGTCAGTACGGACGGTCGTCGGTCAGAGTTCGTCGGTGGCCGAGCGGCGGCTGCTGCGGACCGTGTCGCCCGGTTGCCGGTCGGGCACCGGCGGTGGGGTGCCGCCGAACTCCGGGCACAGCGCCTGGTGGTCGCACCAGTCGCACAGCCGGCTGCGCCGCGCCCGCCACTCGCCCGTCTCCAGCGACCGCTCGATCGCCGCCCACAACGCCATCACCTTGCGCTCGGTGGCCAGCAGGTCGGCCTCGTCGGGCGCGTACCGCAGCACCTCGCCCTGGCCGCCCAGGTAGACCAGCTGCAGCAGCCGCGGCACCTGCCCCCGCAGCCGCCACAGCACCAGCGCGTAGAACTTCATCTGGAACAGCGCCTTGGCCTCGAAGTCGGGACCCGGCGCGCTGCCCGTCTTGTAGTCGACCACCCGCACCTCACCGGTGGGCGCCACGTCGAGGCGGTCGACGTAGCCGCGCAGCATCAGCCCGCCGTCCAGCACCGCCTCCACGTAGAGCTCCCGCTCGGCCGGCTCCAGCCGCGTCGGGTCCTCCAGCGTGAAGTAGCGCTCCAGCATGCCGCGCGCCTGCCCCAGCCACTCGGCCTGCTCCGCGTCGTCGGTGAACATCCGCGCGTATTGCGGGTCGTCGGCCAGCAGCCGCTCCCACTGCGGCTCCAGCAGCTCCAGCGCCGCCCGCACCGAGCGCCGCGGCGCCGGCAGGTCGTAGAGGCGCTCCAGGACCGCGTGGACCACCGTGCCGCGCACCGCCGCCTGCGACGGCTTCTCGGGGAGCTGGTCGATCACCCGGAAGCGGTAGAGCAGCGGACACGTCATGAAATCGCCCGCCCGGGACGGGGAGAGAGCTCCGATGATCACCGGTTCGGTCAACGTCATGCACCGCACTCTAGGTCAAGACCCCGACAGAATAACGCCCGCGGGACGAGGATCACGTGATCCGGCGCGTAGCATCAAGGCAGCAACAGCACGTAATGGACGTTCAAGGAGTGCGGTGAGCGAGCAAAGCCCGCGGCGGGAGTTCTCCGGTCTTCGGATGGGGAAGCCGTTCGGCATTCCGGTGTACGTCTCGTGGACATGGTTCCTGGTGGCGGCGTTCATCACCGTGATGTTCGGGCCACAGATGCGGCAGATGCTGCCCGAGCTCGACAGCGTCGCCGCGTACGGGGTGGCGTTCCTCTTCGCGGTGCTGCTGTACGTCTCGGTGCTGCTGCACGAGCTGGCCCACAGCGTCCTGGCCAAGGCGTACGGCCTGCCGGTCCGCAGGATCACCCTCTACCTCCTCGGCGGGGTCTCGGAGATCGAGAAGGAGCCGCCCACGCCGGGCAAGGAGTTCATGGTCGCCGCGGCGGGGCCCGCGCTGTCCCTCGGGCTGGCCGGGATCGGGCTGGCCGCCGACGTCTGGGTGATCAACAACGGCGGCATCCTCGAGGTGCTCACCTGGCAGCTGTGGTTCGCCAACCTCATCGTCGGCGTGTTCAACCTGCTGCCCGGGCTGCCGCTCGACGGCGGCCGGATGTTGCGCGCCGGAGTGTGGAAGCTCACCAGCAACCCCGGCTCCGGCACCATCGTGGCGGCCTGGGGCGGGCGGGTGCTGGCCGCGCTGCTGGTGGTGTTCCCGGTCGCGACCGCGCTGTCCAGCGGGCGCGACATCGACCCGGTCGACCTGGTGTGGCCGCTGGTGCTGGCGTCGTTCATCTGGATGGGCGCCAGCCAGTCGCTGCGCATCGCCAAGATCCGCCAGCGCATCCCACAGGTCAACGCGCGCGCCCTGGCGCGCCGGGCCATCCCCGTGAGCGCCGAGACGCCACTGGCCGAGGCGCTGCGCCAGGCCACCGAGCGCCGGGCGGGCGCCCTGGTCGTCGTCGACCACGAGGGCAGGCCGCTGGCGATCGTCAGCGAGGCCGCCGTCCAGGCCACCCCCGAGCACCGCCGCCCCTGGGTGAACGTCGGCTCCCTGGCCAAGACCCTGGAGCCCACCATGATGCTCGCGGCCGACCTGACCGGCGAGCCGCTCATCGAGGCCATGCGCGCGGCTCCGGGCAGCGAATACCTGCTCGTCGAGGACGGTGGCGAGATCTACGGGGTGCTGGCCACGGCCGACGTGAACAGGGTTTTCACCGGCGTCTGATTTGTCCCACTCGTTTAAGCGGCGGGCCATCGATAGGGTCGTGTCCAGCAGTTTCGGGTGGGCCGGAGCCGACTCCGGCGATTTCTGCGATGCGACGACTGGCCGATAGTGTGCTGTTTGGCCAAACTTGCACAGTTGAGGGGTTTGCCGCGGTCCACCGGTTCACCGAATCGAGACGAGGGGGCCGCGACACGGCCTCGTCGTCTGGGTATGCGTATGGCTGGTGGCCAGCACGGCAGTGCGGGTGCCGTAATATCGCCGGCTTCCGGGGAGGAGAGTTGAGTGACCGAGCGCAGCGAGGGCACCAATGAGCGCAGCACGGTCGTCATGAGGGAGGACGCATGACCGACCACGGCCTCGGAGTGGTGCGTCCGCTTCCTGGAAACGGGCTGGTCGCCTATGTCGGCGGGCTGCTGCTCGTGTGCGATTCGGCCGAGTCGGCCGCCGATGACCTGCTCGAGGCGCTGCGCGAGACGGCCGCCTCCGGTGGCGACGGCCGGGCGCTGGCCCGCCGCGCCGCTCAGGTGCTCGCGGCCAACATGGCGGGCGACCCGGCCACCTGCGCGGTCGCCGGTCCCGTCGGCGGCGGCGTCGCCGTCCTGGTCAGCGGCTCGGCCGCGGCCACCATCACCACCGCGGCCGGCGAGACCCGGCTGGCCGGCAGCGACTCGCTGACCTGGGCCGACCGGCTCGTCACCGGCACCGTCGAGCGCGTCGAGCTCAGCCTGCCCGGCGCCGGCAGCCCGCACCCCGCGGTCCGCTTCGAGGGCGGCGTCGTGCACGGCGGCGGCCTCGTCGGCGACTTCACCGACCGGCCCGCGCCCTCCGCACCGTCCGCGCCCTCCCGGCCACTGACCAGCGAGATGCCCAACACGGCCTTCCACATGGAGGCCGACCTGATCCAGCCGCCGGTCCAGCAGCCCGTGGAGCGTCCTCCCTACCCACTGGCCGACCAGCCGCCGGTCGTCCCCGGCCCGCCCTCGGGTCCCCAGCCCGCGCCCCCGGTCATGGACCAGCCGTACCACACCCCGCAGGACCCGCCGCCCTACCACACTCCCCAGGACCAGCCCCCCTACCTGCCGCCGCAGGAGCCCGCCTACCACCCGCCGCAGGAGCCCCCCTACCAGCCCCCGCAGGACTACCAGGAGCAGCCGCCGCCCCTGCACGAGCAGCAGCAGTTCCCGTCCTACGACGAGCCGCCCTCCGGCAACGGCGCCGCCGACCAGCCGATCCCGCAGCACATGGGTCCCGGCGACCACTACGACCAGCCCGCGCCGCCCGTCCTCGGCCCGCCCGACCACTTCGACCACCCGGGCCCGCCGCAGCAGGACCAGCAGCCCGAGCACGGCGACCGCCCCCTGGTCTACGGGGTCGACTGCAAGAACGACCACTTCAACGACCCCCGCGCGCCCTACTGCGCGGTCTGCGGCATCGCCCTGGTGCAGCGCACCCTCGTCCCCTACAAGGGCCCGCGCCCCTCGCTCGGCGTCCTGGTCCTCGACGACGGGACGGCGCTCCCCCTGGAGAGCGACTACCTGCTCGGCCGCGACCCGGAGCGGGCGCCCGAGGTGGCCGGCGGCACCGCCAGGCCCGCCAAGGTGACCAGCCCGGACGGCTCGGTCTCGCGCCGTCACCTGCGGGTGGCGCTCGACGGATGGGACGTCAACCTGGTGGACCTGGGCTCGGTGAACGGCACCCAGATCCAGCCGCCCGGCGACCCCAACTTCTACGACATCCCGCCCAACGAGCCCGTCACGATCGCCCCGGGCACCACGGTCCGCGTCGGAGTGTCCCGCACGCTCCGCTTCGAGGCGCACCGGGGGTAGGTCTCGTCGAACGCCCGCGTTCCCCGGGGTTCCGGGGCGCGGGCGTTCGCACGTTCGGGGCGTGGCGCCGCCTCACGAGGTCGTGTCCCGTACGGTGCGGCCGTCCGGCGCCGCCGCGTGCCGGGCGGCCGGCTCCGCCAGGAACTCCCGGGCGCCGCGGAGCCGGGTCCCCAGCCGCCGCCGCGTCGCCGAGCAGTCCAGCCGGACCTCGAGCGGCCCCGGCACCCCCGCCTCGGCCCGGCTCCCGGCGACCAGGAGAGCCTCGTCCAGGCCGTCCCGGCGGGCGATGAGCACGCCCAGCTCGTAGCGGCTGACCGCATCGGCCCCGGCGACGTGCAGCACCCCCGGGCACCCCCGGACCGCCACCTCCGCCAGCGCCGCCGCCAGGTCGGAGACGTGCACGGGACACCGCACGTCATCCTTGAACAGCACCCCCGAACCCGGCCGCGCCACCAGCGAGTGCACCAGCGCCTCGTGCGCCGATCCACCGCGCCCGATGATCAGGGACGTCCTGGCGATGGCGGCATCGGGCAGCACCGCCCGCACGGCCGTCTCGGCGGCCGCCTTGGCCGCACCGTACGGGCTGATCGGGTCGGGCAGGCACGCCTCGGCGTACGAGGGCGCGGATCCGGAGAAGACGGCGTCGCTGGAGACGTGCACCAGCCGCCCGCCCGACCGCGCGACGGCCACGGCCACGTGCGCGGCGCCGTCCGCGGTGGCCGTCCAGTCCGACGAACGGTACGCCGTGTTGATCGTCACCTCCGGCCGGAACGCGTCGAACACGGCGGCCACGGCCTCCCGCGACCGCACGTCCAACGGCAGCCACCGCGCGTCCGGGTCGTTCCCCGGCCGGGTGTGACAGGTCGCGCCCACCTCGTGGCCCGCCGCCACGCACAGTCGCACGAGCTCGCCGCCCAGATGGCCGCTCCCGCCGACGATGAGCATCCTCACGGGCGGCCACGCTACTCTCCGCCGGGCGTTCCGTCTCAGGGAAGTGCCGCGCCGGGTCTCGGACACCGGTCATGCGGGGTGGGGGCGCCAGCCGGGCCGGGTGCCGTCGCGCAGGGCCTTCGCCTGCGCTCTCGCCTCCGTCGCGAAGAGCCGCAGCCCCGTGGCGCCGAAGCCGGCCGCGACCTCCGCCAGCGCCGCCGCGTCGCCTTCGGCCAGGGCGCGGGCATGGCGCGCGGCGAGGCGTACGCGCGGCCCGTCCAGGACCGCCGCCAGCTCGCTCAGCCGGGGGAGCGCGCTGATGGGGGCGCCCAGCCGTACGGCGTCGTGCAACGCGATCGCCTCGAAGGACGCGGGCCCGCCCTCCCGGCACTCCTCCGCGTGCGCCAGGGCGAGCTCCACGGCCCGTGACGGCCCTCCCGACGCGGCCTCCGCCCAGACCTCCGCGAGCGCCCTCCAGTGCCGGAGCGCGGTCCACGTGGCGCGTCCGCGGGCCGCCTCCAGCGACGTCCGCGCGCCGGCCGCGTCCCCGTGCAGCGCCTGGGCCGTCGCGTACGCCGCCATCCGTTCGGCGGCGTCCTGGGGCGTCTCCCGCCGGGCCGGGGTCCGCAGGATGAGGAGCGCGGCTCCCAGCTCGCCCCTGAGCATCGCCAGCCGTGCCTGTGCGAGGGCCTGCTCGTTCCGGCCCGGCCAGCCGTGCTCGCCGGGCGGCCGGCGCATGGCGGCGATGGCACGGGCGGTCAGGTCCAGGTCGCCGGAGAAGCAGCCGCACATGGCCGACGTCGCGTACGGCGACGTGTACGGCCGCCCCGGGCCCTCCTCGGCGCGCGGCGCGTCCTCGACCGCTCCGGCCGCCTCGCCGGTCCGGCCCGCGTGGCAGAGGGCCAGCGCTCGTGCCCCTGCGACCTTCGCGTCCGTCACCGCGCCCGAACCGGCGCTGAGGCCCCCGTCCGTGCCGCGCGCACGGCCGATGAGCCTGAGTGCCTCGTCGGCTCGGGCGGCTTCGGCCAGCAGGACCGCCCGCGCCGCGTCCGCCTCCCGCCGCGGGCCGGGGCCGGGGACCTCCTTGCGCGTGGTGGCCAGCAGGTCCAGCGCGTCGCCGAGCCGGTTCAGGCCCCAGGCCAGGTTCTCGGCCCTGGCCACGGCGAGCCGTACCCGGTCCCGATCGTCACCGGACCAGCGCTCCTCCGCCCGCAGGAGCACCGCCTGCGCCTGGTGCGGCTGCCCGGCGTCCTCCAGGGCGGCGGCCAGTTCGACGGCCGCACCCGTGCCGCCGCCCGCGCGTACGGCGGCGCGGCCGAGCCGGATGGCCGCCGGGTGATCGTGTACGCCGCCCGCCAGCCGGCACGCGCCCAGCAACGGCCCGGGGTCGGCCTCCACCCCGCCGGCCAGGCGCCACCCGGCGAGCACGGCCGGATCGCCGCTCCCGTCCGCCTCCACGGCGGCGACCAGCCTGGCGTACCGGTCATCGCGCCGCTCCCGCGGGCAGCGTTCGCGGGCCGCCGACCCGTACAGCGGGTGCGCCGGTCGGACGACCTCCCCGCGTCCCTCGGCCGCCACGGTGATCAGCCCGCCCTCGGCCGCCTCCCGCACCGCCGTCCCGGAGCACAGGGCCGCCAGCGCAGGCATCCCTACCGGCTCCCCGAACGCCGCGTACTCCAGCACCTCCCCGACCTCCGACGGCAACGCCCCCACCCGCCGGCCGACGAGCTCCTCCGGCCCCCGCGCCTCCGGCGGCTCCCCGGTCAGCCGCCACACCCCGCCGGTCCGCTGGAGCGCTCCAGCCGCTCGGGCGAGCTCCACCGTCTCGCGCAGCCACAGCGCGTTCCCTCCGGTGAGCTCCGCCAGCCGCGCCACGGCGGTCTCATCAACCGGGCCGTCCAGCGCCGCCGCGAGCACGGCCGCCACGTCGCCCTCGCGGAGCGGCTCCACCTCGAACCGCCTGAGCCGCCCGTCCCGCCACAGCTCCACGACCGGCCCGTCGGGGGGCTCTCCGGAGCACACGGTCGCGATCAGCCGGATCCGCCCGGTGCGTACCAGGGTGGCCACCACCTCGGCCGAGTGGCGGTCCAGGAGGTGCGCGTCGTCCACCGTCACGACGGCGGCGCCGGCGTTGCGCAGCAGCCACTCACCGCACCGCTGCACCGTTTCGGCCGCCGCGCAGGCCGGGCCGGGCGCGGGGGTGCGGGCCGTGCCGGGATCGGGCGGGAGCGAGGTGGTCAGGGCGCCGCCGGGCACGTCCCGCAGTGCCGTGGCGGCCCTGATGGTGCGGACGCCCCCGAGCCGCCCGGCCGGCAGCTGCTCGGTCAGGTGCGTGGCCAGGGCGGTCTTGCCCGCCCCCGGTGGTCCCGCGAGGAGCACGCCCTGGGCGGTGGGGTCGCACGCGAGGCGGAGCAGGTGCCCGAGCTCCTCTCCGCGCCCGGCGAACGGCCAGGTGGTCCCCATAAGGGCAGGTTACGCCCTAGATGCGAGAAGGTGATCAGCTATTTCCGTGTTTATAGCCTGACAAGGACTAAAAGCGGCACAAGCCGGGACAGGTGCCGCCCGCCCAGGGCCGTCAATGACGCGCCGAAAGGCCGGGGAGGACGCGGTGGGGCGGGCAGTGCGGGCCGGATCGGCGGCGCCGGCGGGGTGCGGGTGGCGGTGGCGGGGGAGTGGTGCAGGTTGTATTAGGACTACTCGCGAAAAGTCGGGGAATATATCGCTTAATCCGGTAAATGGTGAAGATCTTTCGGAAAATGAACGGTGGGAAACGAGCCTGCCATGTGGTGATTGGCGGGGAAATGCGGCACGGTACCGGTCGTCCTGATCCTGGTGATCCGGTCCGTCTCGAAGCCGCGGGGCCCGGCTAGGCCGGTCGGAAAGACCGTACGCCCCGCAACAGACGTACCGCCGCCTCCAGCCCGCTGGCCGCCTCCAGGGCCCGCCCCGTCGCGGTCGCGAAGCGGCTCAGCAGATGCTCGTCCCTGTCGCAGAACCCCCGCCCGGCCACCCACACGAACGTGTGGTCCCGAGCCGCCACGGGCACGGGAGTGGCCAGGAACCCCGGCTCGCCCATCGAGGCGTCGTGCGCCAGCCGTACCGTCACCGACGACGCGGCCAGCTCCTTCAGCACCCCCGATTCGGCCAGCCACCGCCGCAGGCCCAGCGGGTCGCCAGGAGGGGCGTGCACATGAACGGCGCTCGCCTCCTGGCGCAGCGCGTCCACCCGGACGAATCCGGAGTAGCCGGTGCCGGCGACGGCGGCGGCGGTACGCGCCAGCCGTTCGAGCAGGTCCCCGGCCTCCAGGCAGGAGAACGAGGCGATGAGTTCACGCACGGCGACATCGACACGGTTGTATGGCATCGCGGTGGTCCCTCGGAGCGGAGGGGCGAGATCGCGCAGCCCGATCACGCGAAGCTCGCCTGCGGGTGCCCTGACTATCACCCTCGACGCGGCTCTTGACTAGCCCTCAACAGGAAATCAGGATTTTTGACCTTTTCGGCCCGCCGCCAGGCCCCCGCCGCAACGCCCGCATGCGCCAAGGACGGGCCGGCCGCGACCTCGACCAGGGCGGGCGCCCACCGGCGACCCCCGCCGCGGCAGCCCGCGCCTACGACGACCGCAGCCGCACCCACTGCACGTCGTCGGCCCTGGTGCCGTCCGGCCTGGGGAACAGCTCCCGGTGCACGCCCTCCCGCTCGAACCCAGAACGTTCCAGCACCGCGTGCGAGGCCGTGTTGTCCACGTCGGTCCCCGCCACGATCCGGTGCAGGCCCGTGTTCGCGAACGCCCACTCCACCAGCAGCCCGACCGCCCGCGTCATGAACCCCTTCCCCCGGAACTCCGGCACCAGCGAATAGCCGATCATCGCCTGCCCCAGGGCCGGGACCACCTGCATCAGCTGCAGATGCCCCGCGAACGCCCCCGAGGCCGCGTCCCTGACCGCCAGCTCCACCCGCTGCCCCGACACCCACCAGTAGCCGGTGTACCGGCAGCGCCGCTCGTCGTCCTCCAGGGTGGTCGGCGGCGCCAGGGAGTAGGCCCGCACGCCCGGCTCGGCCATCATCCGGTGGAAGTCCCCGGCGTCCCCGGCCGCCATCGGCACCAGCCGCACCACGCCGTCGCTCAGCTCCCCGCCCGGGAAGAACGGCAGGTACGGCGCCACCGGCGCGTCCCCCTTGAGCCTGGCGAACGTCACGAGATCGACGTACCGCCCGTCCCGCAGCCGCTTGGCCGCCCGCCGCCGCCCCTCCTCCTGGAACCCCGCCTTGTACGCCACCCGCAGGCTCGCCACGTTCTCCACCTCGGCCTGCAGCTCGACCCGGCGCACCCCCTGGTCGAACAGCCAGTCCGACACGGCCCGGGTCGCTGTCGTGGCCACGTTCCGGCCCCGCGCCCACGGCGCCACCAGGTAGCCCAGCTCCGCCACGCCCCAGTGGTCCGCCGGGCGCACCCCGATCGACCCGGCGAACCGCCCGTCCTCCGTGATCGCGTACTCGGCGCCGCCGTCCTCCCACTTCCCCGTGGAGCTCTTCACGTAGTCGAGCGCGTGCTCCAGCGTGTACGGCCGCGGCAGCAGCGGCATGAAGCGAACCGTCACCGGGTCGTCGCACATCTTCACGATCGGCTCGGCGTCCGCCTCCACGGGAGGACGGAGGATCAGGGAGCCGGACGAGATCACATCACGCGGGAGCATCCCCCATAGATATCGTGCGTCCGGACCTGCTCGAAAGCCCTATAACCTTGCCGCCATGGGTTTCCGCAGGCATGGGCCTTTCCAGGTGGGGGATCAGGTGCAGCTCACCGACCCCAAGAACAAGCGCCACACGATCACGCTCAAAGAGGACGGCGTCTTCCACACCCACAAGGGCGCCATCCCGCACAGCGAGCTGATCGGGCAGCCTGAAGGCTCCGTCGTGCGCTCCTCCGGCGGCACCCAATACCTGGCCTTCCGCCACCTGCTGCAGGACTACACGCTGGCCATGCCGCGCGGCGCGGCCGTCATCTATCCCAAGGACGCCTCGATGATCGTCGGCATGGCCGACATCTTCCCCGGCGCCCGCGTGATCGAGGCCGGCGTCGGCTCCGGCGCGCTGACGTGCTTCCTGCTGCGCGCCGTCGGCCCCGAGGGCCGCGTGACCTCCTACGAGCGCCGCCCGGAGTTCGCGGACGTGGCGCGCAAGAACGTGGAGAAGTTCTACGGCGGCCCCATGGACGACAACTGGCGCCTGGTCGTGGGCGACCTGGTCGCCTCCATCGACGAGGTCGACGTCGACCGCGTCATCCTCGACATGCTGGCCCCCTGGGAGTGCGTCGACGCCGCCGCCAAGGCGCTCACCCCCGGCGGAGTGATCTGCTGCTACGTGGCCACGACCACGCAGATGTCCAAGACTGTCGAGGTCATTCGCGATCACGGGTGTTTCACCGAGCCACATGCGTGGGAGACCCTGGTTCGCGACTGGCATGTCGAAGGACTCGCGGTGAGACCGGATCATCGGATGATCGGTCACACCGGTTTCCTCGTCTCCGCCCGCCGCATGGCCGACGGCGTGACCCCGCCGCCGCGCCGTCGTCGACCGAAGGGGACCACCGAGGAACTATGACAATTTGGCCACGAGGGTGCTTTGGTGCGTGACACGGGAACAGATCGCCGTGTTCATATGCTGGGAGTATTAAACGCACCATTAGGCATTATTCAACGAACACTGAATGTCACTCGACGAACACTGCCCGGCCAGGTTACGGAGGGGCCCGAGATAGGTAAGGTCCTTAGTAGTCGCCCTCGACTGGGAAGGAGGTGACGGGGCGTGGCAGCTCGCGATGATGCTGAGGCTCGAGCCGCGCAGCGCGAACGGGAGGTCGCTGATCTTTCAACACAGGTCTCCTTCCTCCAGGAGGAGATCACCGCGCTGAGGCGGAAGCTGGCCGAGTCACCCCGTCAGGCCAGGGTCCTCGAAGAGCGTCTCCATGAGGCACAGGCGAATCTCGCGGCCGTTACAGGCCAGAACGAGCGCTTGGTGGCAACCCTCAAGGAGGCCAGGGACCAGATCGTCGCTCTCAAGGAGGAGGTCGACCGGCTGGCGCAGCCGCCATCCGGCTTCGGCACCTTCCTTGAAGCCAGAGAAGACGGCACGATCGAGGTGTTCACCGGAGGCCGCAAGCTCCGGGTGAACGTCAGCCCGGCCGTCGACGTCGACTCGCTGCGGCGTGGCCAGGAGGTCATGCTCAACGAGGCGCTCAACGTGGTCGAAGCCCTCGGCTACGAAGAGGTCGGCGAGATCGTGATGCTCAAAGAACTGCTCGACGAGGGCAAGCGGGCCCTGGTCATCTCGCACGCCGACGAGGAGCGCGTCGTGCGACTGGCCGAGTCGCTGGTCGGCCAGCCCATCAGGGCCGGCGACTCGCTGCTGCTCGAACCTCGTTCCGGCTACGTCTACGAGCGCATACCCAAGTCCGAAGTCGAAGAGCTGGTGCTCGAAGAGGTCCCCGACATCTCCTACGAGGAGATCGGTGGCCTCATGCGGCAGATCGAGCAGATCAGGGATGCCATCGAGCTGCCCTACCTGCACGCCGACCTGTTCCGCGAGCACAAGCTCCGTCCCCCGAAGGGCGTGCTGCTGTACGGCCCGCCCGGATGCGGCAAGACGCTCATCGCCAAGGCCGTCGCCAACTCCCTGGCCAAGCAGGTCGCGGAGAAGACCGGCCAGTCCGGCAAGAGCTTCTTCCTCAACATCAAGGGTCCGGAGCTGCTCAACAAGTACGTCGGTGAGACCGAGCGGCACATCCGCCTGGTCTTCCAGCGGGCCCGCGAGAAGGCCTCAGAGGGCACCCCGGTGATCGTGTTCTTCGACGAGATGGACTCGATCTTCCGCACCCGAGGCTCCGGCGTGTCCTCCGACGTGGAGAACACCATCGTCCCTCAGCTGCTGTCGGAGATCGACGGCGTCGAGGGCCTGGAAAACGTCATCGTCATCGGCGCCTCCAACCGCGAGGACATGATCGACCCGGCGATCCTGCGGCCCGGCCGCCTGGACGTCAAGATCAAGATCGAGCGGCCGGACGCCGAGGCGGCCAAGGACATCTTCTCGAAGTACCTGGTCGCGGACCTCCCGCTGCACCCGGATGACCTCACGGAGCACTCCGGCTCCCGCGAGTCCACCATCCAGGGCATGATCCAGAGCGTCGTGGAGCGGATGTACACCGAGAGCGAGGAAAACCGCTTCCTCGAGGTGACCTACGCCAACGGCGACAAGGAGGTCCTCTACTTCAAGGACTTCAACTCGGGCGCGATGATCCAGAACATCGTCGACCGGGGCAAGAAGATGGCCATCAAGCAGTTCCTCGAAAGCGGCCAGAAGGGCCTGCGGGTGCAGCACCTGCTCACGGCCTGCGTGGACGAGTTCTCCGAGAACGAGGACCTGCCCAACACCACCAACCCCGACGACTGGGCCCGCATCTCCGGCAAGAAGGGCGAGCGGATCGTCTACATCCGCACGCTCGTCTCCGGCAAGCAGGGCACCGAAGCCGGCCGGTCCATCGACACCGTCGCCAACACCGGTCAATACCTGTAGAACCCCTGGACGGCAGGGCCGCGCGGAACCATCCGCGCGGCCCTGCCGTCTTTCCACCGCGAGCGCCTTGTGTCCGGGTACACGGCAAAGGCGAGGATGCTCCCGGGGCGAAGGCGCGGTGAAGGCGCGACGACACGGCCGATACGCATGCACGCCATCCCGATGAAGCGCACACTGGGCCTGTGACCACGCTCAAACGGGTAGACGTGCACGTCGAAGGCATTGTCCAGGGGGTCGGCTTCCGGCCCTTCGTCTACTCGCTCGCCAACCGGCTGGGGCTGGCCGGGCGCGTGCACAACGACGTCAACGGCGTACACATCGAAGTCGAAGGAGCCCTGGCCGGGGTCGAGGAGTTCCTGACCGCCCTCGAACGCGACGCGCCCGCCCTGTCCGAGATCGAGCGGGTCACCGTCGTCAGCGGCGAGCCCGCCGGGCACAGCGGCTTCACCATCGCCGCCAGCGACCCCTCCGGGCTGCGCCGCGCCCTCGTCTCGGCCGACGGCGCCACCTGCGACGACTGCCTGCGCGAGCTGCACGACCCGGCCGACCGCCGCCACCGGTACCCGTTCATCAACTGCACCAACTGCGGGCCGCGCTTCACCATCGTCCGCGGCGTCCCGTACGACCGGCTGCTGACCACCATGGCCGGCTTCGGCATGTGCGACGCCTGCGCCCGCGAATACCACGACCCCGCCGACCGCCGCTTCCACGCCCAGCCCACCTGCTGCCCCGCCTGCGGCCCCCGGCTGCGGCTGCGCGACGCGCGCGGCACCGAGCTGTGCGGCGACCCCGTCGCCTGCGCCGCCGCCCTGCTGCGCGCCGGGCGCGTCGTCGCCGTCAAGGGCCTGGGCGGCTACCACCTCGCCGTCACCGCCTCCGACGAGCGGGCCGCCGCCGCGCTGCGCGGCCGCAAGCACCGAGAGGACAAACCGTTCGCCGTCATGGCCGCCGACCTGGCGCAGGCCCGCCGGCTGTGCGAGATCGACGACGCCGCGGCAGCGCTGCTCGCCGGCCGCGCCCGGCCCATCGTGCTGCTGCCCCGCCGCGCCGGCGCACCCGTCGCGCCCTCCGTCGCGCCCGGCCACCGCCGCCTCGGGCTCCTGCTGCCCTACACGGCCCTGCACCACCTCCTGCTGGCCGAACTCGGCGAACCCATGGTCCTGACGAGCGGCAACGTCTCCGACGAGCCCATCGCGTACGAGGACGCCGACGCCCTGACCCGCCTCGGCGGCATCGCCGACGCCTTCCTCGTCCACGACCGCGCCATCCACACCCGCACCGACGACTCCGTCGTACGCCCCGCGCCCGGCGGGGTCACCGTGCTGCGCCGGGCCCGCGGGTACGCCCCCGAACCGCTCGCCCTGCGCCGGCCCGCGCCCCGGCCCGTGCTCGCCTGCGGCGCCGAGCTGAAGAGCACCTTCTGCCTCGTCCAGGGCCGGCGCGCGTTCGTCTCCCAGCACATCGGCGACCTGGAGAACCAGGACACCCTGCGCTCCTTCGTCGAGAACATCGACCACTACTGCGGCCTGTTCGGCATCCGCCCCGAGGTCGTCGCGCACGACCTGCACCCCGGCTACCTGTCCACCAGGCACGCCCTGGAGCTCCCCGGCGTCGAACGCGTCGGCGTCCAGCACCACCACGCCCACATCGCCTCCTGCCTGGCCGACAACGGCGACCAGGGGCCCGTGATCGGCGTCGCCTTCGACGGGATCGGCCACGGCACCGACGGCACCCTCTGGGGCGGCGAGTTCCTCCGCGCCGACCTGGCCGCCTTCGAGCGCCTCGGCCACCTCGCCCACGTCCCCATGCCCGGCGGCACCGCCGCGATCAGGCACCCCTGGCGCATGGCCGCCGCCTACCTGCACGACGACCACCCCGGCCTGGACGTGTACAGGCGCAACGCCGAACGCTGGACCGACGTGCTGCGGCTCGCCGACAGCGGCCTCGCCTCGCCCCTGACCTCCAGCGCGGGCCGCCTGTTCGACGCCGTCTCGGCGCTGCTCGGGATCCGCGACAAGATCACGTACGACGGCCAGGCCGCGATCGAGCTCGAACAGCGCGCCGACCCCGGCGAGACCGGCGTCTACCCCGCCGCCATCACCACCCCCGGCCCGCTCGTCGTCGAGGGCGCCGACCTCGTCCGCGCCGCCGCCGCCGACCTGACCGCCGGGGTCGACCCGGGCGTCATCGCCGGCCGCTTCCACAACGGCGTCGCCGCCGCCATCACCCGCGCCTGCGTGGAGCTCAGGCAGCGGACCGGGCTGACCGCCGTGGCGCTGTCCGGCGGGGTCTTCCAGAACGCCCTGCTGCTCGAACGCACGGCCGAACGGCTGCGGGCCGCCGGGTTCCGGGTGCTCAAGCACGTACGGGTGCCGCCCAACGACGGCGGCCTCAGCCTGGGCCAGGCCGCCGTCGCCGCCGCCCGCGACCACGCCCTGTGACGGCACCCCACGGCACCCTCGGTAGGGCTGCACTGCTCGGGCGGGGTCGACCGGAGGCCACGCGGGCTGCGCCGATGGGGCAGCGCCGGAGCAAGCGGCGCCCGTACACGTGCTCGTGTGCCCCCGGCGTGTTGCTGATGGGAACAAAGGGCCCGATGGAACCAAAGTGATCAGAGTTACGTCAAAGATGGCGTGCATTCCCCCAACCGGTCAAAGCATGCTCGGGGAGACGGCCGGTTGGCCGAACTCGACCTCCTGCGCTTCCTCGCCGCCCTGGCGGTCGTCGCCTTCCACTACCTGGTCGCGTACGCCTCGGTGTGGGGAGACAGGCCCGCCGAGCTGTTCCCGGCGCTGGCGCCCATCGCGGGGCTCGGCATCCTCGGCGTCGAGCTGTTCTTCATCATCAGCGGGTTCGTCATCCTGATGAGCGTCTGGGGGCGCGGACTCGGCGCGTTCGCCCGCTCCCGGCTGGTCCGCCTCTACCCCGCGTACTGGCTCAGCCTGGCCGCCATCGCGGCCCTCTACGGCCTCACCGGCGCCAAGGCGCTCGACCCAAAACTTTCACCAGGCGAATACCTGGTGAACGCCACCATGTTCCAGCGGCTGTTCAAGCTCACCGACGCCAGCGGTGTCTACTGGTCGCTCTGGGCCGAGCTCCGCTTCTACCTGCTGATGGCCATCCTGGTGATCATCGGGGTCACGCGCGGGCGCGTCCTGGCCTTCTGCGGCATCTGGCTCGCCGCCGCGCTCGGGGTCAAACTGCTCGAGGAGTACGAGATCTTCGAGAACGAGCTCGTCCGCGAGATCGTCATGCCCGGCTACGCCGGATACTTCGTCGCCGGCATGGCCCTCTATCTCGTGCACAAACACGGCGGCGGCTGGTTGCCCTGGCTCTACGTCGCCGTCTCCTACGGGCTTTCCCTGCACTCGGCCCTCGGTCGCGTGCACGGCCGCATCGAGCTCGCCGGGTTCAAGAACATGCCCGTCACCGACCTCAGCGTGATAATCACCCTGACGCTGATCTTCGTCGCCATGGCCCTCGTCGCGCTCGGCGCGGTGCGGATGCGGACCTCCCGGGTGCTCACCGCGCTCGGCGGCACGACATACCCGCTTTACCTCTTCCATAGCGTTGTCGCGGTGGCCCTCATCCCGCTGCTCACCGGCGATCTGCCCCCCTTGGCCGTCGCCACGATCACGACCCTGGCCGCGATCCTCCTGTCATATCTCGTCTACTCCTTTGCCGAACGCCCCATCCAGCGGCTACTCAAGCCCCGCAGACGTACACAAACCCCATCAGCTCCCGTCGTACAGGGTGAAAAGGCGTCGGTGCCATAACTCTGTGGCCCTGGGGCACTGTGAAGGGCATAGGCTCGGGCATATAAACGGCGGATAGACAGACCCGGACGAACAGAGGGTGTTGCATGACGGTGCGTCGGGTGATGGGCATCGAGACCGAGTACGGCATCTCCGTACCAGGTCAGCCAGGCGCCAACGCGATGGTGACCTCCTCCCAGGTCGTGAACGCCTACCTGGCCGCCTCGGCGGCTCGCGCGCGCAGAGCACGATGGGACTTCGAGGAGGAGAACCCGCTCCGCGACGCGCGCGGCTTCGACCTGGCCAGAGAGGTGGCCGACACCAGCCAGCTCACCGATGAGGACCTTGGCCTGGCCAACGTCATCCTCACCAACGGCGCCAGGCTCTACGTCGACCACGCCCATCCGGAATACAGCTCGCCCGAGTGCACCAACCCCCGGGCGGCCGTCATCTGGGACAAGGCCGGCGAGCGCGTCATGTACGACGCCGCCACCCGCGCCTCCGCCATCCCCTCCAACGCGCCCATCCAGCTCTACAAGAACAACACCGACGCCAAGGGCGCCTCCTACGGCTGCCACGAGAACTACCTGATGCGGCGCGCCACCCCCTTCGCCGACATCGTCCGGCACCTCACCCCGTTCTTCGTCTCCCGGCAGGTCGTCGTCGGCGCCGGCAAGGTCGGCATCGGCCAGGACTCCCGCGGCGAGGGCTTCCAGATCAGCCAGCGCGCCGACTTCTTCGAGGTCGAGGTCGGCCTCGAGACCACGCTCAAGCGGCCCATCATCAACACCCGCGACGAGCCGCACGCCGACCCGGAGAAATACCGCCGGCTGCACGTGATCATCGGCGACGCCAACATGTCCGAGATCTCCACGTACCTGAAGCTCGGCTCCACCGCGCTCGTCCTCGCCATGATCGAAGAGGGCTTCCTGACCCGCGACCTCGCCGTCGAGAACCCCGTGCAGGCCCTGCGCGCCGTCTCCCACGACCCCAGCTGCCGCTACGAGATCCCCATGCGCGACGGCCGCAAGCTCACCGCCGTCCAGCTCCAGATGGAATACCTCGAGCAGGCCCGCAAATACGTCGAAGAGCGCGGCACCGCCCAGGACGAGATGAACAAGGACATCCTCGACCGCTGGGAATCCGTCCTCACCCGCCTCGCCGAAGACCCCATGCAGCTCTCCCGCGAGCTCGACTGGGTCGCCAAGCTCGAACTCCTCGAGGGCTACCGCAGCCGCGACGGCCTGGCCTGGTCCCACCCCCGGCTCCAGCTCGTCGACCTGCAATACTCCGACATCCGCCCCGACCGCGGCCTCTACAACCGCCTGGTCGCCCGCGGACGCATGCAGCGCCTCGTCACCGAGGAAGAGGTCCAGCGCGCCGTCGAGAGCCCGCCCACCGACACCCGCGCCTACTTCCGTGGCCGCTGCCTGAGCCAGTACAGCGAATCCGTCGCCGCCGCCTCCTGGGACTCCGTCATCTTCGACATCCCCGGCAGGGAATCACTCCAGCGCGTCCCCACCCTCGAACCGCTGCGCGGCACCAAGGCCCACGTCGGAGAGCTCTTCGACCGCTGCCACACCGCCGCCGACCTCGTCGCCGCCCTCACCGGCGGCGACTGACCCGCCCACCGCTCGCTCCCGGGGCCGGCCGGCCGTCACAGCAGGCCGATCCCCAGCGTCAGCGTGCCCACCGCCAGGCACGCACCACCCGCGACCGTCAGCCAGATCAGCTTGCTCGGCTTCGTGTCGCTCGGGCGCACCACCGACAGGAAGAACCCCAGCGGCATCAGGATCGGGGCCGCCACGATCAGCGTCCTGGTCAGCGCCTTGAGGCCCTCCGGCAGGCCCGACTGGTCCACGTACAGCATCGCCACCAGGGCGAACAGCACCAGCACGCCCGCATGGGCATGACCCGCGCGCCACAGGCCGCGGCGAACCGGGTTGTCCAGGTAGCCCGGGACGTTCTTCATCAGGAACGACAGCAGCGACACGCCACCGAAGGCCACCAGCGGGACTGTGATGAGGAGCACACCAGCCGTGCTCAGGGACGAAGGGGACATCTCAACCTCCTGTGTCTACGGGGGTTCATTATTGGATAGGACTGCTATCTAGTCAACCCGGCAAGATCGACGGGCGATCGGCGCGAAATGTCGCCCGGTTCGGGGAAGATATGCCTAGAGGCAGTCCCCCAAAGCGGAGGTAGGACATGGCAACCAAGGACACCGGCGGCCAGAAGCAGACCGGCCGTCGCGAGAGCGAAGTCGAGGAGACCGAGGCCTCGGCGGCACCGGACGTTCAGGAGCGGCAGGAGAAGCTCACGGACGATGTCGACGCGATTCTGGACGAAATCGACGAAGTTCTCGAAGAGAACGCAGAGGAGTTCGTGCGCAGTTACGTCCAGAAGGGCGGAGAGTAGGGCACAACGGACAGGCGCAAGGGGTAGATCTGGTGGAGTCGCCGGGTGATGCGACGTGGTGTCCGGACCGTGGTGAGCTCAAGGCGATCGACGGGTTCGGGCTCAACAAGCGCATGGCCGATGGGCGGGCGCGCTACCGCAAGGTCTGCTTTCGGCGGCGTTCCACTCAGAGTCATCGGAAGTGGAAGGCCGATGTGACGCGTGAGAACAAGGCCGAGAAATACCGCTACGGCATCACAGAGGACGACTTCGCGCGCATGCTCGCCCACCAGGGCGGGCTCTGCGCCATCTGCCGGGTCGTTCCGGGCACCTTCGTCGATCACAGTCATGAGACCGGGCAGGTGCGGGGTGTTCTCTGTTTCCACTGCGACAACGGGCTCGGATCTGGACGGGGAGGTGCTCTGGCCGGGGTTCGTGGTTCTGCCGGAGGTGGTGACGTTTCTGTGGTTTGAGGTTCGGTTCTCGGCGTTCTGTCGGCGGGTGACGCGGGCCGGTCAGCCCGCCTGTCCGATCCGTCAGCCGGGCATCGTGTAGTCGACGGACACGCCCACGAGGCGGATGGGGCGGGTGAGGTCGTGGCGGTCGAGGATGGCCAGGGCCGTCCGGGTGACGGTGTCGGGGTCGGTGGTGGGGTGGGGGAGTTTTGACTGGCGGGTGCGGGTCAGGAACGGGGTGGAGCGGATCTTGACCCGGACCAGGGTGATCTCGCGGCCGGCGGCGGTGGCGTCGTGGGCGACCTGCTCGGCCAGGGCGGTGAGGTGGCGGGTGAGATCGGCCCGGTCGGTGAGGTCGTGCGTGAAGGTGGTCTCGCGGCTGTGGCCGCGGGCGATCCAGGGGGTGGTGACGACTTCGGCCTCGCCCTTGCCGAGGGCGAGGTAGCGGTACCAGGGGCCGTTGGTGGGGCCGAAGCGGCTCGCCAGGTCGGCGGGGTCGGCGGCGGCCAGCTGGGCGACGGTGTGCAGGCCGAGGGCGGCCAGTTTCCTGGAGATCCGGGCGCCGATGCCCCAGAGGGCGTCGGTGGGGCGGTCGTACATGACCTCGGCCCAGTTGTCGCTGGTGAGGCGGTAGATCCCGGCGGGTTTGGCGAGGCCGGAGGCGAGTTTGGCCTGGTGTTTGTTGTCGCCGATGCCGACGGAGCAGTCGAGGTCGGTGCGGGCGCGTACGGCCTGCCGGAGGTCGGCGGCGAGGGCTTCGGGGTTGTCGGTGGTGGCGCCCAGGAAGGCTTCGTCCCAGCCCCAGATCTCGACGCGGACGGGAAATTCGCGCAGGACGGCCATGACGCGTTCGGAGGCGGCCTCGTAGGCGGGTGGGTCGCTGGGCAGGAAGACGGCTTCGGGGCAGCGTCTGAGGGCGGTGCGGAGCGGCATGCCGGAGTGGATGCCGTGTTCGCGGGCCTCGTAGGTGGCGGTGGCGGCGACGGTGCGGGGCTGGGTGGGGTCGCCGGAGCCGCCGACGACGACGGGTATGCCGCGGAGCTCGGGGTGGCGCAGGAGCTCGACGGCGGCGATGAACTGGTCGAGGTCGACGTGCAGGATCCAGTCCCTGGTGGACGTGGTGCCCATGTCCAGTATGGCGGGGCCGGGGTGGGGCGCCGGGGTGGGCCGGGTCAGGGGAAGGTGGTGAGGAGGTCGTCGTCGCGGTAGAGGAGGGCGCGGCGGGGGACGGCCCAGGCGGGGGTGCCGAGGGGTGGTTCGTCGCCTTCGGGGACGACGAGCTGGATGAGGGTGTCGGGGGCTTCGAGGGTGACGAGGGTGTGGGTGCCGAGGTTCTCCAGGACGGAGATGACGCCGGGGAAGGCGTCGGGGCGTTCGGTGGCGGACAGGTCCATGTATTCGGGGCGTACGCCGTAGGTGAGGTGGCCGTCGCCGGCGGCGAGGGCCGTGGGGGCGGGGAGGGTGGCGCCGGCGACGTGGAGTGCGGTGGCGGTGGCGTGGGCGGGGAGGAGGTTCATCGGGGTGGAGCCGATGAAGGAGGCGACGAAGGTGGTGGCGGGGCGGTGGAAGATCTCGGCCGGGGTGCCGACCTGGATCATGCGGCCGTGCGACATGACGGCGATGCGATCGGCGAGGGCGAGGGCCTCGGCCTGGTCGTGGGTGACGAAGACGGTGGTGACGGCGAGTTCGCGCTGGAGGCGTTTGAGGAAGGTCCTGGCTTCGAGGCGGAGGCGGGCGTCGAGGTTGGATAGGATAGGGGCTCGTCGAAGAGGAAGGCGGTGGGATGGCAGGCGATGGCGCGGGCGAGCGCGACGCGTTGCTGCTGGCCGCCGGAGAGCTCCGAGGGGCGGCGGTGGAGGAGCTCGGTGAGGCTGAGGCGGGCGGCGACGCCGGCGGCCTTGGCGGTGCGTTCGGCGCGGGGGACCTTCTTGATGCGCAGGGGGTAGGCGATGTTGGCGGTGACGTTCATGTGGGGGAAGATCGCGTAGTCCTGGAAGACCATGGCGACGTCGCGGTCGCCCGGGGGGAGCGCGGTGACGTCCGTGTCGTCGATGCGGATCTGCCCTCTTGTGGGGGTCTCCAGGCCGGCGATGGTGCGCAGGAGGGTGGTCTTGCCGCAGCCTGAGGGGCCGAGCAGGGCGAAGAACTCGCCGTCGGCGATGGTGAGGTGCAGGTCGTCGAGGGCGTGGACCCCGCCGGGGAACACCTTGGTCAGGCCGTGCAGGGAGATCACCGTTTGATCCCTCCGTGGAAGCGGAAGCCGTAACGCTGGGAGACGAACAGGTACATCGCGACGACGGGCAGCGAGTAGAGCAGCGAGAAGGTGGAGATGAGGTCGAGCTTGGGCGCGCCGCCCTCGGTGTAGAGGGTGTAGAGGATGACGGAGCCGGGGGCCTTCTCGGGGTCGCGCAGCAGGATGAACTGGAAGAGGAAGCCGCCCCAGACGCTGGCCAGGGCCCAGACGGCGATGGTGGCCAGGCCGGGCCGGACCAGGGGGACGACGATGTGGCGCAGGATCTGCAGGGACGAGGCCCCGAAGACGCGGGCGGACTCCTCGTACGAGGTGGGGGTCTCGTCCATGAAGTCCTTGAGGATGAAGATCGCGGCGGGCAGCAGGCCGCCGGAGACGACGAGGACGACGCCGAGGTGGGTGTCGATGAGGTCGAGCCGGGTGGCGAGCTCGAAGATGGGCACCATGGCGGCGGTGCCGGTCACGACGGACGACAGCAGCAGCAGGACGTAGAGGAGGGCGTCGCGGCCGGGCACGCGGACGCGGGACAGCGCGTAGGCGGCGAGCGCGGCCAGGACGACGACGAGCGCGGCGGCGCCCCCGCCCTGGATGAGGGAGTTGCGGATGGAGCCGAGCGCGTAGGGGTTGTCGAGGATGGCGCGGAAGTTGTCGAGCGTGAACTCGGGGACGGACGTGGTGATGGTGGGGGTCTCGTCGAAGGGGGCGCTGGCCAGCCAGAGCATGGGGAGGGTGAAGAAGGCCAGGACGACGGCGATGAAGACGGTGGCGGCGAGCCTGCCGACGGTGTGGCGGATCATGCGGGTGGCCCTCCGGCTGCGGCGACCTCCTGTTGCCGGCGCTGGCCGCGCAGCAGCCGCAGGTACGCCAGGGCGAAGACGAGGTTGATCAGCAGGATGAGGAAGGAGATGGCGGCTCCGACGCCGAGCTGGCCGTCTCTGAGGGCGACGCGGTAGACGTACACGGGCAGGATCTCGGAGCGGCCCTCCGGCCCGCCGCCGGTGAGGACGAACGGCGTGAAGTCGTTGAACGTCCACAGGCTGATGAGCAGCAGGTTGGTCAGGATGTGGCGGCGGATGCGGGGGAAGACGACGTCGCGCAGCTGCTGCGGGACGCGGGCCCCGGCGAGGCGGGCGGTCTCCAGGTGGGACGGCGGCACGTTCTCGAGGGCGGCGGAGTAGAGCATCATGGAGAACGCGGTGCCGCGCCACACGTTGAAGATGATGATCGACAGCAGCGGGTGGTCGAGCAGCCAGGCGAACCCCGGGGTGTTCAGGAGTGCGTTGAGGGTGCCTTCGTCGCGGTCGAGCAGCGCGTACCAGAGGAAGCCGACGACGGTGCTGGGCAGGATCCACGACAGCAGCACGACGCCTTCGACGATCCGGCGGACGGGGCCGGTGCGGGAGCGCAGGATCCAGGCGAGGGCGAAGCCCAGGCCGGCCTGGCCGATGATGGCCGAGCCGCCGACGTACAGGAGGGTGAGCCACAGCGAGCTGAGGAAGCGGGGGTCGGTGAGGGCGCCGCTGTAGTTGTCGAGGCCGACGACCTGGGGGTTGGCGGCGGCCAGGCCGGTGAGGCGGTAGTCGGTGAGGCCGAGGTAGACGGTCCACAGGGCGGGGAAGATCAGGAAGACGGCGATGAGGACGAGGGCGGGCAGGACGAACGCGACCGCCCTGCCCCTGCCGAGCCCCGCGGCGTCAGCCGCCGACATTGGCCGCGCCACCGACCAGTCCCTCCAGCTTGCCCTGGTAGGCGACGGCCGCCTCGTCCGCGCTCTTGCCGCTGATGACGGCGGCGGTGGCCTCCTGCAGGGCGGTGGAGACCTGCGGGTAGACGGCCAGGCCGGGCCGGTAGGCGGTGATGGGCAGGACCTCGTCGGCGATGTACTTGAGCATGGGGTCGGCGGTGAGGACCTCGTCGTTGACGTCGGTGCGGGAGCTGATGCGCGCCTGCCCGGCCAGCTGCGACTTGGTGGCGGCGGCCGAGTGCATGAAGGCGAGCAGGTCCCAGGCCAGCCTGGGGTTCTTGGAGAACGGGTTGAGCACGCGTACGGCGCCGCCTGACATGCTGACGAAGTCCTGGCCGCGCAGGCCGGCTCCGGGCTGCTTGGCGGGGATCTTGGCGTAGCCGACGGCCTGGTCGCGGTCCTTCATGGGGGCGACGCCGGCCTGGGGCTCGATGACCGAGCGCCAGAAGTAGTCGCTCTCGGCGAGGATGCCGATCTTGCCGGCGGCGAACTGGGCGAAGGACTTGTCGCGGCCCTTGGCCTCCTGCTGGAGCCTGGGGTCGCCGAGGCCGCTGCCGCCGTAGATCTGCTGGTAGAGGCCGAGCGCGTCCTTCATGGCCTGGGAGGCGCCGGTCCATTTGCCGTCGGCGTAGATCTCGGCTCCGGCTCCGGCCAGCAGCGGGAGCACGCCCTGCATGGTGGTGGCCTCGCCCATGGCGGTGCCGGCGTTGAGCTGGATGGGGGTGGGCACGCCCGCGGCCTTGAGCTTGGTGCCGGCGTCGATGATCTCCTGCCAGCTGGTGGGCTGCCAGGGGTCGGGCAGGCCGGCCTTCCTGAACAGCGTCCTGTTGTAGAACAGGACGCGGCCGTCGGTGCCCTGCGGCAGGCCGTACTTCTTGCCGTCGAAGATGCCCAGGCCCTGCACGGCCTGCGGGATCTGCGCCCAGCCCTCCCACTGCTCGACGGTGGCGCCGCCCACCTCGGCCAGCGGTTTGATGTAGCCGGCCTGGGCGAACTCGCCGACCCAGATGCCGTCGACGTCGATGACGTCGGCGCCGGTCCTGGACTTGAGGTCGAGCGCGATCTTGGTCTTGTACTGCTCGTCGTCGACGCCGCTGGGCTGGAACAGCACCTTGACGTCGGCGTGGGTCTTCTCGAACTCGGGGATCACCCACTGCTTGATCCACTGGGCGGATTCGGCGTTCTTGCCGCCCTCGATGGAGTTGGCCGCGATGGTGAGGGTGATGCTGCCCCCGCCTCCCTCAGACCCGGTGCCGGTGCCGCAGGAGGTGAGGGCGAGAACGGTGATGGCCCCGATCAGCACAGGTCGGCTGGGGAGTCTCATGTCGGCCTCCTGTTCAGGACGTGCAGACATACCGACAATCGCATGGGCGGTGGCGGCCGTAAAGAAACGATCTGAACACGGACCTTCCGCGTTAATCGGATCTTCAAGGCGGTATCGCGGGGATGGTTCGCCGTGAGCTGATCGTGGGAAGTGCAGACAGCAACCCAACATGAGTAGGGTCGCCCTAGGAACACTGAACGTTTGGAGGGAGTCGCGTGGCATCGCACAGGGATCTGCCCGTCGGCTTGGTGAATCAGCTTTTCCGGAACACCGGGAGTTCCTCGTTCACGGAGTTCGTCGCCTCACATGCGCCCGAGTTGCTGCCACGGCGGGACGAGGTGCTGGCCACCCCGATCGGCGACCAGGTTCCGCACGCGACCACGATCGTGGCCGCCACCTTCGCCGGTGGCGTGGTCGTGGCGGGCGACCGGCGGGCGACGTCGGGCAACATCATCTCGCAGCGTGACATAGAGAAGTTGTTCCGCGCCGACGACTACTCGTGCATGGGCATCGCGGGCACGGCCAGCACCGGCATCGAGATGGCCCGGCTCTACCGGGTGGAGCTGGAGCACTACGAGAAGCTCGAGGGGCGCACGATGTCGGTGGCCGGCAAGGCCAACCGGCTGGCCACCATGATCAGGAGCAACCTCGCCATGGCGATGCAGGGGCTGGTGGTGGTGCCCCTGTTCGCCGCCTACGATCCCGACAGGGACGAGGGGCGCATCTTCAGCTACGACGTGGCGGGCGGGCCCTACGAGCGGGAGAGGTTCGACGCGATCGGGTCCGGCTCGATCTTCGCCCGCGGGTCGCTGAAGAAGCTCTACCGCGACGGCGCGACGGCCGACGACATGGTGATGACGCTGATCCAGGCGCTGTACGACGCCGCCGACGACGACTCGGCGACCGGCGGGCCCGACGTGACCAGGAAGATCTGGCCGATCGTCTCGGTGATCGACGCCGACGGCTACCGCCGGCTGTCCGAGGACGACGTGGCCGGTTACGTCCAGTCGATGCTCGACGCCCGCCTGATCTCGCCCGACGGCCCCATCGCCCCGCTGCGCTAGCAAAGGATCACCACTGTGTCCATGCCTTTCGGATATGCGTCCCCCGAGCAGATCATGCGGGACAAGGCCGACTACGCGCGCAAGGGCATCGCGCGGGGCCGTTCCGTCGTCGTGCTGCAGTACGTGGACGGCATCCTGTTCGTCGCGCCCAACCCGTCGCGGGCGCTGCACAAGATCAGCGAGATCTACGACCGCATCGGCTTCGCGGCCGTGGGGCGCTACAACGAGTTCGAGGAGCTGCGGCTCGGCGGCATCCGCTACGCCGACATCAACGGCTACACCTACGACCGCTCCGACGTGACCGGGCGCGGGCTGGCCAACCTCTACGCCTCCAACCTGGGCCGCATCTTCACCGAGTCGATCAAGTCGCTGGAGGTGGAGGTCGTCGTCGCCGAGGTGGGCGAGACCAAGGACGGCGACGCGATCTACCGGCTGACGTTCGACGGGTCGGTCTTCGACGAGCACGGCTTCGCGGCCATGGGCGGCCAGGCCGAGGCGGTGTCGACGCGGCTGAAGGAGCGTTACCGCGAATCGATGTCGCTGGCCGACGCGCTGGAGGTGGCGCTGGCCGCGCTGACCGAGCCGGGCGGGGAGCGGCCGCCGGTGGGGCAGCTGGAGGTGGCGGTGCTCGACCGCAACCGGGAGCACCGCAAGTTCCTGCGGCTGACGGGCGCGCGGCTGGATCGGCTGCTCGCCCAGACCACCACCCCGCCGCCCGCGGCCACCACCCCGCCGCCGTCCTCGGAGGGCACCTCCCCTGAGGCGCCTCCGACGGGGCCTGAGGGCGACGTGGACGACGGCTCCTCACCGCTGTAGGCCCGGGCCGGGCCAAGGGGCGCGGGAGCCGTTCCGGCCGCTGCAGGGCACGGCGCGGGGAGGGCTTCCCGCCGCTGCGGGGCGGTTGGGGTTCCTGGCCGTCGCGGTGCGGGACGCGGACTTCTCGGCGGGGGTCGCCAGTGGCGGCCCCCGCCGCCTTTCGTACGACACTGTCGGCGAATCTGGGTTTCGTGCCTACGCAGCGTCTTGTCGTACGGGGCGGGGGCCGTTCCGGTGTGAGCTGTTTCACTCCGGTACGCCCGAACTCACCACGGTGATCGAGGATCTTAAGATCCGTGAACACTCCACTGCGCGGCCTCCTCGCGGCCGGCGCCGCCACGGCCGTGATGCTCACCTCCGGGGTGGCCGCCGAAGCCGCCACCACCGCGTTCCCGAAGTACAAGGCGCCGAAGACCTTCGGCACCACGTTCCAGGCCGACCCGAAGCACGACTTCACCAGGGGCATCCACCCCCGCCACAACGGCATCCTGCGCGGCTGGATCACCGACGTGCGGGGCGGCGTGGCCGAGTACGCGCCCATCAGGTGGAAGAAGGGCACCCACACCGAGGGCTACTTCGAGGGCCCGCCCGAGGGCGACTCCATGGCCTACGCCTCGCCGATCGCCAAGGACGTCGTCTTCCTGTCGGCGTACGGATGCAAGACCACGCTGTCGGACCTCACCGTCAGCCGCAGGACGGGGCTCGGTGCCAAGCGCTGCTCCAGGACCACGCTGATCAAGCGGCACGACCGCGAACGTCGGCCGGCCCTCATCACCGTTCACCAGGGGAAGATCGTCCAGGTCCAGGAGATCTACACTCCCTGACCCGTGCACCCGCGCCCCGTGGGGGCGGGCGCGGGGGGCGAAGGGGGCATATGCGGCGGTCATCGGGGGCCGGGCGGGAAAACACCTGGGAAGATCTCTCCCGCTCGCCGATCCGTGGGCATAGTGTGAGGTGATGGATCGTCGCATCTTCGGGCTGGAGAACGAGTACGGCGTGACCTGCACGTTCAGGGGCCAGCGCAGGCTGTCCCCCGACGAGGTCGCGCGCTACCTGTTCCGGCGGGTCGTGTCCTGGGGCCGATCGAGCAACGTCTTCCTTCGCAACGGCGCACGTCTCTATCTCGACGTGGGCAGCCATCCTGAATACGCAACACCCGAGTGTGACAACGTCATCGAGCTCGTCACCCACGACAAGGCCGGGGAGCGCATCCTCGAGGGCCTGCTCGTGGACGCCGAGAAGCGGTTGCGTGAAGAGGGCATCGCGGGTGACATCTATCTGTTCAAGAACAACACCGACTCGGCCGGCAACTCCTACGGTTGCCACGAGAACTACCTGGTGGGCCGGCACGGGGAGTTCGGCCGGCTGGCCGACGTGCTGATCCCGTTCCTGGTGACGCGGCAGATCGTGTGCGGGGCGGGCAAGGTGCTGCAGACGCCACGCGGCGCGGTCTACTGCGTCTCGCAGCGGGCCGAGCACATCTGGGAGGGCGTCTCCAGCGCCACCACCCGGTCCCGGCCGATCATCAACACCCGGGACGAGCCGCACGCCGACGCCGAGCGCTTCCGCCGCCTGCACGTGATCGTGGGCGACTCCAACATGAGCGAGACCACCATGCTGCTCAAGGTCGGCGCCACCGACCTGGTGCTGCGCATGATCGAGTCGGGCACCGTGATGCGCGACCTGTCGCTGGAGAACCCGATCCGGGCCATCCGCGAGGTGTCCCACGACATGACCGGGCGGCGCCGGGTCCGCCTGGCCAACGGGCGCGAGGCCTCCAGCCTGGAGATCCAGCAGGAATACCTGTCCAAGGCGAAGGACTTCGTCGACCGCCGCGGCGGCGACGCCATCGCCCACCGGGTGCTGGAGCTGTGGGAGCGCACGCTCAACGCGGTCGACACCGGCAACCTCGACCTGGTCTCGCGCGAGATCGACTGGGTGACGAAATACCAGCTCATCGAGCGCTACCGGAAGAAGTACGACCTGCCGCTGTCCTCGCCCCGCGTGGCGCAGCTCGACCTCGCCTACCACGACGTGCACCGCAAGCGCGGCCTGTTCTACCTGCTGCAGAAGCGCGGCTCGGTGGAGCGGGTGGCGTCCGACCTGAAGATCTTCGAGGCCAAGTCGGTGCCGCCGCAGACGACCAGGGCGCGGCTGCGCGGTGAGTTCATCCGCAAGGCGCAGGAGAAGCGGCGCGACTTCACCGTCGACTGGGTGCACCTCAAGCTGAACGACCAGGCCCAGCGCACGGTGCTGTGCAAGGACCCGTTCCGCAGCGTGGACGAGCGGGTGGACAAGCTGATCGCCGGCATGTAGCTGGGTGGAGGATGGGCGGCGGGTGGCCGGCCAGCTCCCGGGCGGGCCGGTCGGCTCCCGAGCGGGCCGGTCGGCTCTCGGGCGGCCGGACGGGCAGCCGGGCTGTTCGCGGGTCCGGACACGCGTGGGCGGGCAGCCGGTCTGTTGGCAGGCCCGGACACGCGGTGGGCGGGCGGTCTGTTCGCGGGCGTGAGCCGGGCGGGTGGGCGGCCTGTTCCCGGGCGCGGACGCGGGCCTGGCGGGTGGGCGGCTTCCTCGCGGGCCGGGTTCGCGGCCTGGACGTGGGGTTCCGTTTACCCCGGCCCTACCGGGAAGTCGGGTAGGGTGACGCGAATCTGACGTCTTTCCGAGGGAAACCCATGCGCCGCGCTCTGGCCGTACTGGCCGCCGTGCCATTGATCTTGTTCGCCGCCGCGTGCGGCTCCGACGACGGCGCCGGCACCAGCGCCACGACCGGCGGAGCGACCAGCGGGTCCTCCGGGCTCAAGGTCACCGGCACCGTGGGCGCCAAGCCCACGGTGACCTTCCCGTCCGGCTCGCCCGCGACGAAGTCGTCCTACGAGGTGATCCAGCCGGGCACCGGCACCGGTGTCAAGGCCGGTGACCGGGTGATCGTCAACCTGACCGTCTACAACTGGGACGGCAAGGGCAACGCCGCCGCCGGCTCCTCCTACGACACCAAGGCGCCGGAGACGATCGCGGTCAACGAGCAGCTCCCGCAGGTGCTGCAGGAGGGCTTCACCAAGGTCAAGCACGGCGGCCGGCTGCTGGCCGTGCTGGCCAACGACTCCGTCCCGCAGCAGCAGACCGCGCCGGCCGAGCCCACCAAGGTGTTCGTGTTCGACGTCGTCGGCACCCAGCCGCCCGCGCTCAAGGCCGCCACCGGCAAGGAGGTCGGCGAGTCCATCAAGGGCGTCAAGGTGGAGAACCCGGGCGGGGAGAAGGCACCGACGCTGACCACGAAGACCGACGAGAAGGCGCCCAAGGAGCTCGTCGTCAAGACGATCATCCAGGGCACCGGCGCGAAGGTGCAGGCCAACCAGACCCTCAGCGTCCACTACACGGGCAAGATCTGGGGCACCGACAAGCAGTTCGACTCGAGCTGGGAGCGGGGCCAGCCGGCCGAGTTCCCGCTCGGGCAGGTGATCCAGGGCTGGCAGAAGGGCCTGGCCGGGGTGCCCGTCGGCAGCCGCGTCGTGATGAGCATCCCGCCGGACCTCGGCTACGGCGACCAGGAGCAGCAGGGCATCCCCGCCAAGAGCACGCTGGTGTTCGTGGTGGACGTCCTGGGCGCCTACTGACCCCTGGGCGCCTGACCGACCCGGGGCGCCGAGAGACCGACCCGGGCCGGTCGCCCGGGTCCGTCCCGGGCGCTCACAGGCCCGATCGCAGGCATCCGGCCCAGGCACGGGCGTCCGTCGTGAGTGCGGCGTCCGGCTCGGGCGGCTGCTGGGCCGGTCGTTCGCGGGCGTCCTGAGCGCTTGCTGACGCGCGATCTTGTGACGCGGTAGCATCGCGAGCCCGGCGGCGCGGTGCCGCCGGGCCGCTTCGCGTTGGGAGGGCCGATGCGCCGCCGCCGTGCCACCGCGCTTCCGCTGCCGCGCCCGCCGTCCGTGGCCCCGCTCTCGGTGGCCCTGCTGCTGGCGCCCCTGCTGGTGACCGGCTGTACGGGGGAGCCCGCCGGGGCGCTGGACCTGAAGGTGGGCGGCTCGTTCGGCGCCCGGCCGACGATCGTCTTCCCCGACGGCAAGCCGGCGGCCGGGCTGCAGGTGGACGAGCTGGCCGCGGGCAAGGGCGAGCGGCTGGCCACCGACGACGTCGCCATCGTCCAGTACACCGCGCACGTGTGGGACGGCAGGGACAACCGCCTGGTCGACTCCAGCTTCAACCGGGGCACCCCGGCCGCGTTCCCCGTGGGGGAGCTGCTGCCCGGGCTGGAACGGGCGCTGCGGGGCCGCAGGGTGGGCAGCCGGGTCATCGCCGCCATCCCGCCCGAGGACGGGTTCGGCGCCAACCCGCCGCAGGGCATCGGCACCGAAGAGGAGCTGTTCTACGTCGTCGACATCCTCGGCGCCCACCACAAGGGTGTCTCGGTGAAGGCGGCCGGCGGGACGCTCGCCGGAGTGCGCGTCGGCGGCGGCGCCCGGCCCGCCCTGGCCGTCCCCGCCACCCCGCCGCCCGCCCGCTTCACGGCGAAGGTGCTGGCCAAGGGGAGCGGCCGCAGGACACAGGCCGGACAGCTCGTGGTCACCCAGTACGAGGGCGCCCTCTGGAGCCGCCGCCGCGTCTTCGACGCGACCTGGACGACGGGCCGGCCCAAGGCGTTCAAGCTCGGCGACGGCAGCGTGATCAAGGCCTGGGACAAGGCGCTGGTCGGCGTGCCCGTCGGCAGCCGCGTCCTGATGATCGTCCCGCCCGCGTACGGGTACGGCCCCGGCGGTCACCCCGCGTACGGCATCAAGGGCTCCGACACCCTGGTCTTCGTCGTGGACGTCATCGCCGCCTACTGAGCGGACGGCGGCGGCTCGGTCGAGCCCGGCCGCTCCCGCGCCGATGAGCACGCCGGGCGCGAGCTTTCATAGACTCCCGCTGTGAGTAGCGACGACCTCGAGGCGCTGGCCCTGTTGCACGACCCCGTCCGCCGCAGCCTGTACGACGTCGTCGCATCGAGGGGCGGCGACGTGGGCCGCGGGGAGGCTGCCGAGGCGGCGGGCGTGTCCAGGACGCTGGCCGGGCACCACCTCGACAAGCTCGTCGAGGCCGGGCTGCTGGAGAGCGGCTTCCGGCAGCAGGAGCGCAAGGGGCCGGGCAGCGGCCGGCCCGCCAAGGTCTACCGCCGGGCCACGGGAGAGCGGTCGGTGAGCCTGCCGCCGCGCGACTACGCCACCCTCGCCTCCGTTCTGGCCGACGTGGTGGACCTGCTCGGCGCCGAGGAGCGGGCCGAGGAGGTGGCGCGCGGCGCGGGCGCCAGGATCGCCAGGAAGCACCGCGGCGAGCCGGTGGAACGGGTGCTGAGCGAGCGCGGCTACGAGCCGTACGCCGAGGAGGGCACGCTGCGGCTGCGCAACTGCCCCTTCCACGTGCTGGCCGAGGAGCAGCCGCTGCTGGTGTGCTCCATGAACCTGGCCCTGTGCCAGGGGCTGCTGGAGGGGCTCGGTGACGATCCGGGCCGGGCGGCGCTGGATCCGCGGCCGGGGGAGTGCTGTGTCACCCTTTCTAAAACAAATAATGATTGACATAGAAGGCCGGGGGATGGTGTGCTGAGCGTCATGCACATCGCCGAGCTCAACATCGCCCACTTGCGCGCGCCCATCGACTCCGACGAGCTGGCCGAGTTCGTCGCCCTGCTCGAGCCCATCAACACCCTCGCCGACGAGGCGCCCGGGTTCGTGTGGCGGCTGAAGGAGAGCGAGGCCGACCCCACCGCGACCGTCGTCCACGACTACGGCGACTACCTGCTGGTCAACTTCTCGGTGTGGGAGTCGCAGGAGTCGCTGTGGAACTACGTCTACCGCAGCCCGCACCTGGGCGTGCTGCGCCGGCGCAGGGAGTGGTTCCTGCGCATGGCGGAGCCGTACATGGTGATGTGGTGGATCCCCGAGGGGTACATCCCGTCGCTGGCCGAGGCGATGCAGCGGCTGGAACGCCTCAGGACCGAGGGGCCGAGCCCCGAGGCGTTCACGTTCAAGGACTTCTATGACAGCAGCGAGGCCGTCAGCCTGCCCGCCGCGGCCGAGGCCAGGAAGTAGGGCAGGTCCTCCTCCAGACCCCTGCCCATCGTCGACAGCCGCACCGGGGACTCCCGCAGCGCCTCGTGCAGGCCGTCCACCGGGACGGAGACCAGCCGGTGGCGTACGGCCAGCAGCTCGGCCTGGTCCCTGACCCGCTCCCCGAACTCGCCCGGCAGCTCCGGCACCGGCACGTCGGCCGGTGACAGCGCGACCCGGCCGTAGGCCGTCAGCGAGTGGTGCGAGACGCCGTAGTGGCGCTCGCGCCGGTCACCCTCGCTGACCCGCAGCGCCGCCACCGGCCGCCCCAGCAGCACGCCCGCCGCGTTCACCGCCTCGCCGGCCGACACCCCCGAGAAGCCCCACCGGGTGCCCGTGCCCAGGTTGCCCGGCCCCTGCGTGACGATCGCCACGTCGGCCTCCAGCACGTGCCTGGCCGCCAGCAGCCCGGTGTGGGCGGTGACCGCCTCGACGTCGCCGCCGAACGACTGGCCCACCGTCACCACGCCCGCCAGCCAGCCGATCTCCCGCAGCCGGGCCGCCGCCATCGAGAACCACACCGGCAGCGCCCCGCCGTCCAGCATCACGTACGCCACCCGCACGCCGGGCCGGTCGGCGTACAGCCCGCACAGGATCGGGGCCAGCGCCGAGTGCAGGTCGGCGACCACCACGGGCATGCCGTCCAGCGAGTCCGCCTCGCGCAACCTGGCATGATAAGGGGAATCCTGCTCGTCGGCGCCCAGCACCGTGGCCTGCAGCGGGGTGTACCTGGCCTTCACCAGGTGCCCCGGTCCCTGCGGATCTTGCGGCAAACGGTTCGGGACGGCCACCACCATGGCGTAACCTCCCGTACCGAGACCCATCGCGAGCGCGGTCGTGTTGAGCAGCACCTCGTCGCCGGGTTCCGGGCGCCCGACCAACGGCGGATACGCCAGCGCCCGGCACTCCCCCTCGGGGACGGCGACGTCCAGCTCCACCGCTCCCGGCCACTCGCGTCGGATCCGTAGGACCTCGCCCTTGCGCCATCTGATCACGGGGGCAGGGTAGCGTCGATGAAGGAGGAGTGAGGCAGATGTCGCGCCGGAAGACAGAACGGTTGCTCAATCTGGTGATCTGCCTGCTCGCCACCCGGCGCCCGCTGTCGGCCGAGCAGATCCGCCAGGCCGTCCCCGGATACGACCGCGATGGCGACGAGGCGTTCCAGCGCATGTTCGAGCGGGACAAGAACGAGCTGCGCGAGATCGGGATCCCGATCGACGTGGTGCGCGACCCGTGGGAGGACGAGCCGGGCTACCGGATCGAGCGGCAGTCGTACGAGCTGCCCGAGATCACCCTGGAGCCCGACGAGGCCGCCGTGCTGGGCCTGGCCGCCCAGGTGTGGCAGCGCGCCAGCCTGGCCGAGGCCGCCTCCGGCGCGCTGCTGAAGCTGCGGGCCGGCGGGGTCTCCACCGACCAGCCCGTCGGCACCGGGGCGCTGGAGCTGCGGGTGGACACCCGCGACCCGGCCTTCCCCGCGCTGTGGGACGCCGTGCGCGACCGGCGCGTGGTGCGCTTCGACTACCGCGGCGCGGGCAGCGAGACCGTGCGCAGCCGCACCGTCGAGCCGTGGGGCGTGGTCAGCCGGCGCGGCCGCTGGTACCTGGCCGGGTTCGACCGCGACAGGGACGCCCCCCGCGCCTTCCGGCTCAGCCGCATCACCGGGCAGGTCGCCACGCTCGGCCGGCCGGGCGCGGTCGAGGTGCCCGAGGGCGTCGACCTGCGGGCAATGGTGGGCTTCCCCGACGAGCCGATGGAGGAGCGGGTGGCCGTCGTCCGCGTGCGCCAGGGGGCGTGCGAGGGGCTGCGCCAGCTGTCCAGGGCCGTACACCCCGGCGCCGACGGGTGGGACGAGGCCGAGCTGACCTTCTCCGACCCCGAGCGGCTGGCCGGCTGGATGGCCAGCCTCGGCGCCGACGTCGAGGTGGTCGAGCCGCCGGATGCCCGCGAGGCCGTCATCCGCAGGCTGAAGGGGGCCATGGCGTGAGCGGGCGAACCATCGGGCACGGCAGAGGTCCGCTCGTGCGGGCGGCGGAGGAGGGGGCATGAGCGGTTCGGCGGACAGGCTGCCGAGGTTGCTGGCGCTGGTGCCGTACCTGATGTCCCATCCCGGGGCGCAGGTCGGCGAGGTGGCCGCGGTGTTCGGGCTGAGCGAGAAGCAGCTCATCGACGACCTGCAGCTCGTGTGGATGTGCGGGCTGCCCGGGCACACCCCCGGCGACCTCATCGACGTGTCCTGGGACGGCGGCGAGATCCTCATCGACAACGCCGACACCATCGCCAGGCCGCTGCGGCTCGGCATCGACGAGGCCAGCGCGCTGCTGGTCGCGCTGCGCATGCTGGCGGCCACGCCGGAGCTGGCGGAGGTGCGGGGCGACGCGCTGCCGCGCGTCATGGCCAAGCTGGAGCGGGCGGCCGGCGAGGGCGCCGCCACCGTGAGCAGCCAGGTCGCCGTGGACGTCGACGCCGCTCCCGACGCCCTGCCGCGCGTGCGCGAGGGGCTAACCAAGGGCCGCCGGCTGTCGCTGCGCTACTACGTGCCCGGCCGCGACGAGGTGACGCCGCGCGAGGTGGACCCCATGCGGGTGGTGGTCGTGGACGGCCGCGCCTACCTGGAGGGATGGTGCTACCGGGCCGAGGCGATGCGGCTGTTCCGGCTCGACCGGGTGCTCGGGGTCGACGTGCTCGACGTGCCCGCCGACCCGCCGGACGAGGCCGAGCCCATCGACGTCACCCGGGGCGTCTTCCGGCCCTCCCCGACCGACGAGCTGATCGAGCTGGAGCTGAGCGCCGCCGGGCGGTGGGTGGCCGAGTACTACCCGTGCGAGCAGGTCACCGAGCTGGGCGAGGGGCGGCTGCGGGTGGCGCTGCGGGCGCGCGACGAGGACTGGATACTCAAGCTGGCGCTGCGCCTGGGCGACACCGGCCGGGTCGTCTCGCCGCCCGACATGGCCGAGACCGTACGCCAGGAGGCCGAGCGCGCCCTGGCCCTGTACGCTCACCGGTCATGACCTGGATCTACCTGTCCGCCGGGCTGGGCGTGGCCGGGCTGGCCGTGCTCGGGGTCGCCGGTGCCCGCGTCGTCGTCGCGGCACGTACTCTGAAGAGGGAAATCGCCGAGGCGACGGCCGAGCTGGAGCCGAGGCGGGCCAGATTGGCGGGCCAGGGGGATGAGACAACGCCCAAGGCAGCGTACGATCGTGGCTGAAACAGGCAACTCGCTAGAAAGGGCGTTTCATGCCGAACCTCGGAGTTCCTGAACTCCTGATCATCCTTCTGGCGCTCGTGCTGCTGTTCGGTGCGAAGAAGCTGCCCGACATGGCCAGGGGCGTCGGCCGTTCGCTGCGCATCTTCAAGTCGGAGACCGCCAAGCTCCGCGACGATGACGACGACGACGTGCAGCACACCGTCCAGGCCCAGGCGCAGGCCCCGGCTCAGCCGCAGCCGCAGCCCGTGCAGCCGCAGCCGATCCAGGCCGCCCCCGCTCCGGCCCTCTCGGCCGAGGAGCAGGCCCGTCAGCTCGAGGAGCAGGCCGCCAGGCTGCGCGCCGGCGCCGCCACGCAGGCCGACAAGCACGCCTGATCCCCGTCCCTCCTCGTCACCTGGACTGCTAGATGGCGCTGCTCAAACGGTCGAGCACTTCGGCAACCGACCCCGAGGGTCGCATGCCTTTGATGGAGCATCTGCGGGAGCTGCGCAACCGCCTGCTCGTCGCGCTGGCCGCCATGATCGTCGGCATCGTCGTGGGCTTCATCGTCTTCGATCCGGTGTGGGCGTTCATCAAGGAGCCGTTCTGCGAGACGCCGCAGGCCGGTCAGCTCCGCCCCGGCGAGTGCACGCTCATCTTCGGCGGCATCTTCCAGTCGTTCTTCCTGACGCTGAAGGTCTCGGCGATGGTCGGCATCGTCGTGTCCTCACCGGTCTGGCTCTACCAGCTCTGGGCGTTCGTGACGCCCGCGCTCTACCGCAACGAGAAGCGTTACTCCATCACCTTCCTCGGGCTCGCGGTCCCGCTGTTCCTGCTCGGTGCCGCGCTGGCGTACTTCATCATGGACACCAGCCTGGCGATCCTGCTGGGGTTCGCGCCGACCGACTCCGTCGCGGCCATCCAGATCGACGAGTACGTCAGCTACGTGCTCATCATGCTGGTGATCTTCGGGATCTCGTTCGAGTTGCCGCTGCTGCTGGTGTTCCTGAACATCATCGGCGTCCTGTCCCACGCCACGGTCAAGAAGCACCGCCGTACCGTGATCTTCGTCATGTTCATCTTCGGCGCGATCATCACGCCGGGCGGTGACCCGCTGACGATGATGGCGCTGGCCATGCCCATGATCGTGCTCTACTTCGTGGCCGAGGGCGTCATGTTCCTGCGCGAAAGGCGCAGGCCCGCCACGGAGGACTTCTCCCACCTGTCCGACGACGAGGCATCCCCGCTGGTCGAGGACGACTCGCCGCTCGACGACGGCACGCCCGTGGGCGATGTCACGCCTGTAGGCGACGCCACGCCTCTCGAGGAGGACCCGCCCGGCACGGACAAGCGGTAAAGGGCATTCCGGATCCGTCCCGTAGGCGATAGGTTCCGGGCGTGTCCCCACAACTCGCCCTGCTCGTCAACCCCGCCGCCCGCGGCGGGCGTACGCTGCGCCTGCTCGAGCCCGTGGCGCGCCGGCTGCGCGCCGGAGGGGCCGAACTGTCGGTGATCGTCGGTGACGACGCCGCCGACGCCCTGGAACGCGCCTGCACCGCCGTCTCCGAGCGCCCCGACGCGCTCGTCGCCTTCGGCGGCGACGGGCTGGTGCACCTGGCCGTCCAGGCCGTGGCCGGCACCGACGTGCCGCTCGGCATCATCCCCGCCGGGACCGGCAACGACATCGCGGCCGCGCTCGGCCTGCCCCGAAAGGACCCCGTCGCGGCCGCCAGGACCGTGCTGCGCATGAAGACCCGGCTGGTGGACGCCGCGCGCATCCGCGCGGGCACGGTCGAGGAGCTGTTCGCCGGGGTGGTGTGCTGCGGCTTCGACTCGCGGGTCAACGAGCGGGCCAACCGGCTCACCCGGCCGCCGGGCATGGCCCGTTACCTGGTGGCGATGGCGCAGGAGCTGCGCTCGTTCCGGCCGATCCCGTTCCGGGTGACGCTCGACGAGAAGCAGGTGATCGAGCGGGAGGCCATGCTGGTGGCGGTGGCCAACACCCGCTCGTACGGCGCCGGGATGCGGGTCTGCCCCGACGCCAGCCCCGACGACGGGCTGCTGGACGTGATGATCCTGGAGGCCGTGTCCAAGGGCGAGTTCCTGCGCGTGTTCCCCAGCGTCTACCGGGGGACGCACGTGACCCATCCGGCGGTGTCGGTGCGGCGGGCGCGCACCGTGCGGGTGGAGGCGGCCGACGTGGTGGCCTACGCCGACGGCGAGCGCATCGGCGCGGTGCCGCTGGACTGCGAGGTACGGCCGGGAGCGCTGCGCGTCATCGTTTGAAATCTACAATGTAAAGGCGCCCGCTCGGCGTCCCCCGCGCGCCGAGCGCCGAAAACCCCGCGGCGAAGCCGGAATGGGCGGGACGGACCGGAATGGCGATTTCGGTAGGCTGACGGGTATGACAACGCCAGCGGAACGCTACGCGGCCTTCCGTCAGAAGCACGGGGACGACGGGGCCGCTCTCAGATCGTTCCGAGGTCTCTACGACTTCGAGCTGGACGACTTCCAGCTGGACGCCTGCCGGGCCTTGGAGGCCGGTGACGGCGTCCTGGTGGCGGCGCCGACGGGGTCGGGCAAGACGGTCGTCGGCGAGTTCGCCGTCCACCTCGCCCTGGAGCAGGGCCGCAAGTGCTTCTACACCACCCCCATCAAGGCGCTGTCCAACCAGAAGTACAACGACCTGGTCAAGCGCTACGGCACCGCCAAGGTCGGCCTGCTGACGGGCGACAACAGCGTCAACGGCGAGGCCCCGATCGTGGTCATGACCACCGAGGTGCTGCGCAACATGCTCTACGCGGGCTCGGCCACGCTGGCCGGGCTCGGGTTCGCCGTGATGGACGAGGTCCACTACCTGGCCGACCGCTTCCGTGGCGCGGTGTGGGAAGAGGTCATCATCCACCTGCCCGAGTCGGTCCGGCTGGTGGCGCTGTCGGCGACGGTCAGCAACGCCGAGGAGTTCGGCGAGTGGCTGGGCGACGTGCGCGGCGACACGACGGTGATCGTCGACGAGCACCGCCCGGTGCCGCTGTGGCAGCACATGATGGTGGGCAACCTGGTCTACGACATGTTCATGGCCGACGACCTGACGCCGCGCATCAACCCGACGCTGATGCGGGTCACGCGGGACGCCGAGCGGCTGATGCAGGGGCGGGGCCGGCGCGGTTACGGCCGGCCGCAGCGCTCGCGCCCGCCGGACCGCGTGCAGGTGATCGAGAAGCTCGATTCCGAGGGGCTGCTGCCGGCGATCACGTTCATCTTCTCCCGAGCCGGCTGCGACGCGGCGGTCCAGCAGTGTCTCAACGCCGGGATCCGGCTGACCAGCGACCGGGAGCGGCACGAGATCAGGCAGCTCGTGGACGAGCGGACCGCGCACCTGCCCGACGAGGACCTGGCGGTGCTGGGCTACCTGGAGTGGCGCGACTGCCTGGAGCGGGGCCTGGCCGCGCACCACGCGGGCATGTTGCCGGCGTTCAAGGAGGTCGTGGAGGAGCTGTTCACGCGGGGGCTGGTCAAGGCGGTGTTCGCCACCGAGACGCTGGCCCTGGGCATCAACATGCCGGCCCGCAGCGTGGTGATCGAGAAGCTGGACAAGTGGAACGGCGAGACCCATGCCGACCTGACGCCGGGGGAGTACACCCAGCTCACCGGTCGGGCGGGGCGGCGGGGCATCGACGTCGAGGGTCACGCGGTGGTGTTGTGGCAGCCGGGCATGGACCCGCTGTCGGTGGCGGGGCTGGCGGGCACGCGGACATATCCGCTGAGGTCGAGCTTCCAGCCGTCGTACAACATGGCGGTCAACCTGGTCGGGCAGTTCGGCCGGGAACGCGCCAGGACGTTGCTGGAGGAGTCGTTCGCGCAGTTCCAGGCCGATCGGGCGGTCGTGGGGCTGGCCAAGCAGCTGCGCAAGCACGAGGAGGCGCTGGAGGGCTACCAGGAGGCCATGACGTGTCACCTGGGGGACTTCCCGGAATACGCGGCGCTGCGGCGCCGCCTGTCGGACCGGGAGGCGGAGCTGTCGCGCCAGCGCGGCGCCGCGCGCCGGGCGGCGGCGGTGCGGTCGCTGGAGGCGTTGCAGCCGGGTGATGTCATCCGGGTGCCGGGCGGGCGGCGGGCGGGTCTGGCGATCGTGCTGGACCCGGGGCGCAACCCGCGCGGCACGGGGCCGAGCCCGCTGGTGCTGACGATCGGCAAGCAGGTCAAGAAGCTCGATCCGGCCGACTTCCCGGTGCCGGTGGAGCCGCTGGAGAAGCTGCGCATCCCGAAGAACTTCAACGGCCGCTCGCCGAAGGAGCGTGCCAATCTCGTCTCCACGCTGCTGGCCAAGATGGGTGACCGGGATCTGGGCAAGCCGGTCAGGGCGCGTGACCACACGGTGGAGGACGACGAGGTCAACGAGCTGCGCCGGCGCATCCGCCAGCATCCGTGCCACGGGTGCGACGAGCGTGAGGATCACGCCCGCTGGGCCGAGCGCTACTACAAGCTGCTGCGTGAGACCGAGGGGCTGCGCCGCCGGGTCGAGGGCCGTTCGCACGTGATCTCGCGGACGTTCGACCGGATCTGCTCGGTGCTGGAGCAGCTGGGTTACCTCGACGGCGAGGCGGTCACCGATGAGGGGCGCCGTCTGGGCCGGCTGTACACCGAGCTGGACCTGCTCACGGCCGAGTGCCTGCGCATGGGGTTGTGGGAGGAGCTGGAGCCGGCGGAGCTGGCGGCGTGCGTGTCGGCGCTGGTGTTCGAGTCGCGGGCGGCGGACGACACGCGGCGGCCGAAGATCCCCGCCGGGCGGGCGCAGGACGCCCTGTCGGCCATGATCAGGCTGTGGGGGGAGCTGGAGGGCATCGAGTCCGACCACGGGCTGTCCACGATCAGGGAGCCGGATCTGGGGTTCGCGTGGGCGGCGTTCCGCTGGACGAAGGGGCACACCCTCGACGCGGTCCTGATGGAGGGCGTCAACGGCAACGAGCTGGCGGCGGGTGACTTCGTGCGGTGGGTCAAGCAGCTGATGGACCTGCTGGGCCAGCTGGGCAACGCGGCGCCGCCGGGGAGCAAGATCAAGCAGACGGCGGGCAAGGCGGTGGACGCGATGCGGCGCGGGGTGGTGGCGTATTCGTCGCTGACCTGAGCCGCCGTGCCCGGGGCGAAGATGCTTCTGAGAACCACTTCTCAGAAGCATCTTTTACTTCGGCCTGACCTCCTCCTGTCGTTTTACTTCTCCTCCGGCGACTTTACGCATTCGCCGTCATGGCCTTTCCGCTCGGGTTTTACCAGTCAAGTCTCTCTGAAATCGGCGAATATCTGCTGATTTATCGCAATTCGGGTGCTAGCGTCCGATTTGTCAGTGTTCAGCCAACGGGGGAGGAATCATGGCGAACACGCAACTGTCCCAGGCCGGATACCAGCAAGGATGGGGATGCCGTCGTAGGCGCCGCTGCTACCGGAGGTGGAGCTGCTGTGGCCGCCGTAGGTGGTGGGGGTGCTAGAGCGCCCCATTGATGAGAGTCGGCGGCCCGGCCGCCGGCTCTCATTGAGCGTCTCCGGCCGTGAACTGGCGCCGGCGATTTCCATTCGCCGGACATTTCGCGAGTTCTGGCCGGACACCCGCGGATTGCGCCGGCTATTCGCCGCCGGAGTGGCGTTCGCCATCCTGGCCGCGCTCTGTGAGGTCGCCGCGATCCGCCTGTTCGGGCACATCACCGACGAGGTGCTCACGACCAGGAACCTGGAGGCCTTCTGGGTCCCCGCGTTCATCTGGCTGGGGCTCGCGGTGATCGCCGGGGGGATGGCCTTCGCGGGAGCGTACGCCACCGCCCTGGGCGCCGAACGGTTCCTGCTGGCCCTGCGCGACCGGGTGTACACGCACCTCCAGACGCTCGCGCCGGACTTCTCCGAGAAGCGGCGGCTGGGGGACCTGATGGCCCGCCTGACGGACGACATCGAGGCCATCGAGGAGCTCGTCGGGTCCGGAATGGTCAGGGCGATCACCACGGCCGCCAGCGTCGTCTTCTTCGCGGGGGCGGCGTTCTTCATCCGGTGGGACCTCGCGCTCGTGACGATGGCGCTGATCCCGCTGTTCCTGGTGGTCTCGAAGGTCTTCGCCGGCCGGTTCAGGTCGGCGGCGGCGCGCGAGCGGGCCAGCAACGGGGCGATGAACAGCGTCCTGGAGGAGGGGCTGGCCAACCAGCCGCTCGTGCAGGCGTACAACCGGCAGGACGCCGAGTCCCGGCGCCTGCACAGGGAGGGCCGCGGCTGGCTGCGCGCCAACATGGCGCAGGCCTGGCTGGCGGGCCTCTACAGCCCCGCGGTCCAGGTCATCGAGACCATGTGCCTGATCGTCATCCTCGGGTTCGGGGCGTGGGAGATCGCGGCGGGCCGGCTGACGCTCGGCGGGCTGCTGTCCTTCGCGGCGTACCTGGCCCTGCTCTACCCGGCCGTCCAGGGCCTGGGTGAGCTGGCCCTGAACGTGGCGGAGGCGGCGGCCGGGTCCGACCGCGTCATCGAGGTCCTGAGTGCCCGGCCCGCCGTCACCGACGCCGCCGACGCCGTGCCGGCGGGTCGCAGCCACGGCCGGATCGCCTTCGAGCGGGTCGGCTTCGCCTATCCGGGGCGCGGGCGGCCGGTGCTGCGGGACGTGTCGTTCACCGCAGAGCCCGGCGAGGTCGTCGTCCTCACCGGGATCAGCGGGGCGGGCAAGTCCACGCTGGCCAAGCTGCTGCTGCGCTTCTACGACCCGGACAGGGGGCGCATCCTGCTCGACGGCGCCGATCTCCGGGGCCTGACGCGGAAGTCGGTGCGCGACAACATCACGATCCTGTACCAGGAGACGATGCTGTTCTCGGGGTCGGTGCGCGACAACATCGCCTACGGCCGGCCGGACGCCTCGTTCGACGAGGTGATCAGGGCGGCCGAGGCGGCGGGGGTGCACGACTTCGTCAAGCTGCTGCCCCAGGGGTACGACTCGCCGGTGGGGCAGCGGGGCCGGCTCCTGTCCGGCGGGCAGCGGCAGCGGATCGCGATCGCCAGGGCCATCCTGCGTGACACGCCGGTGCTGGTGCTCGACGAGCCCATGACCGGGCTGGACGAGGCGACGGCCGCACAGGTGATGAAGCCGCTGCGGCGGCTCATGGCCGGGCGGACGACGCTGCTCATCACGCACGACCTGCGGCAGGTGCCGGAGGGGGCGCGCGTGGTGGAGCTGGAGCCGGTGCCGCGGCAGGAGCGGATCCGGCTCAAGCGCGTCGGCGTACCGTTCCGGGGCGCCCGCTCGACCACGGCCTGGTGAGCCCACGGCCTGGTGACCCGCGGTCTGGTGGAACGTGACGGCAACCGGCACCCGCTCCGAATCCACGGGGCGGGTGCCGTCGTTCCGGGGTGTATGTCCGGGATTCTCCTCGATAGAATCGGAGAGCTCTCTCCGTTTGTCCGAAGGCAGGTCGAGGTCATGGGCGACGATCACAGCACCGCCAGGCCGCTGCGCGCCGACGCCCGCCGCAACCGCGAGCGGGTCCTGCAGATCGCGCAGGAGGCCCTGGCGAGTGACGGGCTGACCATCTCCTTCGACGAGATCGCCCGGCGGGCCGGGTTCGGGGTCGGGACCGTCTACCGGCACTTCCCGACCAAGGAGGCGCTGTTCGAGGCGGTGCTGCTGGGGCGGATCGAGCGGTTCGTGGCCGACGCCCGCGCGCTGGCCACCGCCGAGGACGCGGGCCGGGCGTTCTTCGGCTGGTTCACGCAGGTGGTCGAGCAGGCGGCGGGCAACCAGGCGCTGTGCGACATGCTGGAGAGAGGCTCGGGCCTGACGCTGCGGCCGGGCTCCACGCTGGAGGACGACTTCGCCGCCGCGCTGGGCCGGCTGCTGGCGCGGGCGCAGCGGGTGGGAGCGGTGCGCGGCGACCTGGTCACGCAGGACGCGCACGACCTGCTGCGGGGGTGCCTGGTGGCCGAGCGGAGGGCGCGGGCCAGGGGAGGGGCGGTGCGGATGGCGGAGGTCGTCTGCGACGGGATGCGCGCGAAGCGGTGACGCCGCTCCGATCGTGCGGGTGAGCAGGACGCGTGGCCAGGTGCCGCCGCTGCGATCGTGCGGTCAGGGGCTCGCGTGGGCGGGGCTGTGGCGAGGCCGTGTGCCCGCGGGCTCAGGTGGCCAGGGTTCAGGTGGTCAGGGTGAAGCGGACCTCGCGGGTGGCCGGGTCGGCGCGGGAGAGCCGTACGGTGACCTGCTCGCCCAGGGGCAGGGGCCCGTCGCAGCGGGCGATCACGGCGGGATCCACGAGCTGCACCTGCCCGCCCCCGCGCCGCTGGTCCACGTCGATCACCACCGCCTCGAACGCCTGCCCGATCCGGTCCCGCAGCAGGAACGCCTCCACCAGGTCCACGCACGCCCGCTCCACCGCCCCGGCCCGCCGCCCGGAGGCGGACATGAGGTCCGGCAGGGCCGCGAGCCCCGCCCGCACGTCGGACGGCACCGGCTCGCCGGCCGCGATCGCCAGGCACACCTCCGTCGCGTAGCGGTCGACCAGGCGCCGCAGCGGGGCCGTGACGTGCGCGTACGGGGCCGCCACCGCCGAATGCTCGGCCAGCCGGGGCGGCGCGCCGTCGAAGGCCACGTAACCCGCGCCGCGCAGCAGCACCTTCGACTCGTGCAGGAACGCCGCCTGCCGCCCCACCTTCGGGTCCAGGTCGTGCACCACGGCCCCGTAGCCGGCCCCCTCCGGCCACGGCACGTCCAGGGCCCGCGCCACCCGGCGCACCTTGGCCAGGTCGCCGGGCTGCGGGCGGGGCAGCACGCGCAGGATGCCGATCTCGGCGTCGAGCATCATGGTGGCCGCGGCCATGCCGGTCAGCAGCGAGATCTGCGCGTTCCACGCCTCGGCGGGCAGCGGCAGCCGGAACTCCAGCCGGTAGCCGCCGTCGGTGTGGACCACCTCCTGGTCGGGCGTGGGCAGGGTGACGCCGCCGCGCTCGCGTTCGAGGGCGAGCCTGAGCTCGCCGATCTCGGCCAGCAGCTCCAGGACGCCGTCCGCGGTGCCGGTGTCGAGGACCGCCTGGACGTAGCCGTAGTCGTAGCGCTCGCGGCTGCGTACGAGGGCGCGCTGCACGTCGGCGCCCACCATGCGGCCGTCGGAGTCGAGGTCGATCCGCCACACCGCGGCCGGTCGCAGCGCGCCGGGCAGCAGGCTGGCCGCGTCCTCCGACAGCGCGGTGGGGTGCAGCGGCACCTTGCCCGCCGGCAGGTAGACGGTCTCACCCCTGCTGCGGGCCTCGGCGTCGATCACGCCTCCCGGGCGGACGAACGCGCCGACGTCGGCGATGGCGTACCAGACCCGGTATCCGGCGCGCAGCCGCTCCAGGTGCACGGCCTGGTCGAGGTCCATCGAGCCGGGCGGGTCGATGGTCACGAACGGGACGTCGGACATGTCCTTGGCGTCCAGCCGGGGCACGCGGGCCACCCACGCGGCCTCGTCGAGCACGGCGCGGGGGAAACCGCCGGGCAGCTTCAGCTCCCGCCTGATCCGTTCGAACCCGTCTTCCAGCTTGAGAGGTATCTCATCGGGAACCTGAATCGTTGGCACGCGTGACAACCTACAGGCGCCCCCGACCGGGGAGCGGAGGGCGGGCCCGCCGGATCAGGTGAGGTGCTGGTCGAGGCCGGTGATCCGGAGCAGTCGCCGCATGGCCGGCGGCACGCCCGCGATGTGCAGCGGTGTGCTCTGGCTCATGGCCTGGTTCTGTACGGAGACGAGGATGCCGAGCCCGGCGGCGTCGATGAAGGACAGGCGGCTCATCTCGATGACCAGCCCCATGCCCGGGCGCCGCGAGCGGGCCGCCTCCTGCAGCAGGGCGAGCAGGTGGCTGCGGAACAGCTCGGTGTTGGCGATGTCGAGCTCGCCGGACACGCTCACGATCACGGTCCCGTTGCTGCGGCTGGTGGTCAGATGAAGTGGGTCCATATCCGGCTCCGCGCTCTCTCAGGGCCGGGATCATCTGGAGGTAGCGCGGACCCGCCCTTGCCGAAGGCACCAGAATGTCATGCTTGCGTTACATAGAGCGACTGTGTGCTTCCGGAATGGAGTGTACCTCCCTGTTCGCGCACGTCGAGAGGGTGGCTCCTGTCCGGGTAGACAAGAGAATCACTCAGGAAAACAATTCCGGTTACCAGGGTGAAGAATTTTCACCCTTGGCGGGGTTCCAGCCCGAGCAGGATGAGGTCGCACAGGGCGGCGAAGTCGTCCTCGATGCCCGGCCGGCTCCAGCCGGCGGCGTGGGCGGGGTTGTGGAAGGTGGCCGTGGCGTGGAAGACGGCGCGCGCGGCCAGGCGGGTGTCGGGGGCGGCGAACTCGCCCCGCTCGGCGCCGGCGGCGATGATCTGCTCGATCTGGTCGACCAGGTCGTCGACGTGCCGGTTGATTACCTCGCTGGCCTCCTGCACCAGCACCACGTACGTGGCGAACAGCTCCGGGTCCTCCAGCGCCCGCCGGCGCTTGGCCCCGAACAGCGTGGCCAGCCAGTTGCGCAGCCGCTCGGCGGCCGGGCCGTCCTGCGCCACGACGGCGGCCAGCCCGGAGTGCGCCTCGTCCAGCCAGCGCTGGGTGACGGCCTCGCGCAGGGCCGTCTTGCTGGCGAAATGGCGGTAGACGCTGCCGTGGCTGACGCCGAGTGCCCGCGCCACGTCCACGACCGTCGCCTTGGCCGGGCCGTAGCGGCGCAGGACGTCTTGGGCCGCCGTGAGGATCTGCTCGGCCGTCAGGATGCCATCTGTCACATTTCCAATTCTGTCAGCTGTTCGGGGGTGCGTGTCGCTACGGGTACGGCTGATCGTATTTTGGGGAAATTTCCGGGCTTGCGGCGGTTGATCACACTACGCTGCTAGCCCTGTCATCACACGGGGTCATTACGAGGGGAAAGCGAACACATCGTGTTAGTCGCAGTCGTGGTCGTGGTGCTGGCCGCCGCCGTGGTCGGTGCGCTGGTCTGGTGGCTCCGCCGGGATCCGGTGGGCGGAGGCGACTCCGGCAGGTTCGAGGCGGAGCGGAAGTGGGGCTGGGAGTTCCTGCTGGGGCCGGAGGCGGAGGCGGCGTTCCTGGAGGGCCTGCGGGCCTACCACGAGGCCGGTGGCGCGTTGCGGGTGGACGCGGAGGAGGGGGTGCTGACGACGTACGAGCCGCCTCGGCTGATCTCGCTGCACCTGCTCGCGGACGCCTTTGCGGCCCGGGGGGACGCCGCGATGCACGACCCGCAGGGGACCGTCGCGACCCTGATGGACCAGCTCGCGTCGGCCGAGCGGCCGGGGGTGCTGCACCTGCGGCCGGGGTGGCTGGAGGGTGAGGTGGACGGCATGGACGCCGCCGCCTTCGCCGCCGCGGTCGGCGAGGTCGTCGGCGGCGCTGGCGGTGGGAGCGCCGGGGAGCGGTCGGGCGAGGCGGGCATTGGAGCGTTGCACGTCGCCGTCCCGGGCGCGGGCCCGGTCGCCGAGGGCGTGCTGTCGCACGTCAACGGCACGCCGCTCAAGACGGTGAGCAAGGACGCCGCCGCCGGAGCTCCGGAGCCGCCCGCGCCGGAGCGGGCGAAGGGCGAGGCCAACACGCTGATGCTGGACCTGGGGAAGGTGCTCGACCTCTACCTGGAGGCCCGCAAGCGGCAGCCGGACGCCGATGCGGGGGCGCTGCTGCGCGAGGTCGTCCCCGCGCTGATCGCCGCCGGCGGCCCCGGCCTGACCTGGACGAAGCCACCCACCCCCGCCGAACTGCGGGCCGCACTCGGCACCCCGGCCGCACCCCGGGCGGCCGGTGGCTCACCGGCGCCGCGCGGGTCGGCGGATGGCGAGCCGGAGGCGCGCGACACGGCCGAGGACGCCTCCGAGCCGCACTGACGCGCCGGCCGCCGGGGGCTGCGTCGGCCGCCGGGCTGTGCTGGCCGTTCCGGCTGTGCCGGCGGCGACGGTCCGGTGGGCCGTGCCGGCCGGTGTCGCGGCTTCCGAGGGGCGCGAATGCGCGGAGGGGAGCCGGGCCGGCGGCAGGGTGGTTACTCGTTGTGCTCCGAGCGGCCGTGGCGCCAGTAGCCCATGAAGGCCACCGAGCGCCGGTCCATGCCGCGCTCGGCCACCAGGTGCCGCCGCAGGGTCTTGATGACGGCCGCCTCGCCGGCCAGCCACGCGTACAGCGGCCCGTAGTCCGTGGTCTCCTGCGGCACCTCCCACAGCTCGTCCGTGTCGACGTCCACGTCGTCGAAGGTGTCCGGGACGGGCAGCGGCGGCAGGAGGCGGCCGGCGGCGGCGCGGACGGCGGGGACGAGGCCGGCGCCGCGTTCGCCGCCGTTCCTGGCCAGCCAGGTCACCTTGACCGAGGCGGCCGTCTCCACCGGCAGGAAGTCGTCCTCGCAGGGCACCTCCATCAGCACCTCCCCGGCCAGGTCGGCGGGCAGGCGCTCCAGGACGGAGCAGATGGCGGGCACGGCGGTCTCGTCCCCGGCGATGAGCACGCAGCCCGTGCCGGCGGGCGGGTGGAACTCCAGGCCGCCGTGGCGGCCCTCGTAGCGGGCGTCCGGGCCGAACAAGGCGGCGAGGTCGCCGGGCCGCACGCGTTCGGCCCAGCGGGCGACCGGGCCGCCGTCCGGGTGCATGACCACGTCCACGTCGACCTCGGCGGCCTCGGGGCGGACGAGGCGAGCGGTGTAGGTACGCATCGGGTTGCGCTTGTCGTCGTCGAGCGCCCGCCACCGCATGAACCAGTCCGGGCCGGTCGGCAGGTGGGCCAGGCCGTGCTCGGGGAGCGGAAGGATGAGCTTGAGCCGCTGGTCGAAACCGTTGTCTGCGAACAGGTGCAGGTCGTCGCCGGTGAAGGTCACCCGCAGGAACGACGGGCTGAGCCGTTCGAGCCGGTCCACCCGTACGTCGAACATGCGATAAGGCTCGGTCATCCCCGAATACTCCGATCGTAGTTAGGCGAGGCTAACCTAATCGATCGCCGGGATTTAGGCCAGCCGGGGAGCGCTTGCCGGTTGTGTCCGATGCGTTGCGATGGGTGGAAGTTCGCAGGTGAGAGTGGTTCCGCACATCCGCGAACGGGGCGGAATCGTGCGAGAGAGAATCAACCGCAGAACAGCCGCCCTCGTCGCGGGCGTCGCCGTCGCCCTGTCCGGCACCACGGTGGCCGGCGTCGCGGTGGCGTCGTCGGCGGCCGCCGCACCGGCGTCAGGGACGCCAGCACCTCCGCGGGCAAGGTCGTACAGCAGGAGAGCTGCACCGGCGCCTCCGCTCGGCAACCCGACCGGGCTGGTCGGCTGGGCCACCCAGGGCGGCGGCACCAGCGGCGGCGGCGGCGCCTCGCCGGTCACCGTCACCAGCGCCTCGGCCCTGACCAGCGCGCTGTCGTCCGGCAGCGCCGCGGTGATCCGGGTGTCGGGCACGATCTCCTGCTCGGGCATGCTGCGCGTGGCCTCCAACAAGACCGTGCTGGGCAACTCGGGCGCGACGATCAGCGGTTGCGGGTTCAACATCTCCGAGGCCGCCAACGTGATCGTGCGCAACCTCACCTTCCGCGGCTGGAACGACGGATCTCCGTCTGACGGCCACTCCCCACGGCCCCTCCGGCACCCGCCGCCGGAGGGGCCTCGTCGTGGGCGCGCGGGACCGGGGACGGTAGCGTCGTAGCGCTGAAGCCGTTACAGGCGCCGGGCCGCGCCTGCCCCCCGAGATAGGAGCCCGACTTGTCTCCCGTGATCCTCTCAGCGGCGGGCGCCGCGCTGGTGCTCGACGATCCCGATCCGCAGTGGGGCCTGCCGCGGGTGCGGCACTTCGGCGCGGCGCTCGGGCCCGTGTCCGGTGCCGCGCTGCTGCCCGCGCTGGCCTCTCCCGCGCCGCCGCTGCTGCCCGCCCAGGGGGACTCCTGGTACGGCCGGCCGGGCCTGTCGGGTGGCCGGGACGGCGACCAGTGGCCGGTCCGGTGGAGCCTGGACCGGCTGGACGCCGACACCGTGTCCGGCTCCGGCGGCACGGTGACCATCACCGCCTCCGACGCCAGGGCGGGCCTCGGGCTGGTGTGCGAGCTGGTCATGGACGGCGGCGGCCTGGTGCGGATGCGGCACGCGGTGACGAACACGGCCGCCTCGCCGTACCGGGTGGACGGGCTGGTGTGCGCGCTGCCGGTGCCGGTGAGGGCCGCGGAGCTGCTGGACTTCACCGGCCGGTGGGCGCTGGAGAAGGTGCCGCAGCGCGCGCGGTTCCGGCACGGGGTGTGGTCGAGGGAGAACCGGCGGGGCCGCACCGGGCACGACGGCACCGGGCTGCTGCTGGCGGGGACGGAGGGGTTCGGCTTCCGCGGCGGCGAGGTGTGGGCGGTGCACGCGGGCTGGAGCGGCGACCACGTGCACTACGCCGAGCGGCTGCCCGAGGGCGTGTCACTGCTGGCGGCGGGCGAGCTGCTGGAGCCGGGCGAGGTCGTGCTGAGGGAGGGGGAGAGCTACCGCACGCCGTGGGTGTACTTCACCTGGTCCGGCGCCGGGCTGGACGACGCCGGCGCCCGCCTGCACGATCACCTGCGGGCCCGCCCCCTCCCGGTACGCCCGGTCACGCTGAACAACTGGGAGGCCACCTACTTCGACCACGGCCTCGACCGGCTGCTGGAGCTGGCCGACAGGGCGGTGGCGGCCGGGATCGAGCGGTTCGTGCTGGACGACGGCTGGTTCCGCCACCGTCGCCACGACCGGGCGGGCCTGGGCGACTGGTACGTGGACGAGGGCGTGTGGCCGGACGGCCTGCACCCGCTGGCCGATCGGGTGCGCAAGCTGGGCATGCAGTTCGGCCTGTGGTTCGAGCCCGAGATGGTCAACCCGGACTCCGACCTGGCCCGCGAGCATCCCGACTGGATCCTGGGGCGGGCGGAGCGCATGCCGCCGCCGCAGCGCCACCAGCAGGTGCTCGACCTGGCCCGGCCGGAGGCGTACGCGTACCTGCTCGAACGGCTGGACGCGCTGGTCGGCGAGTACGCGCTCGACTACATCAAGTGGGATCACAACCGCGACATCGCCGAGCCGGTGCACGCCGGGGTGGCGGGTGTGCACGCGCAGACGCTGGCCACGTACCGGCTGCTGGACGAGCTGCGCGCCCGCCACCCCCGGCTGGAGATCGAGTCGTGCTCGTCGGGCGGCGCGCGCGTCGACTTCGGCATCCTGGCGCGCACCGACCGGGTGTGGACCTCCGACAGCAACGACGCCCTCGACCGGCAGGCGATCCAGCGCTGGACCGGGCTGCTGGTGCCGCCGGAGCGGCTGGGCTGCCACGTCGGCGCGCCGCACGACCACGTCACCGGCCGGTCGCTGCCGCTGGCCTTCCGCGCCGCCACCGCGCTGTTCGGGCACATGGGCGTGGAGTGGGACCTGACCTCGGCGAGCCAGGCCGAGCTGGAGGAGCTGGCCACGTGGATCGCGCTGCACAAGCGGCTGCGCCCGCTGCTGCACGCGGGGCGGGTGGTGCGCGCCGACCATCCGGACTCGTCGGCGCTGCTGCACGGGGTGGTGCTGCCGGAGCGGGCGGTGTACGCGTACGTCCAGCTCACCTCGCGGACCGACCTCGTGCCCGGCCCGCTGCGGCTGCCGGGGCTCGACCCGGACGCCGTGTACGAGGTACGCGTCGCGGGCCCGGCCCCCGAGCGGGCGGCGCTGCCGGCGTGGGCCGTGCCGGCGGACGGGGCCCCGGTGCGGCTGCCCGGCTCCGTGCTGGGTGAGCTGGGGCTGCCAGCCCCGGCGCTGCGGCCGGCGTCCGCGCTGCTGGTGGAGCTGGAGAGGGTGTAGCGCCGGGGTGCCGGATGCCTGGGCCGGTCAGCCGAGGTCGAGCTCGGAGCCGCCGAACCGGTCGCGCAGGAACCGGCCCTGGTCGCGCAGCGCCTGCTCGTCGCCCCGGTGGATCGCCTCGGCGACCTTGCCCATCTGGGCGTCGAGCAGCGCGAGCTGGGCCAGCAGTTCCTCGTGGGCGCTGCGCTCCCGCCCGGTCCCCCGGGTGAGGGCGTAGCGGCGGGGCAGGTTCGCGTACGCCTCCAGGCTGGCGGGCAGGTAGCGGCGGATGGTCTGCGAGACCACGTGGAGCTGGTCGGGGGAGGCGGTGAGCTGCTCGGCCCTGGCCAGCACGCCGCCGATGACCTCGGCCAGCCCGTGCACGGCGGCGTGCACGTCCTCGGGGAAGCGCCGGTCGATGCGCCGCAGCAGCCCGTCCAGGTCGGCGCGCAGCGCCCGCGTCTCGACCTCGGCGTGGGAGATGGTCAGGCGGACCCGTTCGGGCGGGGCGAGCAGCGCGCCCGCCCCGTACAGCGCGAGCACGACCACCGGCCAGAACGCGCCGGTCAGCCCCAGGAAGTGGCCCAGCAGGCCGAGCAGCGCCAGGCTGGAGCCGGCGATGTTCCTGGTCGAGCCCAGGTAGCGCAGGATCCGCTCACTGGTAGCCACGGATCTCCTTGAACGCGCCGGTCAGCGAGGTCGTGCGGGCGTCGAACACGGCGCCGCCGGTCAGCTCGGCCACCTGGCGCATCTCCTCGACGTCGCTCTCCCCGAACAGCACCACGAACGTCGGCGGCCGGCGGCGCTCCTCCGGCAGGGAGCGGTAGTGGGCCTCGAACGCGGCGTAGTCGGAGCCGTCGGTGTTCTCGCCGTCGGTCATGAGCACGATCGAGGTGTAGTGGCCGGGCGTGAGCGGCCGGTCGTAGGCCGCCCTGAGGCTGTCGTAGATCGCCGTGCCGCCGGCCGCGTCCAGCCCCTCGGCGAACTGCTTGATCTCGGCGAGGACGGGCGCGGGGTCGCGTTCGGGGACGGTGAACGGGACCGGCTGCCTCGTCGTGCCGCTGAACGGGATCATCGTGACGGTCTCGCGGTTGCGGAAGCGGGAGAAGGCGCCGGAGGCGGAGGTGTCGGCGCCGGTCAGCGCCACCAGGGCCTGGCGCAGCGCGTCGATCCGGTCGCCCTGCATCGAGCCGGACGTGTCCAGCACGAACCTGGCCTCGGCCGGGACGCGCATCTGGTTGAGGTAGGTGGAGATCAGCTCGTCGGCGGTGCTGCGCCGGTTGGGGAAGGGCAGCTCGATGAGCTGGGCCGAGCCGAAGCGCGGGTCCAGCGGCACGCCGTTGACGATGGGCCGGCGGTGCGTGCCGGTCATGATCTCCTTCTGTACGGCGGGGGTGCGCAGCCAGGCGGCGAGCTTGCCGTACAGGGCCTTCTTGCCCTCCGGGGCGGAGGCCAGCAGGGTGAGCGGGTAGTCGGCGCTGACCACGCCGTCGGCCGGGTGGACGAGCGTGAGCGGCTCGCGCGCGCCCAGGAGCACCGACTCGTAGTTCACCATGCCGTCCACGCGGGGGTCGCGGGCGTAGGCGTCGGCCAGCCAGCCCGACGAGCCGGCCGTCAGCCGCTGCGCGGAGAAGAACTCCTTCAGCCGGGGCGTGACGGAGGTGACCTGGCCGGCGCTGAGCGCCCCGTCCGCGTCCGACAGCGCCGCGGCCACTCCGACGAGGGCGGAGAAGCCGGAGTTGGAGGAGGCGGGGTTGGTCATGCCGAAGCTGAACCGGCCGTCCCTGGCCGCCGCCGCGATGTCGGACCAGGAGACGGGCTTGGCCTCCCAGCCGAGCTCGCGCGCCTTGGCGGGCTTCAGGCCGAGCACCACCGGCGAGACCATGATCTTGGTCTGGGTGGACAGCTTGTTCTGGGCTCCCTCGATGAGTGACAGGTAGCGGTTGGAGGAGAACCAGGTGGCGTCCAGGCCGCCGTCGGCGCGGCCGCTCGCGACCTGTTCGGCGCCGTCGAGGGTGCCGGTGTAGGTGAGCTTCACGCGGACCCCGGCCTCGGACTCGGCGCGCTTGAGGAGGGGCTCGAGGTCCTTGATCTCGCTGCCGGCCAGGACGCGCAGGACGTCGGGGCCGTCGGCCGGGTCGCCGCCGGGGGCGCAGGCCGCCGCCAGGAGGAGCGCGGGGACGAGCGCCGCCGCCCAGCGCGCCGGGCGTGCTCTCATCGGTCCGTCTCCTTGGCGCGCTCCAGGTACGTCCTGGCGTGTTCGAGCTCCGACGACAGGCTGTCGACCGTGGCGGCCATGTTGTCCACGGCCTTGGCGCGGAAGGAGTCGATCAGGTCCATCGTGGCGTAGACGTTGTCGAAGGCCTGGCGCAGCGTGTCCAGGTCCACGGTCGTGGCGGCGGCCTGGTTCTGGATCGCGCCGGCCTGGGTGCGCAGCATCTCGCTGGTGGCCAGGATGAGGTCGCCGGTCGTGGCGTTGAGCGCGGTGATCTGGTCGAGCACGAGCTTCTGGTTCGCCAGGGCCTGGGCGACGGTCACCGCCGTGCGCAGCGCCGAGACCGTCGTCGTGGTGGCCCGGTCCACGCCCTTGCTGAGCTCGAGATTGTTCTTGCGTACGAGGTCGAGGGCCAGGTAGCCCTGGGCGGAGACGGCGAGCTGGGTGAGCAGGTCCTGGTGCTTCTGGCGGACGGTGAACAGCGCGTCGGAGCGCAGCGCCGTGGCCCGCTCCTCGCTCGCCACCACGATCTGCTCCTCCAGGGCGGCGTCCATCGCCTGGGCCATGACCGCGTACTCCTGCAGCCGCGTCATGCTCTCCCAGAGGTTGGCCTTCTCGCCCTCGATGGCGGCGTTGTCGCGCAGCAGCTCGTCCTGGCCGGACTTGAGCGCGCGGATGATGTCGTCGAGGTGTTTCTGCGCGGAGTGGAACTTGGCGAAGTAGTCGCGCAGCCGGTCGCCGAACGGGATGAGCCCGAGCAGCTTGCGCGGCCCGCCGGCCGCCTGCTTGGGGTCCAGGTCCACGACGGTACGGCGCAGGGCCACCAGCCCGCCGGCCACCTTGGCCTGGGCGTCGGCGCCCTCGCCCCGGGCCGCGTCCAGCGCCGCGACCGGGCGCTTGAGCATGCGGTTGGCCACCTGCGAGGCGGACCTGATCTCGGTGTCGCCCATCGAGGAGATGTCGTGCACCTTGCGGGAGAACTCGGGCGAGCGCGGGTCGAACCCGCTCAGCTCCCCGGCGAACTCCCTCGCCTTGGCGGTCAGCTCGGCCGCGCGCTCGTCGGCCATCGGCAGCATGGTGGCCGCCGTCTCGGCCGGTACCGGGGTGACCGGCGCGGGCGGCGTGAGCACCAGATCGGACACGTGCGGGATCTCCCTTGCTAGGGCCGGGCGGAGTCGATGGTGGTGATGAGCCGGTCCAGCCGCTCCCAGGTGGGCGGCTCGACCACGTCCACCAGGTCGGCGGCGGCCGGCGCCTTCGTCTTGGCGACCAGGCCGGCGAACGCCCGCGGGTCGGTGGTGCGGAAGCCGTACGCGGCGGCCAGGGACTGCAGCTCGGGGTCCTTGGTGAGCAGCTCGCCGACCCGGGAGCCGGGACCCGACAGGGGGACCAGCGTGTGCTTGCTGAGCACGGTCGGCGACGGGTAGACCAGCCGCATCTCGGGCTTGATCGCGCCGTCGGCGGCGAAGACGTGGGCGAGATACTGGGCCTCGTAGACGACCAGCATCGGCGTCTTGCCGGCGCCCAGCGCCAGGTAGTCGTCGAACGACGCCTCGCTGGTGGACTCGGAGAAGCCCTGGTCGAGCACGGCCGGCGCGACGAGGGGCGCGATCTCGGCGATCTGGGCGTCGGAGCTGATGACGTCCTCGCCGTTGGCCACGTAGCCGATCGCGGACAGGTACATGGCGGCGGAGTTGGAGGTACGGATGTCGGTCGTGGTAAGCAACACCCGCTTCCGTGCCCGATAATCCGAATTATCCGGAATTTCGTCCCATCTAGTGCCTTTAGCCACTAGTTCGAGATATTTCTTTATGTCGAAGGTTTGGTGGCCTTTGCCGGAATCGCTGAGCACGCCCGCCTTCGCCAGCAGGGCCGCGATCGGCTCGAACGTGGCCACCGCCATCGGCGAGTAGAACGGCGAGTACGTGGTCGTCGCCCCCCGGTCCCGCTTGATCCGCTCGGCGGCCGGGACGCTGGAGGGGAAGGCGAAGGCGTAGCGGCTCAGGTCCACGTCGGTGACGATCTGCCGGGACCCGGCGGTGTCCACCTCGACGCGCAGGCCGTGCTTGGCGAAGGCCGCCTTGACGCGCGGGCCGTCGAAGAACGGCTTCTTCTCCGACCCGATGACACCCCGTACGAGGGCCGCCTCCGGCTCCCCCCGATTCCCGGTCACGATCGCGACCACCGCCACCCCGACCAGAACCGCGGCCAGAATGACGCCGATCCATCGCTTCATTGAACCCCGTTTCCTGAAATAACCCCCATGACTGGAATTATGGAAGGGACAATGTGGGCCGCGCGCGGGTGGAAAGGCGACCGTACGGCAGAATTCACCCCCCGTTCACGATGCGGCGCCGACGCCCGCCGCGGCCCTGTTCCGCCGGGCACAGAACCCGCGGACGGCTCCCTCTATGATGCCGATCATGCGCTTTTCCACCCTTCTCGCCGGCCTCCTGATCGCCCTGCTCTTACCGGCGAACACCGCCCACGCCGCCGCGTACCCCATCAAGGACCGCGTCCTGACCGCGAACAAGCTGTACGGCACCGGCAAGCTCCAGCCGAGCCAGTGCCAGGAGCGTGAGGTCGAGCCGGACGACGCCGCCATGGCCAAGCGCTACCTGACGTCCGTGCTGGGTTGTCTCAACACCATCTGGGGCGCTCACTTCAAGCGCGCCGGCCTGCCGTTCGCCAAGGCCAGGATCGGCTTCATCACCAAGCCGCGCCGCTACTGCGGATCCTCCTGGGGCGAGGCCCAGGCGATGTACTGCGACGCCGAGAAGCGCTTCATCGTCCTGCTGAACCGCGACGTCCTCGAGGACCCCTCGGACCTGTGGCTCTTCAGGCTGGCCGCCCACGAGTACGGGCATCACGTGCAGCGCATCACCGGCATGGCCCGCGCCTACGACCGCTACCCCTACGACGGCAAGAGCGAGCTGAACGAGCAGACCCGCCGCAACGAGCTGCAGGCCGAGTGCCTCGCGGGCGTCTTCATGGGCAGCGTCTGGGACTCCCTCGACCGTACGGACGAGGACTGGGAGTACCTGCTCGACATCATCCGGGAGAGCGGTGACGAGCAGTCGAAGGTCCGCGACCACGGCAAGGGCCGCAACATCGCCGCCTGGCTCGTCAAGGGATTCCGCGCCTCCTCACCGGCGGCGTGCAACACCTGGACGGCCTCCTCCGCCAAGGTCTCCTGAGGTTGGCGGACCGTAAAGCGGCGGCTGATTTCGGGCCAAGTGGTGAATCCGGTTTAATGCCGCCGCAACCGCGACACCCATGATCAGGTAACACGGTGCACGCAGACTGGGGGTCATGAGCGATGCACCGAAGGTAATTCACCCACGTACCGGGCACGGCCGCTCCTGGCGGCGGGAACTGGCCGAGCTTGCCGCCCTGTTCCTCGCGGTCGGCCTGGCGCACCTGCTCGCGACCCTGCTCGGGCACGATGATCCGGGCCCCGTCGTCCTGGTCGGGCTGGGCGTGGCGTTGATCGCCGGAGCCGCGATCCACAAACGGCTCGGCCACCGCCCCCGGCGGGGCGCGGCGCCGCTGCCCGTGGACGACGGCGCCGGGCAGCCCATGGCGTTGTGGCGCATCCGCATGCGCGTGGTGGAGCGGCCCGGCAGGCTCGCCAACGTGGCGGGCGCGTTCGGCCGGCTGGGCTGCAACATACTGGCGCTGCACATCGCCCCGACCGGCAGCAGCGCCATTACGCCGGCCGGGTGCGACGCGCTCGACGAGTTCGTCATCGAGGCGCCGCGCGACCTGGCGCTCGGTGTGCTGGCACGCGCGCTGGCCGAGGCGGGCGGGCACGACGTCGTGATCGTGCCCGCGCAGGTCAAGGACCTCACCGACCCCGGCGTGCAGGCGCTGGTGCTGGCGCAGCGGGTCAGCGCCGACCCCGACCGGCTGCCGGAGGCCATGGCCGAGCTGCTGCGCGTCCCGCGGGTGGAGTGGCGGCGGCCCGGCGACACCGTGGACGAGGGCGCCGAGCTCAACACCACCATGGTCATCTCCGTCAATCCCGACCGCGCCCTGCTCATCAGGCGGCCCGAGCTGCCGTTCACGCCGACCGAGGCGGCGCGGGCGGCGGCGCTGACCGCGGCCGCCACCCACGCCCGGTACGGCGCCGGCTGACCGCCCGCCGCCTCCCGCCCCGCCGTACTCCGGCGGGGTCCTTTTGAAGGGGAAGGCGGGGGTGACGGGAGCTCACTCCGAGGGGCTCTTTGGGTTAGCGGTAGCCCTTGGCCAGGACCGCTTCGGTGTCGCGGGTGATCCTGGCCGCCGTCTCGGGGGTGAGGGCGGTGCGCGGCGGGCGGCAGGCGCCGCCCTTGCGCCCGGCCAGGTCCATCGACAGCTTGATCGACTGCACGAACTCCGTCTTGGAGTCCCACCGCAGCAGCGGGTGCAGGTCCCGGTAGAGGGGCAGGGCCTTGGCCACGTCGCCGGCCACGGCCAGGTGGTAGAGCTCCACCGTGGCCCGGGGGATCATGTTCGGGTACCCGGCGATCCAGCCGACCGCGCCGGCGATGCCCAGCTCCAGCAGCACGTCGTCCGAGCCGACCAGCAGGTCCAGCCCGGGCGCCAGCTCGGCGATCTCGTACGCCCTGCGCACGTCCCCGCTGAACTCCTTGACCCCGACGATCAGCCCCTCCTGGTGCAGCTCGGCGAGCAGGTCGGGCGTCAGATCCACCTTCGTGTCGATCGGGTTGTTGTAGGCCACGACCGGCAGCCCCGCCCTGGCGACCTCCCGGTAGTGGCCCACGACGGCCCGGCGGTCGGCGCGGTAGGCGTTCGGCGGCAGCAGCAGCACCGACGAGGCGCCCGCCTCGGCCGCCTGCTCGGCCCACCGCCGCGACTCGGCGGCGCCGTACGCGGCCACGCCCGGCATGACGTGGAAGCCCTCCGGCGCGGCCTCGACCGCGGTGCGCACCACGCGGGCCCGCTCCTCGTCGGTCAGCGTCTGGTACTCGCCGAGCGAGCCGTTCGGGCAGACGCCGTCGCAGCCGCCCTCGGCCAGGAAGCGCACGTGCTCGGCGTAGCCGTCGTAGTCGACGGACAGGTCGTCGTGGAAGGGCAGCGCGGTCGCGACATGCACGCCGTGCCACACGGGGCGGGTCATACGTTCTCCTTGTTCCAGTTCTCCAGCCCGCTCGCGTCGATGGGCAGCGCGGCGGACAGGATCTCCGCGCCGTCCGCCGTCACCAGCAGGTCGTCCTCGATGCGCGCGCCGATCCCGCGCAGCTCCGGCGGGACCGTGCGGTCGTGGGCGTGGAAGTACAGGCCGGGCTCGACGGTCAGCACCATGCCCGGCGCCATCCGGGCGCCCTGGTAGGCCTCGTGGCTCGACTGCGCGCAGTCGTGCACGTCCAGGCCGAGGTGGTGGCCGATGCCGCAGATCAGGTAGCGGCGGTGGTGCTGGCCGGTCTCCGACAGGGCCTCGTCCACCGACACCGGCAGCAGCCCCCAGTCGTGCAGGCCGCGCGCGATGACCTCCATGGCCGCGTGGTGGAAGGCGGTGAACGGCCGGCCCGGCGCCACCTGCGCCAGCCCCGCCCGGTGCGCCCGCTCCACCAGGTCGTGCACCTGCCGCTGGGCGGGCGAGAAGGCGCCCGAGGCGGGGAAGGTGCGGGTGACGTCGGCGGTGTAGTGGCTGCGGGTCTCCACGCCCATGTCGAGCAGCAGCAGCTCGCCGTCCAGGACGGGGCCGTCGCAGCGCACCCAGTGCAGGGTGGGGGCGTGCGGGCCGCTGCCCACGATGGAGGCGTAGCCGGGGCCGTTGCCGTACGTCCTGGCGTACCGGTCGAACGTGCCCTGCAGCCAGCGCTCGCCGCCGCCCGCCATCGCGGCCGGGACCTCGGCCAGCACCGCGGCGAAGCCCTCGACCGTGCGGTCCACGGCCTCGCGCAGCTGCCCGACCTCCCACTCGTCCTTGATCATGCGCAGCTCGGCCAGCACCTGCCGCACCTGTTGCGAGGAGTCGGTGACCAGGGCGCCGTCCGGCGGGCCCGGGTAGTCCGGCAGCGGCAGCACCTCGACCCCGAGGGCGGCCGACCACTCGGCGAGCGAGGGAGACGGGCCCACCCACAGCTCGCCGTAGGCGGCGTCGGCGTAGAAGCCGGTGTCGCCGGGGCGGGCGGGCGGCGGCAGGTACAGGGTGGCCGCGCCGTCCCTGACCACGGCCACCGCGTTCTCGGCCGCGCAGCCGGTCAGCCAGTAGAAGTCGCTGTCCACGCGGAAGTCGTAGGCGGTGTCGTTGCTGCGTACGGGAGCCCGGCCGGCCGCCACGACCACCGTGCGGCCGGGCAGGGCGGCGGCGAGCCTGGCCCGGTGGCCGGCGGCGGCCTCGGCGGCCCCGGGCACCAGGCCCGGCTCGCGGGCGGGGGAGTCCCAGCCCTGGGCGATGTACTCGGCGAACGCGGGGATCTCGGACAGCCTGGGCAGCCTGCCGTCACTCACCGGTGATTCCTCCTCCTATGTCGCGTACGAGCTGGGTGAGCCTGGCGAAGACACGTTCCTCGCCGATGCCGTCGTGCTCGTACTCGTTGGTGACCCAGGCCTGGGTGTTGCCGACCCTGGCGGCGGTGTTCAGTTGCAGGCCCGAGTCGACGTACATGTCGTCGAAGTAGACGGCGGCGGCGACCGGCACCTCGTTGGCCGCCAGCCGGTCCAGGTCGTACAGCGGCGGCCAGCCGTCCCGCTCGGCGAGCAGCTCGACCGCGCCGCGGAACGGGCGCAGCGCGCGGATCTCCTCGAACATCCAGGGGTAGATCATCTCCCCGGTGAACAGCAGCGGCCGGGCGTCCTCGGCGAAGGCGGGGTGCCGGGCGCGCTCGCGCTGCGCCGCCCACGCGGTGGCGCCGGGGCCGGAGCCGTAGATGCTCTCCTGCAGCGCGGCGAACAGCGGGTTGTCGGCGTAGGAGGAGCGGGCCAGCACCTGGTGCAGGAACGTCTCCGGCAGTTCCGGCGATTCGTCCAGCAGCCAGTGCATGCGCTCGTAGCCCGGCTTCATGCCGAAGTCGATGCCCAGCGACTGCAGCCGTCGCACGGTGAGGGTGTCCCCGTCGGGCAGCAGCACGTCGCCCTCGGCCAGCCGGTCGGCCAGCCGCGCCGTCGTCTCCACGTGGTGCGGGTAGCGGCGGTAGAACTCGGCGTTCTTGGCCGCCACCCGCGGATAGGTGCGCCGGTAGACCTCCGCGGCGTCCGGGTCCAGCGACGGCAGGCCGCCCGCCACGTAGCAGGCGCTCAGCCCCTCGGGCGCGTTCGACAGGTACGTCAGCGTCAGGAAGCCGCCGTAGCTCTGCCCCAGCGTCGACCAGCGCCGCCCGCCGAACACCGTCCTGCGCAGGTGCTCGGCGTCGGCCACGATCGAGTCGGCGCGGAAGCGGGCCAGGTAGCCGGCGCCCTCCTCGGCGCCGAGCGCGCTCATCACCCGGCCGTCGATGCGGGAGCTGCGGCCCGTGCCCCGCTGGTCCAGCAGGACCACCCGGTAACTCTCCAGCGCCCGGCCCAGCCAGCCCGACGTGCCGACCGGCCGCGGGCCCTTGCCGCCCGGCCCACCCTGGAGGTAGAGCAGGCAGGGCAGGTCCTCGCCGTCGCGCGCCGGGTCGACCAGCTCGCGGGCGAACACCGTGATGGTCGCCTCGGGGTCGGCCCAGTCGAGCGGCACCCGCTCGACGTGGTCGCGCACCCGCATGCCGGGGATCGTGTAAGTCGCGGTGATCAAGACCTCTCCCTCCTGCGGCGGTCCCACTCCGGGTTGATCCGGGGGATGGCCGCGAGCAGCGTGCGCGTGTACTCGTCCCGGGGGTCGCCGAACACCTGCTCCGTGGAGCCGAGCTCGACGATCCGCCCCTTGCTCATGACCGCGACCCGCTGCGCGATCTGCCGCACCACCGCCAGGTCGTGGGCGATGAACACGTAGCTGAAGCCGCTCTCGCGCTGCAGACGCCGCAGCAGCTCGATCACCTGTGCCTGCACCGACACGTCCAGCGCCGAGACGGCCTCGTCGCAGATCACCAGCTTGGGGTTGACGGCCAGCGCGCGGGCGATCCCGATGCGCTGCGCCTGCCCGCCGGAGAACTGCGCGGGGTAGCGCAGCGAGTGGTCGGGGTTCAGCCCGACCCGCTCCATCAGCTCCTTGGCGTGCGCCCGGCGGCTGCCGTTGGGTGCGATGCCCTGGTAGACCAGCGGCGCCATGAGGATCCGCTCCACCGTGTGGCGGGGGTTGAGCGAGGAGAACGGGTCCTGGAAGACGACCTGGACGTTGCTCCGGAAGCGGGCCAGCGCGGCCCCCTTGGCGGCGGTGACGTCCTCGCCCTCGAACTCGAGGGTGCCCTCGGTCGGGTCCGTCAGCTTGGCGATCATGCGGGCGGTGGTCGACTTGCCGCTGCCGGACTCGCCGACCACGGCCAGCGTCTCGCCCAGCCGCACCTCGAAGCTCACCTGGTCCACGGCGGTGAACGCGGCCTTGGTCCCGAGGGGCCCGCGGGAGACGAACCGCTTGGTCAGGCCCTCGGCCCGCAACAGCGTCATGCGTTCACCTCGTCGTCGATGCGGGGGATGCTCTCCAGCAACATCCGCGTGTACTCGTGCCCGGGCTCGGCGAAGATCTGCTCGGCGGTGCCGTACTCGACCTGCTCGCCCCGCCGCATCACCAGCACGCGGGTCGCGATCGAGCTGATCACGGCCAGGTCGTGGGTGATGAACACCATCCCGGTGCCGCTCTGCCGCCGCAGGTCGGCCAGCAGGCGCAGGATCTGCGCCTGCACGGTGACGTCCAGCGCCGTGGTCGGCTCGTCGGCGATCAGCAGCTCGGGCCCGCACACCAGCGCCATCGCGATCATGATGCGCTGCCGCTGCCCGCCGGAGAACTGGTGCGGGTAGTAGTCGATCCGCCGCTCCGGCTCCGGCAGGCCCACCTGTTCGAGGGCCTCGATCGCGACCTGCCGCGCCGCCCTGCGGGAGCGGTCGCGGTGCGCGCGGTACATCTCCTCGATCTGCAGCCCCACCGTGTAGTACGGGTTCAGCGACGACAGCGGATCCTGGAAGATCATCGACATCTGGTCACCGCGCAGCCGCCGCAGCTCCCGGTCCGGCCGGCCGAGCAGCTCCGCGCCGTCCAGCCGGATGCTGCCGCTGGCCCGCGCGCCCTTGGGCAGCAGACCCATGATCGCCAGGCTGGTCATCGACTTGCCGGACCCGGACTCGCCGACGATGCCGACGGTCTCGTCCCGGCCGACGGTGAAGGACACATTCCTGACCACCTCCACCGGGCCACGCGTGGTCGGGAAGGTGACGGTGAGGTCCTCCACCACAAGCAGTTCGCTCATCGGGCCGTGATCCTCACTCTCGGGTCCAGCCTCGTGTAGACGAGGTCCACCACCACGTTGCCGACCACCACGAAGAACGCCGCCAGCAGCGTCACCGCCATGATCACCGGCTGGTCGTTCTTGGCGATGGAGTCGGCGGCCATCTTGCCCACCCCGTTCAGCCCGAACACCGTCTCGGTGATCAGCGCGCCGCCGAGCAGCGCGGCGAAGTCCATGCCGAAGATCGTCGCGATCGGCGTCAGCGCCGGCCGCAGCGCGTGCCTGCGCATGGTCAGCCCCGGGCTCAGACCCTTGGACCTGGCCGTGCGCATGAAGTTCTCCGCCAGGGTGTCGATCACGTTGGCGCGGGTGAGCCGGGCGTAGAGGCAGGCGTAGCCGGTGGCCAGCACGATCCACGGCATCAGGTACGACTGGAACCACACCACCGGGTCGTCCCCGAACGCCACCGCCTGCGGGAACGGCAGCACCTGGAGCCGCACCACCAGCACGTACTGCAGCGCCAGCGCCAGCACGTAGTTGGGGATGCTGGAGCCGCCCAGGGCCAGCCCCATCGCGGTCCGGTCCCACCAGGTGCCCTCCTTGACCGCGCTGAGCAGCCCCGCGAGGATCCCGACGAGCAGCCACAGCACCGCCGCGCCGATCGCCACCGTGGCGCTGACCGGCAGCCGCTCCACCACCATCTCCATCACGGACTGGTTGGTCTGGAAGCTGTAGCCCAGGCACGGCGCGGCGCAGTGGACCAGGTTCGCGCCGTGGCCGTAGTCGCGCCCGGCGAAGATGCCGCCGAGGAAGCCGAAGAACTGCGTCAGGAACGGCTGGTTCAGGCCCAGCACGTCGCGGATCTGCTCGATGCGCTCGGGCGTGCAGGTCTTCCCGCAGATCATGACCGCCGGGTCCGGCTGGATCGTGAAGAACAGCAGGAACGTGAACAGGCACACCAGGAACAGGATCACCACGACGCCGGCGAGCCGGCCGGCCACGTAACGGGCCATCATGACGCCTCCCCCGCGTCGAAGGCCGCCCGGATCCGGTCGCCGAGCACCGTCAGCGACAGCACCGTGAGGAACAGGAACGCGCCGGGGATCGCGAAGTACATCGGATCGACGGCGTACCAGCCGACCGAACTGGAGATCATCTGACCCCACGACGGGGTGGGCGGGGTCACGCCGACGCCCAGGAACGACAGGCCCGCCTCGGTCCCGACGTACCCGGGCACGGCGAGGGTGGTCATCACGATGAGGGAGCTGCGCAGGTTCGGCAGGACCTCCTTGAACACCAGCGCTCCCGTGGAGGCGCCGGAGGCCCGCGCGGCCTCCACGAACTCCCGGTTGACCAGCGTCAGCGTCTGCCCGCGCACCACCCGCGCCAGGTACGGCCAGCCGAACACGCTGATCACCGCGACCAGCAGCACCGGCCGGTTGCCCTGCGGCAGCGCGGACAGGACCGCGATCATGAAGATGAGCGCGGGGAAGGCCATCAGGAAGTCCATGACCCGGCAGATCACCTGGTCCACCCAGCCCTGGTAGAACCCGGCCAGCATGCCCAGCACCACGCCGAGCAGCGTGGTGAGCGCCGTGGCCGAGGCCGCGATGATCAGTGAGACGCGGGCGCCGTAGGCGATGCGGACCAGGATGTCGCGGCCGTTCTGCGGCTCGACGCCGAGCAGGTGCTCGGCGCCGATCCCGCCGAGCGAGCCGTGCGGCACCCCGCCCAGGTCGGTGTCGACCGCGGCCATGTCGAATTCGTTGGGGCCGTGCCCGGTGATCGCGCTGATGAGCGGCGCGCCGATCGCCATCAGGACGATCAGCGCGAGGTACGCGCCGCTGACCACCGCGCCCCGGTCACGCAGCAGCGCGCGCGTGACCCGCCGGCCCGAGGTGGCGGGCGTGCCGCCCGCCACCTGCTGTGGATGAGCTGCGACGGTCATCTACTTCGTCGGCTTCGCCAGCCCGACGGAGACCAGGTCCACGCCGCCGGAGTAGGAGTCGGTCTGGTAGGCGCCCGCGATGTTGGCGCCGTTGACCAGGATCAGCTTCTCGTAGGCCAGCGGCACGACCGGAGCCAGCTCCATGATCTGCTTGTCCAGCTCGCCGTAGGCCGCGTTGGCCTGCTCGACGTCGGTCATCGCGGCGATCTCGTCGATCTTCGCGTTGATGCCCTTGTCGTTGAGCTGGGCGAGGTTGGAGTTGCCCTTGGCGGTGATGTTGCGGCCGTCGAACAGCGGTGGCAGGAACGTCGCGCCGGAGGCCCAGTCGGGGCACCAGCCGGTCACGGCCATGTCGTTCTGCTTCGCCGGGGTGCCGATGACCTCGTAGTACGTCGAGGTGTCGATGTTGTTGATCTTGACGTCGATGTTCACCTGCTTGAGCGCCTCCTGGATGGCGACCGAGACCGCCGCCATCTTCGGCTGCGCCCGCGTGTCCAGGGTCAGCGAGAACCCGCCCGACAGGCCCGCCTCGGCCAGCAGCTTCTTGGCCTGCTCGACGTTGTAGGGGTACGGGTCGTAGTCCACCCGGCCCGCGACCGTGGGCGGCTGGATCGAGGTGCCCTTGGCCGCCAGCGTCGACCCGCCCATGGCGGCCACGACGGTGTCCTTGTTGATCGCGTGGTTGATCGCCTGGCGCACCCGTACGTCGCTCAGGTGCTCCTTGGTGGAGTTCATGCCCATGTAGGTCGTGCAGCCGTTGAGCCCGGACAGGGTGCGTGCCTTGATCTGCGGCGTCTGCACCCGCGCCACGGTCGCCGCCTGGATGCTCTGGCCGAGCGCGTCGGCGTCGGTGCCCTGCCCGGCCAGCATGCGCTCGTCGATCGTGGCCGGGTCCAGGCCGAACGTCCACTCGAACGCGTCCGGCCTGGCCGTCCGCACGGTGTCGGTCTCCGGCTTCCACTGCGGGTTGCGCACCAGCTTGAGCGAGGCGTTGCGCTGGTAGCTCGCCACCTTGTACGGCCCGCTCGCGATCGGCTTGCTGTCGAACGCGGCCCCGGCTCCGGTGCCCTTGGGGAACGGGGTGAAGTTCGCCAGCGCCAGCGCGCTCGGGAAGTCGGCGAACGGCTTCTTGAGGTGGATGACGACCGTCTTGTCATCCGGCGTCTCGATCGTGTCGAGGTCGCCCGACAGGTACGGGCCCTTGTAGTCCTTGGGCGCGTCGAGCAGCAGCTTGCCGTACGGCGAGCCGATCCCCGCCTCCGGGTCGAAGGCCCGCGAGAAGCCGAACTTGACCGCCTCGCTGGTGATCGGCGTGCCGTCCTCGAAGAACAGGTTGTCCTTCAGGGTGAACGTCCACGTCTTGGCGTCGTTGGATGGTTTGCCCGTGTCGGTCGCCAGGTCGGCCACGATCTTCGTGCCCTCGGCACCCGGCCCCGCGCCGAACGTCGTCAGACCCCGGTAGATGAGCCGGTAGAAGTTATTCACACCGCCGTCGAAGCCGCGTACCGGGTCCAGGTGGGAGAAGTCCGCATTGGCCAGGACGTGAACCGTACCGCCCGTCGCGGGCTCTGCCGCGGATCCGCTCGCGCCGCCGCCGCCGGTGGCGGGTGCGGCGGCGCCGCCTCCTCCGCACGCGGTGAGCGCCAGCGCGGCGGTCATGGTGACGCTCGCGAGCGCCGCCTTTCTCCTCATGTCGCCTTCTTTCCGGTTGTCATCGGGGTCCTGACCCAGACCCGCATGGCTTCGGGGCCGCGGTTGCCCCAGAGGAAGTAGGGGACGAAGGTCGCGGTGACCGTCGTCTCCGGGAGCGCCTGCTCCAGCGGCAGCTCCGGGTAGAGCTCCGCGGGGGGCGGGGGAGCGGCGCAGGCGGTCACGCCGAGCACGACCGTCCCGTCCCGCCGCTCGATGTTCGCGTTCACAATCTCCGGCACGCCGACGACCAGGTCGTCGACGGCGGCCGCCGGGCTGTCCTGCTGCTCGACGCAGTAGACCAGCGGGCCGCGGGCCACGGCGACCGCGCCCCTGGTGGCGTCGAGGTAGGGGTGCGAGCCGTGCGCCCGGACCGGCATCGGCAGGGTGAGCCGTACCTCGTCGCCCGCCGACCAGCGGCGCTCGACGGCCAGCCAGCCGTCCTCCGGGTCGCCGGCGTGCGGCTCGCCGTTCACGGTGACCGTGGCGCCGCGCGCCCAGCCCGGGATGCGCAGCACCAGCGCGTACGGGCCGTCCGCCGCGCGCTCGACCGTGAGCCGCACGTCGCCGTCCCACGGGTAGGCCGTCTCCATCGCCAGGCCCAGCCCCGCCGACTCGATCCGGGCCGAGGCGTAGGAGGCGACCAGCAGGGCGCCGTCCCGCTCGGCCGCCAGGTAGTCGGCGAGCTGCGCCATCCAGCGCACGATGTTCGGCGGGCAGCACGGGCAGCCGAACCAGGCGCGGCGCAGCGGCTCCCCGCCGTCCTCGGCGCCGCTGCGCTGCTCGTGGTCGGGGCGGCGCTGCAGCGGGTTGTCGTAGAAGAACGCCTTCCCGTCCGCCGACAGGCCCACGGCGTAGGCGTTGTAGAGCACGCGCTCGAACACGTCGAGGTACTTGGCGCCGCCGGTGGCCAGGAACATCCGCCACGCCCACTGCATGACGGCGATGGCCGCGCAGGTCTCGCTGTAGGCCCGCTCGGACGGCAGCTCGTAGCGGTCGCCGATCGCCTCGTCGGAGTGGCGGCTGCCCAGCCCGCCCGCCCGTGACGTACAGCTTGGCCGCCACCATGTCGTCCCAGAGCCGCTCCAGCGCCTCGAACAGCGACCGGTCGCCGGTCTCCAGGAACACGTCGGCCGCTCCGGCCGCCAGGTACGCCATGCGCACCGCGTGCCCGGTCACCGAGGGCAGCTCGCGGAAGGGGAGGTGGTCCTGGAAGTAGTCGCCGGGGAAGATGCTGTGCTTCAGCTGCCCCGCGCCGCGCCGGTCCACGAACGCGCCGGCCAGGTCGAGATAGGCGCGCTCGCCCGTCTCCCTGAACAGCTCGACCAGCGCCATCTCCACCTCGGGATGCCCGCACACCCCCGCCTCGGCGAACCGCTCCACCACCAGGTCCGCGAAGCGGCCGGCCACGCGCAGCAGCCGGTCGTCGCCCATCCTGCGCCCGGCGGCGACGGCGGCCTGGATGAGGTGGCCCAGGTTGTACAGCTCGTGCCCCCAGGCCAGGTCCTCCCACGGCTTCCTGGTCGCGGCCGGGTCCTGGAAGAAGGAGTTGAGGTAGCCGTCCTCGGCCTGGACCCGCTCGAGGAGGCCGACGACCTCCTCGTAGAACTCCCGTACCGGCTCCGGGGCGTCGCCGTCGCCGAGCTCGTACGCCAGACCCTCCAGGGTCTTGTACAGGTCGGTGTCCAGGAAGGGGTAGCGGCCGCGGTACGGCGCCGGGTCCTGCTCCAGGAGGCGGCTCAGGTTGGCGACGTTGCCCGCCGCGCGGAGCTGCTCGATGGTGTGCGGGATTGTGGCCGTGCTGTTGCGTCGCTGCCAGTGGTGGAGCAGACCACCGGTGATGCGCGCGCCCGGCACCGGTCGTACGGCCCCGGAGGCCGTTCGTACGGCGCCGGCCAGCGGCTTGACCTGCTTAGACGTCATGAACCTTCCCAGTAATGTGTGGCATTGCACTGAACCATAGGTGTCTGGGAGGTGTGTTGCCAAGGGTTACGGGCTTACGTAAAAGGAACGTAACCCGTCCGGAACGGGCGGGTATGGCGCCGGGCAAGCCGCCCGGAAACGCCGGACGCCCGCCACAAGGGCGGGCGTCGCTGCCGGTTGACCTGCGATGATGCGGGCGCGGGCGTGGTCACGCGGGCATGGGCCGCCAGGCCGCCCAGTCGATGCGGACCCGCTCGGGCCGCTGCGGGTCCACCTTGACCGGCACCACCGCGCCGGGTGCCACCACGCCCATGGGGATGCGCGGCAGCGACTGCCGGTGCGTCACCCGGTACGCCTGCCCGCCCTCCAGCCGGACGCCGAGCACGAAGGCGACCACCGGCTGCCCGTTCACCGTCATGCCGGTGTCGCCCATCGACTCGACCACCGCCTGCGCGGGGATGCCGGTGGCCAGCAACCGCTGCCCGTTCCGCGCGATGATCAGGAACGGTAACCCGACGCACGCCAGGATCAGCATCGTCCCGCCCGTGATCGCCACCGACAGCCAGATTCCCGTGCTCACGACTTTCTCCCCAGTTCTCCTCCCTCGCAGGAGGCGCATTTCCGGATCTTCCGGAGATGTTGTAACCAGGGGGGATTGCACGCGGCTTGATCACCGGTTGCACGGTCGCTCGCGGACTGAGTAGCGCCTACTCAGGCGTCCGGCACCGGACCGCGCTCTACTGGCGGCTGTCCACACGAGTGCGGAGGCCAAGATGCACGATCACGACCACCACAAGGAGACGTTCGACGTCCACGGGATGCTGCTGTTCGGCGAGGACCCCCTGTACTTCTCGCACCTGCCGATGTTCGAGCACCCGGCCCACCGCTTCCAGGTGCTCATGGAGGTCGACTTCCGCCCCGACGTACGCGAGATGGTGCGCCGCGACCTCAAGGCGGCCGACGGCATCCACACCTTCGTGCCCGAGGCGTTCGACATCCTCGACCTCGACCCGGCCGCCGGCGGCGGGCCCGCCAGGACGGCCGTGGCCGGCACCATCCACCGGGGGCACTTCGAGCGCGGCGGCACCCCGATCGCCGAGGGCGTCACCGCCCGGGTCGCGCGGGTGGCGCTCTTCGAGCGGCTCGATCCCGGGCGGCGTCACGACGACGGAAGGCCGCTGACGTACGTGTGCTTCGGCCGGGCCGGCGGGCTGCACCTGGCGCACGTGATCACCGCCCGTCCCGACTTCGACCAGGTCCTCGCGGTCCGGATCGTGCCCGGCACCGTCCGCCCCGGCCCCGGCCCGCAGGTGCCCGGGGACGTGCCGGGCGAGGACTTCGAGCGGCCGGTGCCCGTGACGGTCGGGCGGCTGGACATGCCCCGGCGGCGGCTCGTGGCGGGTGACATGGTGGAGGGGTCGTTCTTCCCGGGCGTGTCGCGTACCGGGAGCCACGGCTTCACCGCGCAGGTGGAGGTGGTGCGCGAGATCTACATGGAGACGGGCGATCTCGTCTGATCCGTCGCCCCGACAGAATGGATCAAGGAGGTGGTCGTGGAGATCCGGGAACTGCTGGCCGGTGCGGGATGCGACGGGTGGCTGTGCGTCATGGAGATCGATGGCGACGGCGAGGTGCACGCCGGCAGCGACGAGCCCGTCGTGGCCGCGTCCGTGTTCAAGGTGATCGTCGCGCTGGAGGTGTTCCGGCAGGCGGCGGCGGGGGAGCTGGACCCGCGCGAGCGCGTACGCGCCCGGCCCGGCGAGACCACGCTCGGGCCCACCGGCATGTCGGTGTTCGCCGACGAGGCCGAGGTGTCGGTGCGCGACCTGGTCACGATGATGCTGACGATCAGCGACAACGCGGCCACCGACCTGCTCGTCGAGCGCGTCGGGCTCGACCGGATGGCCGCGACGCTGGCGGAGCTGAAGCTGGCGGGCACCGCGGTGCCGTACTCGCTGGGCGGCCTGCTCGACTCCATCGCCGTGGACGTGGGCCTGGCCACCTGGCGCGAGCTGATGGCGGCCCACCACCCCGCCGGGCCCCCTGACGAGCTGCTGCACGCCTCCCGCGCCCTGCGCCCCGAGCACTCGATCCGCACCACGGCCGGCGACATGGCCCGGCTGCTGAAGCTGATCTGGCTCGACCGGGCCGGGCCCGCCGAGGCGTGCGCGAACGTGCGGGCGGTCATGGGGCAGCAGATCACCAGGCACCGGCTGGCGACGGGGTTCCCGGACGACGTGCGCGTCGCGGCCAAGAGCGGCGGGCTGTTCGGCGTCGTGCGCAACGAGGTGGGGGTCATCCGGTTCCCCGACGGGCGCCGGTACGCCGCCGCGGTCTTCACCCGCGCCCACCGCCCCCGCGCCGGAGAGAACGCGATCAACGCGGTCATCGGCACCGTCGCCGCCGCGGCCGTGGCCTCGCTGCGCCGCTGAGTACATTTTCCTGATGCGACGCGTATCCGTGGTGGGGAACACCGGCTCCGGCAAGTCCACGCTGGCCCGGGCGCTGGCAGGGCGGCTGGGCGTGCCGTGGCTCGAACTCGACTCGATCTTCCACATGCCGGGCTGGACCCCGCGGCCCCGGGAGGAGTTCCGGGCCGAGGTCGAGCGGTTCACGGCCGCCGGCGGGTGGGTGGTGGACGGCAACTACTCCGCCGTACGCGATCTGGTGTGGTCGCGCGCCGACACCGTGGTCTGGATCGACCTGCCCCGGCGCACCGTGATGCGCCGGCTCCTGAACAGGACCCTGCGGCGCATGGCGACCGGCGCCGAGCTGTGGAACGGCAACAAGGAGTCGTTCCGCTTCCTGCTCGACAAGGACGAGTCCATCATCCGCTACGCCTGGCTCAAGCACGCGGCCTACCGCGCCCGTTACCGCGAGGCCGCCGCCGACCCGGCCAACGCGCACCTGAGGTTCGTACGGGTCGCCTCCCGTGCCGACGCCGAACGACTCACGCGGAATGACAGAAATTGAAATCTGTCATCTCAAGGTGCATACTTCTCGTATGAGAACTTTGGGTACTGGCGGGCCGGCCGTGTCCGACCTCGGCCTTGGCTGCATGGGGATGTCCGACATGTACGGGCCGGCCGACCGGGCCGAGTCCATCGCCACCATCCACGCCGCGCTCGACGCCGGCATCAACCTGCTCGACACCGGCGACTTCTACGCCATGGGCCACAACGAGCTGCTCATCGGCGAGGCGCTGCGCGGCCGGCCGCGCGACTCGGTGCGGATCAGCGTGAAGTTCGGGGCGCAG